>DCUM01000176.1:4264-39257 GCA_002327255.1 bacterium UBA2214 | reverse complement strand
ATGTTGTTGATGACCACCGTCGTCGCCTTTGCGCAGAGTCCGGTCGCCGATTATCTGGCGCAGGGAAATGCAGCGCAAGCCAAATTTGACAATACGCTGGCCCTCAAACATTATCAGATGGCCTATAAAGCGGATACGACGCATTGTGAGGCCATTTGGAAAGTCTCCCGTACTTTTGTCGATCTCGGAGAAGTCGCGGTGAAAGAGGTTCAGCGCACCAACTATTATGAGGGCGAAAAATTCGCCCGCAAAGCCATCAAACAATGCCCCGATGATCCCATGGCGCATCTGGCCCTCGCCATCGCCGTCGGCCGCGTCGCCTTGATGGAAGGCGGCAAGAAAAAAGTGGAACTCTCCAAGGAAGTAAAATCAGAAGCGGAAAAGACCATTGCCCTGGATCCCGGCAACGACATCGCCCTGCATGTCCTGGCGCGCTGGAACCGCGAAGTGTCCAACCTCAGCGGCGTCCTCAAGATGTTCGCCAAGGTGCTTTACGGCGGACTGCCGCCCGCCAGCAATGACAAGGCCATCGAATTCTTCTCCAAAGCCATTTCCCTGAAACCCGGGTACTGCAACCACTATCTCGAGCTGGGAATAACCTACGAAGAGCTGAAACGCTATCCCGAGGCAAAAGCGCAATACGAACTGGCGCTCTCCGCGCCCGTCACCGCGTTCAACGATGAAGCGCATAAAAAGGAAGCCAAAGAACGCCTGGAACAAGTGACGAAGAAAATCAAAACATGATCAAGCTGGTACCGGGCATTCTCCTCAATTTGGCCGGCGTCCTCATCATCTGGGGACGTCTGCATATTCTCTACTGGGGATATGGCAAAACGTGGGTCAAACTCGGTCGGTTCCTCAGAAACAACCGCGTCGGCGATGGCCTGACGCTCCTGACACTGATCGGCGCCGTCCTGATTGCGATGGGATGGGTTTTGTTGATTTCCTACCTGAGCCAATTAAAAAAAAGGGTGGGCTGATGCCCACCCTTTTTGCCAAATCCTGCCGGAAAATTTTCCTTATTTCACAAACGCCATTCTGCGCTGTTCCCTGAAAGCGCCCGCTTCCATTCTGATCAGATAGATACCGCTCACCACTTCGTGTCCCAGGTCGTTACGCCCATCCCAGGTGTGACGATAGGTTCCCGCGGAGAGCTGTTCGTCGACGATGGTGCGCACCGGCTGACCGAGGATATTGAGGATGGTAATGCGCACCTTGGCCGCCGCCGCAACGCTGAACCGGAACTCGGTCTGACCGTTGAATGGATTGGGATAGTTCTGCGACAAGGTGAAGTGGCTGGGCAGTTCCTGCAACCGCAGGGTTCCCGCTGCGGGCGCATTCGCTGCGAGTTGCACGCCGTGACCCGAGCGCAGATCCAGTGCTTCCATTTGCCAGAGATAATCGCCCCCGCGCCCGCGATCCTCGATCACCAGACGAATCAGGCCGCCCGTGCCGGCAACTTGCGGCGAACTCTTGCCTTTGCCGAGGCGCGCCAGGGCGATATCGACAACCCCCGCGCCCGTCATGGGCTCCACGAAACAGACCGTCTCGGCCTCCTTGCCATTCCAGAGTTCTCCCGGTTCGACCGTAACGACGCCCATCTCATCCGGATGATAGCGGATGCGCAGGTGCGCCATGCCGAGAGAAGCGACGTCGCTGCCCTGCAACTCGCAGAGATAATGCCGCGACCCATCCGCCATGGGCGACACCCGCCAGGAGAGGTGGGCGCTGCTTTTCGCCAGCGCCGCGCCGGTGCTGGAACGCGTCTGATACCAGTTCCACATCCGCGTGAAAACGAAGAGGTCCTCGAAATTCACCACACCATCGCGGAGCGGCGTCAGCATGGGCACTGTGCCGCTTGCCGGACCGATGTCGCCACGGCCGTCATGGACCGGCTGCCAGTAGGAGGAAAGCAGGGTGAAATCCCGCAAGTCGATGTCGAGATCATTATCGAGATCACCGACCAGACCCGCCGTAATCGCGGCTTCAATGCGTGCGCCCGCACGGGTGACGGGCAGCGCTGTATTGTCAGGTTTGCGCAAATCGACCGAACTCAGCACCAGATTGCTGCTGCAATCGGCGGTTTTGATCCTGAAACGCATGGAGAGCAGCGTGCCGTTTCCGCTGGCGCCTGTGGTGGTGCCGCTGCGGGTCAAAGAGGCATCCACCACGCCGGCCATGGTCGCATTGATGATCAGTATCGGTTCGCCGGCACCGCCCTGTTTGAGAAAATCACCCTTCTCATGACCGAGGTATTGCACTTTGGCGCTGTCGAAGGTCAGGGCGAAATGCACCAGTCCGAGATCGAGAATCGATTCGACTTTGATCTGCAGCGTAAATTCGGCGCCGTTGATGCCGATGATCGTCGCGGGATCGATGACCAGTCTCGAGCCGCCGACATAATAGCGTCCGATATCATAGCCTCCCTTGCTCTCCTTTTCGGCGATGACAGCCACCTGACGCCAGCTGTTGTCCGGTGCCGGCCGGCTGCTGGTATAGGTGATGACATACTGCGAAGAGAGGATGGCGCCGATCGATTCGATGATCGCACTGAAATCGGAGGTGATGTTGAACCAGATGCCTCTGGTCTTGTCGGCCAATTCCTGGAACTGAATCAGGTTGGGGCCGACGACATGGGTGATCAGATGCCGGGTCTGCAGCAGATCGATCATGGTTTCCGTCGTGTACGTGGTCGTGCCGCCTCCGCTCTCGCCCGCTTCGTGATAGTCGGCATCGGTAATCAGAATGAGCATTTTTTGCGAAGTGGTACGAAAACTCAGCCTGGCGGCGCGCGCCAGACCCTCCAGGGCGTTTTCCTTGGTATCGCCGCCACCGGATGCCCGCAATCCATCGATCCAGGCTTTGAATTCAGCCACATCCGCGGTGAAATCGTGCGCTTCCTCCACCACATCGCTGAAAGTGACCAGCCCGAGGCGGTAGTCGATCCCCTTGGCGGCCAGGGCGTCGGCGAAGGCCTGGGCGCGCGCTTTCAGGCCGGCGATCTCATCGCCCATGCTGCCGGTGACGTCAAAGACGAAGACGATGTCCGCCCGGGCACCGGAACCGGAGGTGACCATTTCGACGCTGATCGGGCTCTGCAAGGTGCCATCCTCACGCAGCTTGAACTGATCGCTGCTGAGGCCGGCGACGGCGGTGCGCGCGCCGGCATCCACAACCGAGACGAAGGTTTTAACAACCGGGAAGGCATCCGCGTCCACGCTGTTCACCGTGACCGTGTAGCCTGCTAAATCGCTGCGGCTGCCGCCGATATTCAGGATGGTTCCGGCATCCCCGACGATCCAGCCGGTATAACCGTTGACGAGGTAGACGGCATTGAGATTCACGGTCACCCCGGATTCGACCCGCGTCCAGCTGAGTCCGGCATCATGGGTGGCGTAAATACGGCCGCCCTGTCCGACGGCGATACCATTGGCGACATCGGCGAAATGGACATCCAGCAGGGCGAGGTCGCTGACGGTTTTATGCTCCCAGGACGCGCCGCCGTTCCAGGTCTGCAGGATCTTGCCATCATGGGCGACCGCCCAGCCCATTTCATCGTTGTAGAAATGGACCCCCCTGATGGAAGCGGTGACAGCGCTGTTTTGCACCGTCCAGGTCGCGCCGCCGTCGACGGTTTTCAGAATCAGGCCCCCGTCGCCAACCACCCATCCCGTGCTGGTATTGACGAAGGAGACATCCCGGAAGGTCTTGTCGGCCGAGCTGTACTGCGTCGTCCAGTGCGCGCCGCCATCCACGGTCTTTTCGATGATGCCCAGTTTGCCGGCGTTCCATCCGATCTGATCGGTGACCATGCAGTTGGCGTACAATGTCTTGCCGGAAGTGGTGGGCCAGGCCGTCCACGAAATGCCGGCGCTGCCGGTTTTCATGACCAGTCCCTTGTCCTCATCCTGCTGTCCGACGAGCCAACCGGTGACCTGATCATGAAAATCGAGATCATAGACATCGTATTTGCTCAAAATGGAGCGGGATTCCCATGATGCCCCGCCATTGACGGAGCGCGCCGCGGCGCCGTTTTCACCGGCGACCCATACCGTGACGCTGTCGGCTGCGCACACCGCATAGAGGTTGTTGCTGATCCCGCTGGGCTGTGACTTCCAGCCCGCGCTGCTCCAGAAAGCCCAGGTGCGCTCCCAGTCCTGCGCCTTCTCCGAAGGCGCTGCATATTGCCCGCTGCTGTTGTAGGCGAACGCCCGGTAGTAATAAACCGTCTCGGGCGATAACCCCGCATCGAAAAAGTAATCTCCGTCGCCCTCATAGACGACCTGGCCGTCATGGTGCGAGGCGGGCCAGCCGCCCACCTTGCGGAGCACACGAAGACCTGCTGTGAGGCTGCTGTCGCTTCTGTCCCAGTAGCACAGGATGCGATCAAAGCCGACGGCGACGGCAGCGAAATACCTGACATTGGGCACTTCGCCGGCGATGAAATACTTGCCGCTGTCCCAACCGCCCTTGAGCCCCTGCGCCACGGTGAAGAGCACGTTGCGCCAGGTGTTGTTGTGCGCCTTGTTGTGGGTGGTATAGGTCACGACGTACTGAGAGGAGAGCACCGTGCTCAGCCGGTCGATGACGGCCTGGAAATCACTGGTGATGTTGTAAAAGAGCCCGCCGCTGCCTTCTGCCAGCTGGTGAAATTGCGGATAGTCGGGGCCGACCACATTGCACATGATGCGTTTCTCTTTGAGGAGCGCGGTCATACTCTCGGTGGTATAGGCGGTCGTGCCGCCACCGCTTTCGCCGGCCTCATGATAATCGGCGTCGGTGATGAGAATGGCGATGCGCTGGCTTACGGCGCGGAAATCGAGCGCGCTGGCGCTCGCCAGGCCTTCGAGAGAATTCTCTTTGGTATCGCCACCCCCGGATGCGACCAGTGCGTTGATCCAACTTTTGAAGGTGTTGATGTTGGTGGTAAAGTCATGGACTTTATCCACTGTATCGCCATAGGTCACCAGTGCCAGGCGGTAGTCGATGCCTTTGGCAGCCAGGGCATCGGCGAAGGCTGATGCCCGGTTCTTCAGGCCGGATATTTCATCGCCCATGCTGCCGGTGGTGTCGAAGACGAAGACGATGTCCGCTTTGGCGCCGGAGGAAGTGCTTACGGTTTCAACGGTTAGCGGCGATTCGACCGTGCCATCTTCGCGAACGCCAAAATGGGCACTGGTGAGTCCGGTGACCGGTTCCAGCGTCGCCGAATCGACCACCGACACAAACGATTTCACCTGCGGGAATCCCGCGGCATCGATGCTGCTCACGGTGACGGTATAGCCATAGAGATGAAAACTCTCGCCGGTGGTGGCATAAGCGCGCGAAGTGGCGCCCACCATCGAGTAGCGTCCCGCTGCGTCGTAAGCGAAGGCGGTGTAATAGTAGGTGGTGGTGGTGTTCAACGGTGTATCGGTGACGCTGCTCCCGGTGCCGTTGTAGACGAGGGTTCCATCGGCAACGCCCTCCGGGTAACCCCCGGTTTTGCGCAGCAGCCTCATGCCGGCAAAATCGCCTTCCGCGGGATTGTTCCAGGTCAGGAAAATTGAATGGGGACCGGTGGCTGTCGCGGTCAGATGGGTAACCGGATTCGGCCGCAGGACGCCACGCTGCAGCCGCAGAATGACGCCCTGATCGCCGACGCTCCAGGCGCAGGTGCTGTTGATGATGTACAGGGCATTGAGTGCCGTTGTGACGCCACTGGCATCTTCCGTCCAGGTGTCGCCGCCGTCGTAGGTCTTGAATAGCTTGCCGTTGGCGCCGGCAATGAAGCCAAAATAGGTGTTGTCAAAAACAATCGCGTTCAGCGATACGGAGGATATGGATTTGGCGCTCCAGGTGGCGCCACTGTTGACCGTCGCCAGAACCTTGCCGTCGGAGGTCACCGCCCAGCCGAGATTTTCGTTCACGAAAGCGACGTCGTTGATTCGCGAGCTGATGCCACTGGTCATCAATTGCCAGTTGACGCCGCCGTCGCTGGTGCGCAAGACCGTGCCATTATCGCCCACGGCGCAGCCTTTATCGGCATCGAGGAAAAACACGCCGCGCAGCGTTGCCGCCATGCCGGTGTACTGCTGCGTCCAGGTCGAACCGCCATCCATGGTTTTTTCAATTTTGCCATCCTGACCGACATTCCAGCCGGTGCCGGGACTGACCATGTCGTTGGCCAGCAATCTGGCGCTGCTGCTGCTCAGCATGCGGGTCCAATTCGCGCCGCCATTGACCGTCTTGAATATGACCGAATTGCCCTTGCTGTCCTGTCCAACCGCCCAGCCCCGTTCGGCGTCGATGAAATGGAGATCGAACAGGGTGAACTGGCTGGCGATAAAGTCGGAGGTCCAGGTTGCCCCGCCGTTTTGCGTCCGCAGCATGGCGCCATCGGCGCCGGCCGCCCAGGCGTGCAGCGTATCCACCGCAAAAACAGCATGGAGGTCATTGACGACATGGCTGTTCTGGCGCGACCAGGAGACATCGGTGACGATGGCCGGTTGCACATAGATATAGCTCTCCTTGGTCACCAGATACTCCCGGGAGCCGTCGGATACGCGCAATTTGACGGTATAATAGCCGGGTTTATGATAGGTGAAAGAGGGATTTTTTTCGTAGGAATCGATGAGATTATCGTTGTCGAAATCCCAGGCCCAGGAGACGATCGTCCCCTGTTGCGCTGCCAGTTGATCGGCCCTCTTCTTTTCCGGGCGTTCAGAGGCCAGGGCCGCGCCGGGCGCCGGTTGTTGAATGATATTACGCACGGTGACCGCGCCGGTGGCGCCGTCGAGGTCACATACATACCAGAACAATCCCTCGCCGGCTGTTGGCGCCGTCACGGTCTGCAGCAATCCATCGGCCGTGTATATTTGCACCTCCGCCCGTGACGCATTGAGGGCGGGTATGGTCGAATAGTTTTCGACAAAGCAGCGGTAGGTGCCGGGATGGAGTTTGGAGATGGTGATGGTTTCAGGTCCATAGCCTTCCTGATGATCGGCATCGAGATAGACATAGGGGGGATTGGAGATGTTGCCGCGGTTATCCCAATAGATTTCGTGCGCATGCCCTTCCACATTCGGCGTGCGGAGATGAAGGTCGAGATCGCGCGGCTGTGCGCCCCAATTCAAAACCAGACGCATTTCTCCGGGTTCGATGATGGGGGTCATCGAAAAGCTTTTGGTTTTGGTTTCTCCCTCGACGAAGGAGAGATTAAACTCCGTGCCCATGTATCCCTCGGCGGTTGCAACGAGCGTATAGCTGGCGATGCTGGAGAGATCGGTGAAATGAACCAGGAGGGGCGTCTTGCCGGAGCGCGGCTCGCCGGAAAAATTGGCGAGAATCACGTTGGTGGGAATGGATTCAATGCGGTATCTGCCGGCGGCATCTGTGACGGCCGAGCGTCCGGCGATGCTCACGAAAACACCCGGAAGGCCCATTTTGGTGATGGCATCCGTGACATATCCCTCCAGCACGGCTGCCAGCGCAGCGCCGCTGGCTTTGCCCACTGTGAGGGTGAGGCGGCCGGTGGCGTAGCCTTCGGCCCAGGCCTCTATGACGGCGCTGCACCCCACCTCGGAGGACTCTGTGCAGTTCACATTGAGCGTCACAGACTGTCTGCCCCGTTGAATGGTGACCGCCTCTTGCACCTGCAGGCAGCCGGGAGCCGACGAGTCGAGATAGACCACGACATCGGTGGGGGCGGGGTCAGGCAGGGAGACCTGCAATTCACTGGAACCGCCCAGGGGCACGATCAGCGGTGAGGCGCTGAGGATCATTTGATTGCTCTCGACCGAACTGATCTCGATGATGGCGGGATAGTCGGGCGAGGTCGTCTGCATATAGAAAACGATATTGCTGCCGATCAGGGCCGTCCAGTCGCCCATCCATTTACGCGGCGCCACCGCCCAATGATAGTCTCCGCTGCCCCAATCGCTGATTTGCAGATATCCGCCGGGAACCCCGCCGCCGCTCTTCCATTCCAGCGTTCCGTCGCCGGCGACCCCCCAGCCATCGAGACCCGAGGTGAATTCCGAGAGGTAGCGATCGCCGATGCGCACGCTGTCGATACAGCCGACGTCCCTCGCGTTACTCATCTCGGTGCAGATGCGGAACTGCTGCACATTGGACAGAATTTGAAAAAATTTATCCTGGGGAAGACCGAAAGCCGTGGGCGTCAGGGGGACGACCACCCGCAGCCAGTCGCTCTCGATGGGCGGCGGGCCATAGGTGAAAGAGATGGTGGTGTCCAGGGTGGTGACCGCTCCTTGCGCGAACGCGGCCCCGCCGAGGAGCGTGATGATCAATAAAATCCATGTCGCTTGTACAAGCCGTTCATTTTTCATAAACAATTCTCTCATTTAGAACCTTGACCGTTCGTGGAGCGCCGCTTGCATCTGCCCATCGGGTACACGATCGGCAGACCTGGGTCCTCGTCATGGAATGCGGATATGGCTCCCCAGGGCATAAGCCGTCATGCTGTTGGCGTGTTTGTCGAACATGCCGAGATCGCCGTCGCCGCTGGCATGGAGTAAAAGATTCAGGTCAGCCGTGGGGCCCTCATGGGCTTTGAAAACGACGCGCGCGACGCGGCCTTCACCGCTGACGGATTTGGAGGCCGGGAAAATGCCCAGCACCAGTTTGACCTCGCCGGCCGTATTGTCTTTGCTGAATGAAAGTTGTGTCACGGCGCCGCCGTTTTTCATGAGAAAGTCATCTTCCCGGCCCAAGTCCACGACCTGAAGCCTGGCCGGATCAAACAGCAGTTTGGTGCCGATGGTGCACAGGCTGTCGACATGGTGCGCCACGATATACACAGTGAACGTATGGGTTTTGGTGACGGAGGTGTCCACGGGGGTCAGCGAGAGTGCCGGGACGAGAAAACCCAGTTTCATGGCGAGTTCTGTTTTTTTGCCGGCGACCACATCGAGGCTGTCGCGCCCGGCGAGGATGGCGACATTATTCTGATATGCGGCCACATCAAAAATGCGTTTTTTCCCGGCGCGTACCGTGAGGCTGGCGCGCACCAGGCCGGCTTCTGTGACCAATACTTCATTTCTCAGCGTGTCCATATCCGTCCCGGTGACGGTGATGACGATCTTGCTCAATGGCGCAGTGGTGCTCATCCTGGGCAAGGAAAAGGCTGCCGTCACTTCCGCCTGCTCTTCCGCGGCCGGCGCGACGCTCATCGGTTTTTCGCAAGCCAAAGCCCAGAGGGTCAAACCTGTGATGACCATAAAAAGTAAAACGCGATTCATTCCGTGCATGCTGTCACTCCCATAACAAAAGTCTTTTGCTGCCATACTCGCGCGCTATTTACCAGCCGACGACGATATCAACCGTTCCCTTTCTGGAGGAACTTTTGTCCTCATCCCCACTGAGAAAATAATAGGCACCCCCGCCAACCGCTGCGGTGACGATCCAGAACACCGGTTTTTTATAAACTGGTTTGGATGCGCCGCGCGCCGTTGTCCGTTTCTGCGGCGCCTGATCCGTTGTTGGCGATGCCGTCGTGGACGACCCGGCCTGTTTATCCATCTCCGTCCGCCCGCCGCTCATACCCTGTTGCATGCGGGCGATCTCTTCTGCGCTGATGAAGCGGATCGGTGTGATAGCCGTCCGGCTCTCATTGCCGAAATCATCCAGGGCGCTGATCTGATAGGAAAATTTGGCCGCAGTGCTCCCTTCAGCCGGGATCGTCGCGCGATACGCCTGGCCGGTCTCCACGATATCCGCGGATGCGGCCGGGATGTAGCCCACCAGGCCATTGGCGGTGTGAATGCGATAGTAAGGTGAACGGACCAGGGTCACATCGACCTGCGCGCCGGCCGGCAGGGTACCGATGTTTTTATAGGATTCACCGGGGCCGGAGTAAACAGTCACGCTCTCTCTGGTCTGGATGGTGACCGGCGTGCTTTCTCCTCCCGCTGCAGCGATCATTTCACTTTCCACGACCTGCCCGTCGTACTGCATGTGCAGGATCACCGACTTGATCCCGGAGTTGTCGCTGATGTGGGCGACAACCGGCAGACTCCGCCCACTCCGCCCCAATTTGACCGGCTGATGAGCGATGCGCGGCGGCGTTGTATCGAAGACCTGGGCGAAGATCAACGCAGGTACTACCATGAGTGCCATCAGGATGATCCGAATCTGGCTTGTTTCAGAACATGGCATCTGTTTCATTTTACGACATTCTCCTTGAAAAAAATGCATGCGGCGTTCTTCGCGACAGTGCTTTAATATATTATAATTACACTGGTTAAATAGAGGGGCTAAAATACTGCTGCTTTAGAGATGCAAATTACAGTCCATTATTACAAAAAAGTAACTCCCCAACCCGGATTAACCGGAATCGTTGCAGGGCGAGCAGGTTACTCACTTTGCAATTTATTGCCCTTTTGCTTAAAAAGCAATCGACAAGTTACCAAAAGCAAAAAAAGCCTGACATCGTCACAATGTCAGGCCGAGAGTGGGCAGATACGGCAGTCACCTGCGCATCAGGAAATCTTTTTGACGCGATAGGTGATGGTGCCGGCGGGTACTTTAATTTCGACAATGTCTTCGACGGACTTGCCGACCAGCGCTTTTCCGACCGGAGAATCTATCGAGATGGCATCGGTTTCATAGGTATGAAATTCCGCAGTAGGAACCAGTTCGTATTCGGTCTCTTCCTGGGTTGTGACATCGATCAGATGAACACGGCTGCCGACATGCACCTGGCTGGAGTTCTTCATCTCCTCGGTCATGATACGCGCGCGGGAGAGCGTCTCCTCGAGGCGTGCGATTTTCCGTTCAACGAGAACCTGTTTTTCTTTGGCGGCATGATATTCTGCGTTCTCGCTCAAATCGCCCTTTTCGCGCGCTTCGGAGATTTCCCGGATCACCTTGAGCCGCTCCTCGCGTTTGAGATGCTGGAGTTCACGGGTTAATTTGTCATGCTGCTCCTGGGACAAATACATCGGTTTCATGAAAAAGCCTCTTTATTATCTTGATGTTTCGCTGCTCCGCACGCCAATCCGCGTTCAGGACAAACCGAATAAAAACGCAAACCGAACCAGCGTGAAAACACCAGTTCGGTTTGCGTAAAGTAAAACTAATAAAAAAAACGCTATATGTCAAGTAAAATCTGCAAAAATGGCCGGAGATTCGGCAACCGGGCAATTAATTCGCTTGCTTTTTTACCAGCTTCTGCTAAATTGAAGGGGTCTTTTGACGGGAAATTTCAATGAAGAGCGGCAAACAAAAAATCTTTGTTATCACCACCGGTGGCACCATCGAAAAAATTTACGATGAGGAAAGCGGCACCCTGGCCAACCGCGGCTCGGTGTTGCAGCAGATGTTGGGACGGCTGCGCCTCCCCGGCACCACCGTACAGAGCTATGATCTGCTCTGCAAGGATTCTCTGGAGATGACCGACAAGGACCGGCAGATGATTCTTTTTGCCGTCGAAAACCTCCTCGAACACCGTCTGCCCATCCTGATCCTCCATGGTACCGACACCATGGAACACACCGCGCAGTACCTTTATGAAAATCTGCCGCAGGTCTCGATTCCCGTCATCCTGACGGGGGCGATGAAGCCCTTCGGTTTTGAGAACTCGGACGCCCTGCAGAATTTCACCGAAGCCCTTTTCGCCTGCAAAATGGTGCAACCCGGCATCTTCATCAGCATGCACGGGCAAGTCCATGAACTCCCCGGCGTTTTCAAGAATAGAGAAAAAGGCACATTTGATAAAAAATAATCCACTCTAATGGATGGAGGTCCGTATGTCCGTCGTATCCGGTTTCAAACCCGCCGCTTTATGGAAATACTTTGATGAAATTCGCAAAATCCCCCGTGGTTCTGGTGACGAAAAAGCCATCGGCGACTATGTCATGAGCGTGGCCAAAGAGCTCGGACTCAAGGCGGTGCGCGACAAGGTCGGCAATGTGGTCATCTATAAAAATGCGGCGCCCGGTCATGAGAAAGCCCCCACCGTTGTGCTGCAAGGCCATCTCGATATGGTCAACGAGAAACACTCCACCTCAAGGCACGATTTTGACAAGGATCCCATTACCCTCGTGGTAGATGGCGACTGGCTGCAAGCCGATGGCACGACCCTGGGCGCTGACAATGGCATCGGCGTGGCCGCGGCGTTGGCGGTGCTTGAAGACAAAAACATGGTGCACGGTCCGCTTGAAGCGCTCTTCACAATCGACGAAGAACGTGGCTTGAATGGCGCGCGCTCCATCTCCAAATCGTCCCTCAAAGGCCGCATCATGCTCAATCTTGACAGCGAAGACCTGGGCGTCTTCTCCATCGGCTGCGCCGGCGGCGCCGACACCCACATCGAAGTGCCGGTCAAACGCGTCGCTGCCAGCGGTGACCAGGTACTCTATCTCCACATCAGCGGATTGCGCGGCGGCCATTCCGGCATCGACATCCATGAAGGCCGTGGCAACGCCATCAAGATTCTCAATCGCATGCTGTGGCAGCTCTCCAAACTCTACAGTGTGGAACTGGTCAGTTTCAACGGCGGCGACAAACACAACGCCATCCCGCGCGAAGCCTTCGCCGAAATCGTCGTGTCCAAAAAGGAGGTCGCCAGGATCAAATCGTGGCTGCAGAAATCGCTCAAGGAAATTCGCCTCGAATTCAAACCGGTCGAGAGCAAAATAGCCCTGGAAATCGAAGAACTGAAGGGTGCTGTGCCCAAAGTCATCGACCAGACCTCCAGGGATCGTTTCCTCGGCCTGATCTTTGCCCTGCCGCACGGACCGCTGGCCATGAGCCGCAGCATCAAGGATCTGGTGGAAACTTCCAATAACGTCGCCGCGATTAAATTCGCCGCCAAACAGGCGACGATCCTCTGTTCCAGCCGCAGTTCCAATGACGCCGCCTTGCGGGCGACCCGCGACAAGCTGGCGGCCATCGCCGCCATGGCCGGGGGGAAACTCTCGCAGCCGGAAGGTTATCCGGGCTGGATGCCCAACCTCGAATCGCCCATCCTCAAAGTGGCGGCCGATACCTACAAAAAGCTCATGGGTGAGGAAGCCCGTTTTATGGCCATTCATGCCGGTCTCGAATGCGGCATCATCGGCGAAAAATTCCCGGGCATGGACATGCTCTCTTTCGGACCGACGCTCAAACACCCCCATTCGCCGGAGGAGAAGGTCAACATCAAGACCGTGGAAAAATTCTACCAGCATCTGGAAAAGATACTGCAGACGCTGGCGTAAAGCAAAAAGCCCCGGGAACAACCCGGGGCTTTTTTCGTCTGGGTGTTGCGGCGATATTTGCAGAGCGGAAAGAAGCGACTCGATCATTGCTCCCCCGGGGAGGATGGCGAAAATGCCCGCCTGCACCCGAACACCGCGAGGGCGGAATGGGCCGGCGGGAGATCTTCCGCCGGCCCGATCGCGCGGCGCGGCGATTGCAGCTAATTTAGCCAATCAGTCTCTGAAAATCAGCCAAATTTGCTAAAAAGCCTGCAATCAGGCGCCATCGCTGCGGGATCATCTGGCACAGAGATTAAACACCTTTTAATCCACAATATCATAGGGACTCTTGACCACGATGAGAGGTGTCAATTTCAAGGCATGGGTATAGATCATGGTGGTGCGCACGTTGCTGTTTCCGAGGAGTTCCTGCACGGTGCGGATGTCATCACTTTTCAAGGCACGCGTGTCAATGAAATTGAAAAAGCATTTCGTGAATCGATTGACGATTATTTGGACTTTTGCCGGGAACGTGGAGAAAAACCGGACAAACCATTCTCAGGTAAGTTTGTTTTGCGAGTCTCTTCTGATTTGCATCATAAGCTTTATATTCAAGCCAGTAAATCCGGAAAAAGTTTAAATAACCGGCTTGTAGATGTTATAAAAGAAGCAGTAACATGAATCGCTTTTCTTGTCATTCCACAATTGCATAACACAGGGTCTGCTGATCCGCCAGCCCGGTTAGTCTGCCGCGGTACGGATATCCGCAGTCAGGAACTGGGTCACAGCCCTGCGCGTATTATCAAAGCCAGACCGGCCACGAAGAGGACGAACATCGCCAGATTCAGCTTGTGCGCGAGGCTTGGCGCGCCTTTGAACTCTTTCCAGACCAGGATGCCCCACAAGGCCGCCACCAGTGTGGCGCCCTGGCCGAGGCCGTAAGAGATCGCGGGGCCGGCCTTGCCTGCCGCCACCAGGTTGATGGCGTTGCCCAGTCCCCATATCAGCCCGCCCAAAATGCCGACGAAGTGAATCGGCAGGCCGCCTTTGAAATAGGCCTTGAATGCCACCGGTTCGCCTGCCACGGGGTTTCGCATCGCGATCGTGTTGAAAATGAAGGTGCTGGAAAAGATGCCGCAGGCAAAGACGAAGAAGGCGGAGTAGGGGGTCATCTTGCCGACCGCGGGCGCGACAAAGTTCATATCCATGGATGCGGCGATGAAGCGGTAGAAGAAGGCCATCAGGATGCCGCAGACCACAGACAGCACAATGCCCTTCATGGGCACCTGTTTGCCGCCCGTCTCTTTCAACCGGTATGCATAGGCGTTCATCAAGATCGCGACTGTAATCAAGGCAACGCCGCTGAAGATCAGCACAGGGTCGCCCTTGGGTGCGCCGATGTAGTTCACGATCACGCCGAGCACCAGAGCCAGGCCTATGCCGACCGGGAAGGCCACGGACATGCCGGCTATCGAGATCACGGCGGACAGCAGGATGTTGGCCGCGTTGAAAACGATGCCACCAAAGAACGCGCTGCCGAGATTGCCCGGTGAAGCCTGGCGCAGATCCGGGATGAAACTGCGGCCTTGCTCGCCGATGCTGCCGAGAGTCAGGCCCGAGATTACCGCAAAGAGCAGCACCCCTAACACGTAATCCCAATAGAACAGCTCATAGCGCCAGGTCTTGCCGGCCAGTTTCTGGGTGTTGCCCCACGAGCCCCAGCACAGCATGGTGACCACGCAGAAAAAAACCGCCACGGCATAGTTCTCGACGAAAAACATAACGGCTCCTGAAGTCAGTGCATTAGTTCATTAGTTCATTAGTGCGTTGGTGCATTGGTGCGGTGGTTTTCAAGTTCCGCGCGGTATGGCGCGGAGGCTTGCGCGCCCATGCGCGTGACCGACACCGCGGCGGCTCTGGCCGCGAAAGCAACGGCATCCGCAAGTTCAAGGTCTTCGGTCAGCGCCACCGCCAAAGCGCCGTTGAACACATCGCCTGCCGCAGTCGTGTCAACGGCCTGCACCCTTACTGCCTCCACCATGATCCCCTGGGTGCCGTCAAAGGCGTAGGCACCCATACTGCCCATTGTTATGACAACTTGCAGTGCGCCTTTGCTGCAAAGTTCCTTCGCGGCGGTTTCGGCGCTCTTTAAGTCCGACACTTTTATGCCGGTCAACAATTCGGTCTCGGTCTGGTTGGGCGTGATAACTTCAAGGCACTCGTACAGATCCTCCGGAATAGCTTGCGCCGGGGCCGGGTTCAGGATTACCGGGACACTTTTGCCGACCGCAATTTCGGCGGCGCGGCAGACTGCGTCTAGAGGCGTCTCAAGCTGCAAAAGGACAAGATCGGCATGCTCTATGACCTCTTGCGCATCCTCCACCTCCTCCGGGGTCAGGGTGCCGTTGGCACCTGAAGCCACAGAGATGCAGTTCTCGCCGTTCTCGCCGACCATGATCAGTGCGACTCCCGAAGGCGCTTGGGTGTCGGTCAAGATATAGTCAGTGCAAATGCCCTCATTTTTTAAGAGAGCCTTGGCCTCGCGTGCGAAAAGGTCATTGCCGACCTTGGCGATGAAGGTGACGTTTCCGCCCAGCCGTGCCGCCGCCACAGCCTGGTTGGCGCCCTTGCCGCCGGGGTTCATCATGAACCGCCCGCCAAGAATTGTTTCACCCGGCGCGGGGATCCGTACGGCCTTGATCACCATGTCGGTGTTGGTGCTGCCTATGACGACGATTCGTTTCAATTTTCCTCCTCCCTCCTCATTTCGCTGGCGGCGCCACGCACAACTGCACGATCGCCTCGCGTACGCGGGCGCCCTGTTCCGCGTTCATTGCAAGGTAGCGATCACGCCCCTGACCGTCTTTGCCGGGACTGAAAACGGTGGCGCCGTCGTCAGCTACCATGACTGTTCCCGCCGGGGAAAGGGTGAAGTAACCGCGGTCCGGATAAACCGCGTACAGCAGGGCGGTCGGGTCCCAGGTCGGGCGGTTGTGGCCTTTAGGCGAATAGAGCGCGTACGCCTCGGGCAGCGGGTGGTGTTTCAGGTAACCGTAGTCGAGCTCGATCGACTCGTACGGATAGGTCGCCGCGATCCCGATCTCGAAACCGCTCCAGACCACCAACGATGGCCACTCTTGGGCCAGCTTCTGCGCGGCGGGGATATCCTTGACGACGTTGTACTCCAGATAGCGCGTGTTCCAGTTGATCGTCTGGAAGGCGCCGGCCATGATCGAGAGCAGCTTCACCTTTTTCGCGATCAGCTCTCGTCCGCTGAGCGGCGAGTGCGCGTCAGGGGAGGATTCCAGCAAACGCTGGAAGTTGGTGAAGAAGCCCACCTGCACCAGCGTCACGCTGTGGTCCGGCTGTCCGGTCAGGATTTTACGCAGCAGTCCCGTGGCCTCGGGCGCGTCGTCGCCGCTCTTCAGGTCATGCGGGTAGCGCGGGCTGCCATCCTCTTTAAGCGCTTCCGCCAGCAGGTTGAATTTTCCCGGTTCTGGCGTCGCGCCGCCCTTGACCACGCCGATCGGGATGTCAGGGCGTCCGTAGAACGTGTTGACCGCATCCGTGAAAGCCGCGGCCTGCGGATGGTCTTTGCTGATGGTCACGGCCAGCAGATCCACCGCACCGCGTGACTGCAAGGTGTGGATCATGCACAACGCCATCAGGTCATCCGAGTCATTGCCCATGTCGGTGTCGAAGATCAGCCGCACCGGTTCTGCCTGCGTGAGCGACGCGGCCACGATAAGCGTTACAAGCCAATTTCTGTTCATATTGTCGGTACCTTTCGGCGCAAAGCGGTTGACGTTTTTTTGCTATGACGCGGCACGCTTATGCCGTCGCCATCAGACACACAGCTTTTACAAAAGAATGGCTAGTCGTTTCGACTACAATTGACAAAAGATGAAGAAACCTGTAGATACTTTTTATGAAAAATGAAGCAGGCAAGCCGATTTACCGGCAGATTTCTGACTTTGTTTTTGAGAATATCGTCTCCGGGGTTTATCCGTCCGACGGGCGGCTGCCGACCGGCTGACAGGAGTTTTGATTTATGCCAAGGTGCAAAAAAAGAGAGGCAACCACCTCCACAGCAAGCCATTTGGGCGGAATTTATCCTCGCCCACCGCCATTTCCAGCAGCAAGGCCATCCCTCAAGCCTTCTTTTCCCCTCAATCCCTGGCAAATTAGCATTTCGTAAAATCAAAGTCAAGCCAAACTTACTCAAAATATGCAAATCGGCCATAGCACACCGGTGAGACCTTGCGCAGCAGCAAAAACCTTGATCATTCGCGCCAGCGAAAACGGACAGCGCGAAATATCGAGACCAGCCGCTGCATGCCTTCTTCATCCTCTGACCCAATCTGCACCGGGTTGTCGATGCTGAATCCCGAGTGCGGCCAACCGGCGCAAATACCTCCTCCGCCAGCCGCATACCCGGCAACAGCGCCCGCTTCTGATCGGGACAGCAGCAGCGTTGCCGGCCAGGAAAACGCCACCAAAAACTCTGCACCGCAATCCGTGCAGCGCACCCGCGCAAATCCCTCCCTCAGATCTCCGCACTTTACATACTTGTCTATGGCGGGGCGGATGACCGGCCGCCAATTGCCCTGTTTCGGCTGGAACCACTCGGCGTATACACGCTCGAACGCGTCGAAAGGGTCAGGCGCCAGCGCGAAAAAGGGCGAAGCTTCCGGGTTACGAGTGATACCTTTTTACCGCAGGAGCACACACGCCATACCATGACCGTTAATAAACTGACAAATTATGGGTATAACGTAGGGTACAAAATCACTGCAAATGCGTCAAGGGTCAAAATCGCCACTGTGCGAGCAGCACAGGGCCAATGCGATTGATCGGGTATTTTGCCGGCATGAGGGATGCAAAGTGATCGCCAGGCACCTAACTGGATAAGCGGAGTGAACTCGGGTTAAATAATAACAACCTTTGGAATCTGGCCAAACAAGCATTGTTTGGCCAGATACTGATTACCCCCAATGGCCCCATAACCTACAATGTTACACTGTAATCGCCGGGTAATTTGTAAATGTGCAACGGATTTGCTCCATTATTTGCAGCGGTAATGCGGTCCAGCAATCAATCACTGGTTTTTCAAGTGGAAAGAATAAATAATGAAAATGGCTATTTTCCAGGTCGACGCCTTTAGCTCCAATGTATTTGCCGGAAATCCGGCGGCTGTCTGCTTGTTGGATGCCTGGATCGATGACAGCCGTTTGCAGTCAATAGCAGCGGAGAACAATTTGTCCGAGACCGCCTTTCTCGTACCAAGAGAAAATGGTTTTGAGATTCGCTGGTTCACACCGAAAACTGATGTTGCACTGTGTGGTCATGCAACCCTGGCGAGCGCCTTTGTTCAGTTCTTTTGCCAAAAGTGGCGCGCCGATTCCATCCTGTTTCATACGCGGAAGAGCGGCCAACTCATTGTGAAAAGATATGATGATCTGATTGAAATGGATTTTCCGGCAAGACCGTCCTCGGCCCTGCCTCTGCCCGACGGTCTTTGCGAAGCATCAGGTGTCACCCCCACTCAAGTGCTGCGTTCTGCGGAAGACTTGCTGGTAGTTTTGCAGGATGAGAATGCGGTTCTCGCAGCCAGGCCTGATTTTGCAGCACTGGAACGGCTGGAATGGCGAGCAATTTATTTAATCGGATGCGCACATCGTATTGTTCGTCGCCTTCCTGATATTTGGTCGCAACATAGCCGTCGACCATGGCGCGGCAGCTGGTGGCGATGAGCGCCACATTGACGCCAAGGCCTGACGCTTTTTCACGGTCAATGCGAATCCGGACCTCTGGCTTGGAGGTCTCGAGGCTGTTCTCGACATCGACCGCGCCCGGCGTGGTACGGACAATCTGTTCCACCTGATCAGAGAGTTTCTTGAGCGTGGTCATGACTTCTCCGCGTACGCTCATGATCACGGGTTTTTGCGTCCCGCCCGCGCCCTGCTGAATCTGAAAACTGATATTGGCGCCGGGAACACTTTGCACCTGGCTGCGTAATTAATCTATCTCACCATTCCCCGACATAAGAATTGCTACTGGCCTAAATTGGGGCATTTTTGAGAAGGCGATTACAATAATAACCATAATAGGTACGCTCAGAAACATCCCTGTTATTCCCCAAATTGCTCCCCAGAATGCCAGGGAAAATATTATTACCAATGGGCTTAGGTTTATGCTGTTACCCATAACCCTTGGATCGATAAAATTGCCAATTACTACCTGTACTACCCCCACACATATCAGCACCAGTAGCCCGGGGGCAAAACTCCCAAACTGCAAGAAGCTGAAAATGACAGGTAACAATGTAGCCACATAAGACCCGATTATCGGTATATAGTTAAAAAGAAATATTAAAAATGCCCAGAAAACCGGAAAATCTACCCCCACTAGAAGTAAAACGATGTAGCTCAAAATACCTGTAGCGAGACAAATTAAGGTTTTCAGCCCCAGATACTTTGAAACAGAACTCTCTACTCTCTCGATTAAGCTGTATGTTTCTTCAAACTGTTGGCTATCGGGGAATACCTTTTCGAGCTTCTTCTTAAACGATGATTCTTCAATAAAAATAAACAGTGCATAAACAATAACCATAAAGGCTGTCCCCAACAAATTGGAAGAATAGTTTAAAAGGGAGAATACTGCTGAACCAAAATCGAAGTCTTTAAAATAGATTTTGATTGATTCCATCATATCAATGTTAAATGTTTCATTAACACTATTTATCAGTATATCAACATTGGTCAAATACTTCTGATAAGAATTGGCAAGTATCCGAAAATTAGAGTAAACTATGTTAACGATAAAGTTTAGAACAATAAGTATTATTAGAAAAGAAATCAGGTTCTTAACCCATACCGGCACTTTTGTTTTTACAAACTTTATGCGGTTCATCAAATGCCTCATCTGCTTTACAATAAGCCAGAGTAGCAGCGCAAACACAAAGGGTATAAACAAATTCTTCCCAATAATCAGAATAAACACAGTTGATATGGCGACAATAAAAAACCCGGTGACATTTCTAAAGTTACTCATATTGTTATATTTACTCCCTGTTTCAACTTAAGTGGTTTCACTTTCCTAATCTTCCAAATTATTTCTAACTCTCTTTTCTTGCCAGAATTCTCATTTGAAAGTTTATTGAGTATTGAGAACACTATCCCACCTGAAATTGCACTTAAAACATAGAATATTTGCTAAAGATTAAGGAATTATGACCTGTTAGGCACTGGCGGTTCTATTCCAAAAATGTGACTACGCCTGTCTCTATGTCATAAAATGCACTCACGATTTTTATCTTATTTGAATCAACAATATCTTTGACAATTGTGCTTTGCTCAAGGATGTCTGCAATGGTACCTGATAGGGGATTTGATTTTGCTGGGGTCAAAAAAATCGAAGAAATCATCCTCTGGCAGGCGTCTGATACCGAGCCATTTCCTCATTTTCAGAGCGCCAAGCCATATCCGGCATCCTCATCGCTTCTTACCTGCCGGAAAATTAGCCAATCAGTATCTGAAAATCAAGCAAAATTTGCAAAAGGTATGTAAATAGGCGATATCGCTGCAGGATCAACTCGCGCAGAAATCAAGGAAGGACTCTTTAAATGCAGACGCGCTCAAAATAGCCGTAATCATAACCCGGCTCACCCTCTGCCACTCTACTTGCTGCCGGCGGCGGACGGGAAACCGGCTCTTTCCACCGCCCGCAGTGCGCGGAATCTTTTCGACAGCAGCCGGCTGACATTTCTCGATAAAACGGGTGACTTCATCTCCCCGCCACACTCCGGACATCGCAGCGGAGCCACCTCGTACACCTTCTTGATCAATGCCGCCCAGCTCATGCGCCGCTGCTTCATGAATGGAATAAACTTTGCATAATGCCGCTGGCCAAGAGGCTGGTGATCCCGGGGAGGTGCTATCAATCGCTTTTAGACTATGTAAATCAATCCCATCAAGTTGATACGTGCGGTGATGATGGCTGTTTTCATAGCCATCTTGGTCTGAGACATTATTGCGGCAATGGCGCCCTCAAAATCAGCTTTATAATGGTTAATAACATCAGATTGGAATGGTCTATCTTGTGGCGTCATCATCGCTGGGATATCCTCGAATCGTTTTAGAAACCATTCATCCGGCATGATCTGGATATCTCCGCTCTGGGAAATACGAATGACCTTCATTTCTTCATGGCGTCCTTTATCTTCTAATTCCATGATGATCAGTACCAATGCAATCAGGTAACTTTCGGACTCATTGGCTATTTTATCCAAAATAACCACTTCCCCATTGATATCTGGCTGTTGCCAGTAGGAGGTTAGAGCATCAATTAAAGGATGGCCCAGGCCAAAAAACTCAATTCGGCGTTTACGCATAGCAACATCTCGATCGAATGTGCCATTTTCGTAACGAGGATGTATGCCTTGAAAATGCGCCAAAGATTTTGGAACCTCAATTTTTAAGGCCTCATGATGAGGAAGAACACTGCCCCCCATGCGTAGAATTGCTTTTTCTGAAAAATTCTGTACATCTTCAAGCGTGAATTTACCCTCCAGAGCCTGGTATTGATTCAAATTGAAAGCATGTAAATCCTGTGTAAGTTCAAGCAGCGCTTCGCTAGCAAGACGAGCCTTCTCTATTGCATCTGATATTTCGCGTTCAGTGCGGTTATAATCACGGTCGATCAAAGCGTGCTTGTATAGTTCCTGATAATTTGGTGAAGCACCAATGAAGCCGAGAATATCCGAACGAAAATCTTCAACTGGTTCACCAGTGTCTCGATCGATTCTGCCAATTTGAGTGGCGATCTCGCGTAATTTTTTCTCCAACAGATAATAAATCTGCTGTTCAACGGTATCTTCGGCAATGAGGTTATAGACCTGCACCGTGTCCCACTGCCCGAAGCGATGGACACGGCCGATACGCTGCTCGACGGCCATTGGATTCCACGGCAGATCATAATTGAACAATATGTGCGCAACCTGAAGATTGATGCCTTCTCCACCAGCAGAGGTGCTGATCAGATATTGTGCTCCGTGTTCAGCCCAGATTTTCTCGACAGCTTCCAATTTATCCTCAAGAGGACCTCCTTTAATGGTCACGACTTTTTCTGAGCCGTAGATCTGGCCAAGTTCTTCTTTCAGGAATTCAAGAGTTTCCCTATATTGGGTAAATATAATAAACCGTTCTGCAGGGTGATCAATGCGAATGTCTTCAATCGCTCGCAATAGCGTGTCAAACTTGCGATCGCGTGCGCCTGGGATAATTTTCAATAAATCTCTTACCTTGGAGATTTCATTCGGAATATCCGCCGCTGAATAAATATTCTGTTCATCCTCATCTTCTCCTTCCAAGGCCCATTCCGTTGGTTCATCGTTGAATTGATATTTTTTGCTGACCTTTAGCCGCATCTGTGCAATATAAGCATCGATGTCGATCTGTTGTGCAAGCGGATTGTGAATACCCAATATTTCCGCTGCAACTTCTCGCATTTCGTCTTGCAGCCGCATGATTTTATCAGCCATGCCTTCGACATGTTGATTTTTTCGTCTCTGTATTTCCAGGCTAAAATGTTGCTTGATCAGCAAGATCAGCAGCCTCCTGCGCAGAGCCTGACGTATGGCCCGCAAGCTGGAAGACATTATTTTTTGAAAGGTGGTCATCACAAAGCCAATGGCCCGTTGCTCAGAAGTCGTTTTCGCCTGACCAAATCCCGCAGCGGAGTACCCTTCTTTCAAGTATGAAGTCAGTTGTTCGTAAAAGAGTTGTTCGCGTGTGGAAAGTTGAAAACTTGTGGAATGAACTTGACGGCGCATAAAGATGGGCTGTCCCTGGGAATCTGTGACTTCTCGCTTGGTGCGGCGAATCATGATTCGGTTCAAGAGCCCACGGTGCTCCAGCATCGCCTGATCGCTGGCGAAAAGGGAATCATCCAGTAACTGCACCAATGACCAGAATTGAAACGTGTCCCCCTGGTGAGGCGTCGCCGAGAGAAACAATAGGTCGCGGGTGTGATAACGTAATGCCTCGGCTAACCGATAATTTTGGGTGGCATTGATTTTATTGCCATATTTTATCCGGCTGAGATGATGCGCTTCATCGAACACAACCATATCCCAGGCAGGGGCATTAAGCAAACGCTCCATCCGTGCTGGTTTTTTCATTGTATCGATGGATACAATGACCCGATCCTCCTGCTCCCAGGAACTGATCCCATGTTCCATAAAATCAATGCCGAGTATTTTAAAATGGAGCCGGAATGCATCGCGTAATTCGTTTTGCCAGTTTTTGGTCAGACCGGCCGGGGTGATGATCAGCATGCGCTGCGTCTGTCCGCGAGCCAACAACTCCCGCAAAATCATCCCTACTTCGATCGTTTTTCCCAAACCGACCTCATCAGCGATCAGCAAACGCCGTCTGGAGGCGAGAACAGTATCTCTGGTTAATAGAATCTGGTGAGGCAAAAGATGCGTCCTGCTATTGGACAATTGACCGCCGCTATTTTGCAGCGGCAGCAGGTAGGCCATTTGTTTGAGATAGAAATCAATAGGTGGGTCAGAATGCGCCTGACTGAGACGCTGCCACAGATCTTGTGCCAGTTCCAGCCGTTCGATGGGGAAACTTTCCAACCACCGGCCGCGCTGGTCCTCAAAGACCACATCCGCCTGGTAAATGCCAAATAATTCCTGAACGCGCAGGATTTCTCCGATCCCCAAGTCGCGACGATTGATGATTCGAACTTTATGGCCCTCTGTGATTTTAAGATTTGTCATCTATTTTTTATACTCTTTCTATAAACTGCTCAAATTAAACGAACATCGATAACAGATTAGGTGTTCCGAAATGATCTCTGGAGGAGGCGAACCGAAAATCAGATGGATCGGCAAATCGATCGCCGGATGATGGACCCGAAGCGTTTCGCCCCTTACCAGATCATTACGGAAAACAATCTGTACCCATGGACAGTTGTTGTTTTCAAAATGGCGCGCTGAATGCTGCAATTTTTTATGAATCAAAAGCGTTATCTTTTTCATCTCCGGACGAGAGGATAACAGCACATCTTCCAAACCCACCACCAAAAGAGAACTCTCTTCATGATAGGGGAAGTGATCTCCCTCAAGCTCGCGCAAGAAATCGAGAAATCCGATGCGCCGGTTGTTGGCGCGAAATCCTTTTCCCGCTGGTTGAGGAGGTGTGAGATATTTTTCCTGAATGAGTTGGTATCCGGGCATTTGTTATCCTTGTGTATAATGAATAGGAAAGTAAATATCCCTGACTTTTAGTCCAGCCAACTTATTAAATATCCTAAAACATATTAAGCCAATTCAGGGACAGTCAAAATCTTATTTGGATAGCCGTAGCTTATGAATCCTTTGATCCATTTCGCTTATCGGTTAGTACTACCAGTAAAAGATTCTTTCAAAATTGAGGATGCTTATGAAAAGTTACTGATTTATAGTTGTTCACTTTATCAGATCAATTTTTGCTTTAATTTGTTTTTGCCATTGCTTAAACTTTAACTTGAGAGCCTGAACATTATCTATATTTAAAGGATTCATATGGCAAATAACACACCTTGAGATATACACTTCTTCAACCAGTTGGGAAAACCATTCCATAGATGGGAGGATATTGGGTATTAGTTTATCTTCAATTTTACGTACAAGTGGGACCAGTTGGTTTAGATCCAAATAATCAATAGGCTTGGCCCCACGCCGTTGGTGCCATGAATTTCGTTGATCTTCTTGCATTCTTTTTATAACAGTATCCTTTAAGCCTTTTGGAGCAATGCTACTCCACCAGCTATCCCCATATAAAGAATGCATCTTCTCTTCAATTAATTCGCGGATTGAATTTTCCAAGATATATAGTAATGGGTAAAGTGAGGCCATCTCTTTTGCTTGACTTACTTTTTTTTGTGAAAGAATAGGATCAGAGATAATAATTTCTTTAGCGATATGTATTTCAAGCGCATTTTCTGTCTTGTTTGCTTTTTTTAATATTTTATGCCTTCGTAATGGTTCTACGTTTAGTGGGTTATCCAGTTGCCTGATTATTGTCCTGATTCGGTCGATTTCTTCACTAGAGAGATACTTGTCAAGTATCAACTTTTCTTTATGGGCAATAATATATGTTGCATCTTCAGTAGTCATTGGAGATTGTTTTTTTATTGTTTGAACTCTGAGGGATAGCGCTTGAGGCGAAATCCCCAACTTTAATAAAAGATCACTTTTAAGCTTTTTGTTTGTCATGTGTTAAGCCATTATTGTGCTGTTTTCGTTTCATTGGTTACTTTTTGTTTTTTTCTTAACCTAGTCAAGGTTACACGGACAACATTCGGAGATGTACCCAAAATCTCACTGGTTTCTTTGGGTTGATAACCGAATTTAGATAAAAAATCGATTTGTTCAATTTGTGGTTTTTCAGCTATATAATTCAGTGTGAGCAACTTGGTTATTTTTTTTAATTCGATCAAAATCATTTCTTCACCGGCTGTAGACATATTATCTCCTCGATTTTCTTGTTAATTTTTCTTCTTTGCCTCAGATAAGCGAACGCTTACCGTTGAAGGTTTGGTACCAATTATTTCGGCTATTGTATTCCTATCAAGTCCTAGTTTACTTAGAACTAAAATTGAGTCAGTTTGGGTCTTATCCCCGCATAAATTAGCAGCTAAGAGTTTTATGATTACATCTAATTTCGTTTCGATTACACACTCTTCTTTTTTGGGCATATTACCTCCTTTTGTCGCCAACCCACCAGTAGATAATCGAATCTGTCGTTCACTTCAAAGTGACTCTGGCGGCAATGACATCATGATTTACTAAACAGTGTACGCTCGTCGATGAGACCGAGTATTTTATTGGCCGATGCGGCGTAACTTTTGTTCTGATCCTGTAAATACTGCAAGGCGGCACGAATTTGCGGTTTTAGACCACGCAATTTTTCCAGCCAGGGCAGGGCATTTTCGCCTGCTTCGGCCAAACCCAACAACAGTTGCACGCAGTCCACCAACAGCAAATCTGCTGGCAGTATGGCTTCTTCTGTTTCGGCAAAGAGATCGGTTTGTGCCGTGATGGCGGAACTCTGAAATTTTTCTTTCAAGTCATTTAACCGTTCCAATGGCTGTTTGATCTCAAAGCTGCGGCCGCGTTTCTCCCTTCCCTTGATCAGCAATCCACATTTTTTCAGTTCATCAATGCTCATCATGCCGCGGGTTGATTTACTGATGTCATCACTTTTGATTTCACGCTGACGGCAGAGTGTGGTGAAAAATATGTAAGATGGTACATCGATGTTTTCCAGTTCCTGCGGCAATGGCCGCTCATGGCTGATGATCTGGTCCACCATCATGCGGATTTCCGCCAGTGCCCGATGGATGGGCACCGGCTTGTCTTCATGATCCACCACGGCGCCGTAATGACGACTGTACTGTTCCAGACATTTGCCGATGAGCAGGATAGCAATATCCGCGGCGCTGAGACTTTCCTTGCCATACCGGCCGGACTCGATAAGCCGAGCCTCCTCGCGGGCACGGCGGCGGATTTCCTGCCGGATGCCCGCCCAGGCGCGGGTTGTTGTAACTTCATTCGAGTCGTTTTTTCGGCAAACATGAATGAGGTCATAGGAGATGGCATCGTTGGCCATGAGATGCATAGAGTTTTCCGCTTCCCCCTGGATGGGGTACACCGCTTCAAGATAATAACCTGACTCACAAAGCGCTTCCAATAAAGCTTCCCAAGCTGAAGTCTCCGCATGATGAAATGTAAAGGCCATCACTCCATCATGATTAAGCTGCCTGTATGCTTGGGCAAATACAGCTGCTAGCCCTTTTTTGTAATCTTTAGCACTTTTGCCTCTGGTTTTGTTCTCTATGATCTCTTCGTTCTTTGGAACATATTCCGGAGCAAATGCGGAATATGTATTTTGCAGTGTGATTTTTAACCAGACGTAGAAAAAATCTGCCAGTTCAGCGTAATTGACATTGCCAGCGTAGGGGGGATCAGTAATTACGGCATCATAGGTGTAAGGACTGATCATTTCCGTAGAACTCTGACAAGATAGGAGTGTTGAATCACTATTTGCGATTACTGTCTCTTTGCTTTCAATATTAATTTGTTTGCCATCGACTATTTTTCTGTCAAATGGATGTTGATTATACTTTTTGCCCTCATAGACTTGAGCAAATGTATTGGAAAATGTTTTTCTTCCACCAACGGTACCAAATACACTTTGCTCAGCAAAGGTCATTTTGGGTTGGTAATCGTGTCTGGAAAAAATACCTCCCGGTGTAGTGCCACCAGGCGTTTTTCGCCTTCCATGAGTTCTTGTGAAAGTATTATTAGTCTCCAGGGTATGCGATAACGTTAAAATCAGCATCTCCCTCAATCCCTGATTTTCCTCCCCCTCAATCCCCTGTAGCAGTGTGCTGAGCGCCAGCAATTGCCGTGGATTGAACATCTGGTGCCAAAAATGGTAGTGATGCGCCAAGAGACCTGATTTTGTCTTTTCTCCCATAGGTATTGCAGAGGTCGGGTATTTCAACTGGTTCTTCTCCTGGTCCCATCTGGCTGCTGCGTCTTGATAGCGTGCCAGATCATCCGGAGAAATCCGTTTGAAGAACTTGCCATTATTTTTCCAGATCAGCGAGGCAGAATTATGTGCAATTCCGCCCGCTGCTTCGGGGCCGATCTGATCGAGGAGGTCGGTCTGTAAGTTTGGTTTCGCTGCTTTTTGTTCCCGTGCACAACGCGGACAATATCCTTCGATGGCATAGGGATGCATGGGCAGCAGTTGATCTTCGGGCATGGTACGAATCGCGGCGATGACCTTGTCGCGGTTGCCATTACAGGTGCCTCTGCATATGAACTTGCCCTTTTCCGGCATGTTGCCTGCGCCCGGATCATAGGGATGTTGACAGGTGGGGCACTGCACCTCTTCAGGCAAAGGGCCGCGAAATTGCCATATTTCTTCGCATTGTGGACAGAGCAAAACCGTGAGCGGAACCTTTTTACGCACCATCTTGTTTTTGGCCGGAAGTGGTTTGACATTTTCCTTGCACCAGGGACATGTCGCTGTATCATCCGCCGAATAGGTCCAGCGCGCCGAGGTGCGTCCTTCGCCGGCTGAGAATTGCGCCGACATGACTTGCAGCTTATTCTGCGCCACTAAACAGGCCGGTTCGCGTTCCCAGTCAAAAGTTTTGCCACAGCTTGGGCAGGCACAATCGGCCAGGTAGCGGATCGAAGGCTGTTTCTGTGCTATGATATAATCCGTGAATAGCGGCGTCCAGTGCGAACATACGGCTGTGGTACAGGGCGCTAATTTGACCCAGAAGGTATAAATGATATCCGCATCCGGATGCCCGCAGCCAGGGCATTCGGTCTTGTACAGGTCCAGTAGTGTCTGTCTCAGCGGTTTGCCTGACCAGGGTACGATCCGTTGCGCCAGATTTTTAAAAGATTCCTCAAGTTCTTGCAGATCGACGGGCTCGACCTCGGTCTTGACAATGAACCAGGCCACGGGATTGAGATCGATCCCGATCACTTTGCAGCCCAGCCGCAGGGCCTCGACAACCGTTGTACCGCCTCCCATAAAGGGGTCCAGAATGACCTTGCCTTTGGTGTCGGGATCATTGGTATGATCGCGATAAAATTCAGCCATGATATCCGTACCGGCTGGCTTGAGCGCGCCCAGGAGGATAGCGCGGAACACCGAGGAGGAACGCCGCGCAAACCATTTATGCATCTGGTAGATCGGTTTGAAAGCATTACGCTCTGGCACCGCGAGCCGGTTGATTTCTACTATTGGAAAATATTCTTCGATAGCTCGTTTCATCGTTCTCTCAATCCATTTTCAAATCATCGGGTGAATAAACCATCACACCTTGGACGCGGTTAAGAGCCTGATCGGCGCTGACAATGGACTGGATGCGCAGGCGCAATGCCATGGCCACCAGCAGGGCGTCGTTGGTCAATAAACCACTCTGTCTTTGCACAGTGAGAGCAGTGAGAAAATCCTCCCGCTGCAGCGATTCTAGCCGTAGCCCCATGCCGAGGATGTCCCGTAACAAGGATTCATAGCGGAGCAAAGCGCTGACGCGTTGCGGCTGTTCGCTCAACTGCCGTGCCGGATTAGGCCCTGAAATCCAGTTGTTATCGCGCGCTTCGGCAATCATCAAAGTATGCATGATTTCAGCGAGAATGTTGTCCGCGATATAACCAATGACCTGATCCTCAGCGCAACGCTGCAAGAGTTGTATGCATTGCCGGGATTGTTTTTGCAGTGCATAGATGAAAATATTGGCATCGATGAGGACCAACTCACCTTGGGGTATTTTATTAAGGTTCATTGTTCGTAATACTCCTCGGCGAGAAGTTGCTGTATTTCCATTCCGGAAAGATGGAATGGCCGGGAGCAAAATCTTTCCACGGCAGCCATACGCACGTCACGTTGACGGGGAGCGCCATGGAGATAACTCTGCAGCGCATCCTGGAGAATATCGCTGATAGAGCGATCATCGCGGACAGACCGTTCCTTCAGTTGTTGCACCAGCTCTTCTTCGAGCACAGTGCCTATTTTAGTTTTCATGACTCACCTCGATTTTTTGATAATCAGCCAGGGTGTCAGCACTTCCATCAATGACAGCCCCCCATGGCGATAAGCATGTGCTGCAGCTGGTCCTTGCGGGCGGTTTTTGATGCGTCCGCACAGCATGGCCAGACGTTGTTGCGGGAAAAGTTTTAGACCTGTCTGCTCCCCTGGCCAGCGCTCTGCTTCTGAAAAATATTTGTTACGGCCTTGGTTCAGGAGTCTGGCAGGCGCCTCATCGTTTTTCGATTCCATGCCCTGTCCAAAAAAAATGTAACCATGGTCGCTGGTGATGATAATTTCAAAATCGTTGGGAATTTGCATGATCATATTCTTCCAGACTTGTTCATACAAAGGCACCATTTGTTCGAAATGAGATGCAAAACGAGCGCCTAAATCTTTGTACGAGCTATCTGGAAATTGCGACCACAGTAGATAATGATTTGTATCATGGTTCATTGGAAAAGTACGGAACACTGCGTCATAATAGTAGGTGCTGATATTCTTTTCCAATAATTCCCGCCGTCTTGGTAATTCGCTCGGTGCTATTGCTTTGCCTAAAAGTCGTTGTCCGACAAAAGGCGTGGTTTCGCTCGGCAGGGCAGAGAAGGAAAAACCGATTTTTTCTATGGCATAGCCGGTCTGCCTAGCCATTAACTCCAACATGGGCAATTCCCGTATGGATGCGCCATCCAGAATAATCAAAGCCCGTTTTGGTTTCGTCAGAGTGTAAGAAATCAGATTACGTGGTTTTTCAGCTTCCTGAGCCAATTCATCATAGAAAGCCGGCGCAGCTGCCAATACAAGTTCTTCTGCATCATGTACCAGTCTTTCACCTTCTGTCAGAAACAGTTCAAAACCAAGTTTTTTATACCGTTCCGTTGACCAGACTTCCTGGTGCAACCACTCCATGATTGGGCCGAGGCGTGTTTGTGGCATCACGAGCTTTTCAATGAATTGACATCTATTCATGGTGATTCTTTCCTTATTCGATTACAAACATTTCGGCTTTGTACTGAGCATCCTGATACACGGGCAGCGATTCAACCATTTGCTCGATTTGTGACTTACTGAAGGGGCCCTTTTTACGGAGAGTGATATCGACGGAAATATCCCCCAGACCTGAAACCGTGCCGCGGATAGCCTGGGTAAATTGGCTCAAATCGGTGGAGGAATGCTCGACGAAAAGACGAAATTCGACCTCTGTGATTTGTTTTTCCGCAAATTCCAACAGTCGGCTGGCTACTTCCTGGCGTAATTGACTTAGACTCCGCGTGAAAGGTGTTTGCAACTTGGTTCTGGTTTGCGTTTGTTCAATCGGCTGGGCTTGTTCAATTTGCTCTAATTGTTCAGCAGAGGGCGGAAAATATTCTGGCGTTTCTCCCACTGGGATTGAATCGACCAGAGACGGCACCTTGCGATCTTCAAAGGGTTCGACGATCAAAGCATCGAGTAGCTCATCACTGCGCAAATTAGGCCGCCGACCGCAAGCGTTGTCTTTGGGATGTACAACGCCAATCTTTTTATTGGTGCATAATTTATTAATCGCATCATAAAAAATCGACTGGGATACGATGATTGGAAAACCCAGTGATTTACAATAAATGGCTTCAATCTGCCGCATGGTTTTATTGATCAGAATGCCCAGATGGGCTTCAATATGTTCTTCCAGTATTTGCCGGGGGAAAAGTTGTTCACGTAAATATCTTTCAACATCGGCTCGTTTCTCCGCACCTGGCATACTCTCCAATTCATACCCGGTTATTCCACCTTTTTCTTCGTTGAGTTGAGGCCAGACAAATACGAGACCTGCTTGTTTTATGGTTTGTAAAATATATGCGGTGTCTTCCTTCTCAATTTTATCGTATTGCCTTTTTCTCTCACTTTCGTTAGCAGATGTCTGGAGTTCCCTGGCTGCCAAAGCTCGTTGTGCCCACTTGAGAATGTCTGGTTGATTAAACACATCGAAGGAATCTTGCTTGGGCTCAAGCAGGATAATCTGATTTTGATTTTCCAGACCACGGAAAATATTAGATCGTTCAGAGTTATCAAGGCGTTTCGGCGAAAATATAAAGCGCAAATTGTGAGAATCCAGATTGGATAATTCAGAACGTGTCCGCGAAATGTCGCGATGCAGGATGGCTTTGGGAAAATCGAACAGTTCCTCTTTCCAGCGAGAGAGTGCGAATTCCATGGCCCGATCCGGATCAATGCGCAGTGAATGATATTCCACTTTTGCACCCGGTTTTTCCCGCTCATCGAAATGGTATTTTTGTTCATGAACCTGGAAATAAGTACCCAATTTAAGCAGGGCTTGTAATGCGCTGTGATATTGGTTGATATCATCGCCGGGTGAGAGAACCTGGCGAGCCAGCTCCTGCTCATCCACTCCGGGAAGATGTCCCGAATTTGCCAGGGTTCCGAGTAATGCACATGCAATGATCTCGCCACTAAAAGCAAGTTCACTCAGGTCATGAAGATCACTCTGCGCGCACTGCATGATGCGTTGTGATGGATCAAGATCAGATATACGGTTGCGGATAGAGGTATCCGTTAATGTCGCATGCGCCATGGAAATCCAGTCGCTTTTTCGCCACGTATGCTTCACAAGCGCGCCCAAAAATCCAAGCGCGCTGCGGTTGCCTTGGAATCCCCCACGCGCGGGAATATGAAAGAGGACCAGGTCCATAAGCTCTGGTGAAAATGGAAAAGTAGACATGGCTCGTTCTGTGTATTTCTCGTCAACGCGGATATTGTGAGAGCGCCAATAATTGGCAAAAGAGTGCAGAGTGGGTTCAATTTGCTTTCTGTGTTCTGTTGGCAAGTGAGCAAAAAGCCGGTGTAAAACAATATTTTGACGATCAAGTGGCTGAGAAAATTTAACTTCGATACATGGTATTCTTCGCAAAGTAGAACCCGGTTCGCGTTGTGAATCATAGATCGAGGCCACAATCGTGCAAGTCGCTTCTTTGGTCCTGTTAGATTCTTCGGTGATCATTTGCAAAAATGATAAATTTTGATTTTGGACTTCTGTAGGCAGGCTCGCCATGCCGCGTTCAAGCTCGTCAAATATCAAGACGATTTGCCGATTATTAATTAATTTTCGCCAGAGATCCAGGCTGGGAGGACGATCGAGTTCTGGACCAGAATAGCCAAGCTTGCCGAAAAGGATCTCCCAGAGCGAAGTTTGGATCGGAGAATCGGTGAACTTGAAAACATGAACTTCAATATTCTCTGGAACCCGAAGGGCAATATTAAAATGGGCTAACCATTTTTGTGCGGCTGAGTAATTTTTCATGAGATGATATACCAGAAGCGCCAGATGCGATTTGCCACTGCCCTTGTATCCTTCTAACAAAAACAGGCCTGCGGCTTGTTCTGGGTTTTCGAACCTGCGGTTTAAATTATCCACTACCAGGCGTATATCTGAAGTAGGATAGGTCATATCGAAAAATAATTCCGCATTGGTTTCAATAGCTGCAGAGTTTCCGTCCAATAGGTTTTGGATATCGATGATACCTTCGAGGCCACCTCTGCTGAGCACTTCAGGGCGGACCGTCATGATGTCAGAATAACTCATAGTTACCTCATTTTTATGTTGTATTAATTTATAAAAAATATTCTGAAATGTCAAGCAATAATCTATATTTCTAGAAATCATCTAGAAATAATCTATTGTGGCGATATAATTTTATAGTATATTTGTCAAGCATTTTCTTGTGTTTTAAAAAAGGTTGTGTGATTTATTTCTCTAAAGTCATGGTAATTTTTGCGTCCCGAATCGGTCCAGACAAATATAAGAAAATTTCCACGGCCTGTCCTGTTCTCTTGTTGCCGTCCATGAATGGGTGATTGCGAACGACAAAGAAGCAAAGACTTGCAGCCTTTGCTTCAATCGTCGGATATAGCTCTTTACCAGCAAAGGGAACACCGCGATTCCGCCCGGGCGCGGCACGCCACCCCCTGGCATATAAAGCCGGTAAAAATCCCGGACCGGGACGTTTATCTCTGTAACAAATCCCAAAAACACGGCGTACAATAATAAAAACATATCACTATGCCAATGTTTCCATGAAATATTTGCGGAGGATAGTTTCCAGATGGCCAAGAAGAACAGAAAAAAATGGGTTATCATCGGCGCGGTGACCCTGGTCGCGGCTATTGCGATAATGGGTTTCGCGTTCAAGTCGAAGAACGGCAAGGATACCGGAGAGGCCAAAGTAAAAGTCAGCCGCATGGATATCGTCGAAAAGGCGCTGGCCGTGGGCGCCATTGAACCCAAAAACGAGATCGCGGTGAAATCCAAAATCTCCGGNNGTGGTGGGACGTCTCTATGCGGAGGTGGGGGATTATGTAAAGATCGGCGCCCCACTCCTGGACGTCAAACCGGATCCAACCCCCCTGGAACTGGCGGAGGCCAAACGCGGTGTCGAATTGACCGCCATCGAACTGAACAACCTGGGCAAGGAACTGGAACGGCAAAAGGAACTCAAGGCCAAAGGCCTGGTCTCCCAGCAAAATTATGAGAGTCTGGCGCGACAGTATGATGAAGCTTCCGTGCGCATGCAGATCTCCCAGGAGAGGCTCGATCTTTTGGAAAAAGGCCACGTCCGCATCGCCGAGACCAACATCGAGACCATAGTGAAAGCGCCCATCACCGGCTATATCCTGCAAAAATCGGTCAACACCGGCGACCCGGTCGTGCCCTTGACCTCCTATCAGGCCGGCACGGAACTGATGAAAATGGCGGACATGAAAGACCTGCTCTTCCGCGGCACCGTCGACGAGATCGATGTCGGCAAGATCGCCGAAGGCATGCCCTGCGAACTGCAGATCGGCGCCCTGCCCGGCAAAACCGTCAAAGGCCATGTCTCGCTGATCTCCCTCAAGGCACGCAAGGAGGAAAATACGACCGTTTTCCCGCTCGAAGTCCGCATCGATGATACGGCGGGTGCCGTGCTGCGCGCGGGCTTTTCCGCCAACGCCAGCATCATCATCAACAAGATGGAGCAGGTGCTGGCCGTGCCGGAACGCGTGGTGACCTTCCGCAACGATTCGGCGTTTGTGCAGATATCGACCGGGCCCAATCAGTCCAAAGAGATGGTCATTGAAACCGGACTGAGCGATGCCATCAATATTGAAGTCAAATCCGGACTGGAAGAAGGCCAGGAAGTGCTGGAGAAGAAAGTGAAGCCGATTGTGTAG
>DCUM01000176.1:805-4236 GCA_002327255.1 bacterium UBA2214 | reverse complement strand
TCTTCAATAGGGTATGCATCTTTCTGACAAGTACCATCCATGATTTGTTATTAATTTATTAAATACAGTTTTTTATGGAGTGCAGCGTCTGTGACGCTGCATGCATCGACGCAGTCGATGCGCTCCAAAAAAGCCTTCCTTTATTCTTTTTGGACAGCCCCGGGTTCCTCCCGGGGGTTAAACCCCGGTGCGATCAAACACATGGAAGGTGTCCGACATTTAAAACCGGAAATTGAAATCATGAATCATCTCATCGACACCCTCAGGGAAATTTTCCATTACCTGCGCCAATACAAGGCCCGCACCTTCATGACGCTGTTCGGCATCATCTGGGGCACGGTCAGCATCGTGGTGCTGCTCGCTTTCGGCGTGGGCGTGAAAACCTCGATGAGCAAAAACATGCACGGCATGGGCGAAAGCATCGCCATCCTCTGGCCGGGACGCACCAGCATGCCTTACCTGGGATTCGGCAGGGACCGCTATATCCGTTTTCATGAAGAGGACGCCTACCTCCTGCGCCGGGAAATCCCCGAGATTCGCCGCCTCAGCCCGGAATATTCGACCTGGCAGGTGCCGCTGCGCGTCGCTGAACAAGTCAACAAACCCAACATCTCCGGCATCATTCCCGAATACGCCGAAATGCGCAATATCCAGTGCCAGCCCGGCGGCCGCTGGATCAACGATCTCGACCTCAAGGAACGCAAACGCGTGGTCTTTCTCGGCGATGAACTGAAAAAATATCTCTTTGGCGAAAAGACCGAAGCCGTGGGACAATATGTCTATGTCGGCGACTCCCCCTTTCTGGTCATCGGCGTCCTCGTTCACAAAACCCAGCCCTCTTCCTACAGCGCCCGCGACCAGGACCGCGCCTTCATCCCGGCGTCGACCTTTCAGTCGATGTTCGGGCACCGCTACATCAACAACATCGTCTATCAGGTGAGTCACCCCCTGCTCTCGGAAACCATCCAGAACAAGGTCTACGAGGTCCTCGGCAAGCAAAAACAATTTGATCCCAAGGACAAACAGGCCCTGGGCATCTGGGACACCACCGAGATGGATAAATTCATCTACTATTTCACGCTCGGTTTTAATCTCTTCATGGGATTGATCGGCGTCATGACGCTGACGGTCGGCGGCATCGGACTGGCCAACATCATGTACGTCATCGTCCAGGAGCGCACCTCCGAAATCGGCATCCGCCGCTCCATCGGCGCCAAACGCCATCACATCATGTCGCAGTTTCTGCTCGAGTCTTTCATCATCATCGCTGTCGGTGCGATCGTGGGATTCATCCTGGCCTTTCTGATCATCCAGGCCGTGGCGGCCATGCCTTTTGAGGACTATGTCGGCGATCCGACGATCAACGTCCGCGTCGCACTCATCACCACCTTTATCCTCGGACTGGTCGGCCTGGTGGCCGGCTATTTCCCGGCGCGCAAGGCCGCCCAACTCAGCGTCATCGAATGTCTGCGCTACTGACTCTTTTTCAGGAACCATTCCCATGCATATCTGGCTGCTCATCAAAGAATTTATCCAGGATATCAAAAAACAGAAACTGCGCGCGTTCCTGACGACGTTCGCCATCACCTGGGGTACCCTGGTGGTCATTCTCCTCATGGCCTTTGGCGCAGGTCTGAGCTTCCGCATGCGCGAGGGTCTGCTCAACGCCGCCGACCGCATCATCACGGTATGGCCCAATCAGACCTCCATCAAGTATGAAGGCCTGCCCATCGGGCGGCGCATCCGCTTCACCGAAGCGGACGTGGAGCTGTTAAAGCAGTCCATTCCCATGATCGACCTGGTCAGCGCACAGCAGGGCAAATACGCCACCCGGCTGCGCAACGGCGACAAGACGGCGCTCACCTACATGGAAGCGGTCTATCCCAGTTTCGAGTTTCTGCGCCGCATGTATCCGGTCGCCGGCGGCCGTTTCCTCAACGAGGAGGACCTCAAACAGAAACGCCGCGTCGTCTTTCTCGGCAGTGTCATCAAGGAAGAGGTCTTTGGCAAGGAAGACGCCATCGGCAAGAGCGTGGAAATCGACGGTCTGCCCTTCACGGTGGTCGGCACGCTGCCCAAAAAAATGCAAACGGCCATGAACAACGGTCCCGACGACCGCCGCGCCGTCATTCCCTATTCCACCTTTCAAAGCATCTATGGCTGGCGTTACATCAACAGCATCATCATCAAGCCAGCCCATGACCGCGACAGTGGCATCATCAAGAGCGAAATCTTTCGCGTCCTCGGCCGCAAACACCGCTTCGACCGCAACGACGAAAAAGCGCTCTTTGTCTGGGACATCAACGAAGCCGTGGCCATCCAGGACAAAATCTTCCTCGGCATCAATATCTTCATGGCTGTGATCGGCTCCATGACGCTGATCATCGCCGGCGTCGGCGTCGCCAACATCATGTATGTGGTGGTGAAAGAGCGCACGCGAGAGATCGGCATCAAGCGCGCCGTGGGCGCGAAACGCTGGCACATCATGTTTCAGATCATCTTCGAATCGCTGCTCATCGCCGCCATCGGCGGCATCGCGGGTTTGCTGCTGGCCGTCGGCATTATCAAGCTGGTATGGATGATCCCCGCCCAGGAGGGTGCGATGCAGTTCCTCGGCCGGCCGCTGCTTTCGACCACGGTCATGACCCTGGCGGTGACCATTTTGGGCACCATCGGACTGCTGGCCGGTTACTTCCCGGCGCGCAAGGCCGCACGCATCGATCCGGTGGAGGCACTGCGCTATGAGTAAAAAGCTCATCCTCCTCTCCGGCCCCTCCTGCGCGGGCAAGACGCCGCTGCTGCGGGCGTTGCCCCGCGTCTATCCGGAACTGCGCTACGGCGTTGTGGTGCTCTACTCCAGCCGCAAACCGCGTCCGGGCGAGGTGGAGGGCGTGGATTTCAAGTTCCGCGACCTGGCATGGATCGAGGCGCTGAATTCCGAGCGCTTTCTCGTCGGCAGGGCGCGCACGGTCGTGCAGGCGCTGGATCTGCAGGAGGTGATCGATCTGTTCAAAATCCATGACACCCTGGTGCTGGAAATCTATCCCACGCTGGGCACGGCGTTTCAGGCACACCCGGGCTTTCGCAAACTGCCCGCGCTCAAACTGGTGTCGGTTTTTCTCAGCCCGATGACCCACGAAGAGATCGCAGCGATTCAAGAGCACATGGGCTACGCGACACCGGCCGAAGCAGCCGCCGCGATCATGCTGCCCAAACTCGTGGCGCGGTCGCAGAACCAGGGCAAACTGATCACACCCGCCGAGGCGGCGGATTTACAGATTCGCGCCGGCCGCGCCTGGGAGGAGATCGAGATGGGGAAAACGTACGACCAAATCCTCATCAACCACGACGGCGAGGATTCGCACCACTGGAAGTACACACCACCCCTGGGCGAAGCGGGCCTGACGCTGCGGCGTTTCGCGGAGATCATT
>DCUM01000176.1:0-687 GCA_002327255.1 bacterium UBA2214 | reverse complement strand
ATGGGGACGAATCTGGTTTCGACGGGAATCATGGTGGTAGTGGACGCATGCCGAGGATCTCGGTGCCCTCGTTAATCATCCGGGAAAACAAGTAAACGCAGACAATTATTCGTTTGCCCTGGCTGCCTAATTAAAGGCAGCCTCGTTCACCGCTGGTTGTGCCTGTTGGGCTGGCGGATGAACGTCGATCACAGCGGGATAGTCTCACGGTACGTTCCGGGCCGCGAGATGAACCTTTACGGGGCTGGCTCGGGTCCGTTTCGTCCTTTGCGCAAGACCTGAGCGAAATTTCAGCAGAGGAACAAGCATGTAGTGGCTGCTATGGCCGGGTTTTCGGACGTGGGTTCGACTCCCACCGTCTCCACCAAAAAGCCTCCCAAACGGGAGGCTTTTTTTTTGAGATACGGTTGCACAGCCATGAAATTCAGGCATAAATGGTTCTCGGTACGGATCCGAAAACACCTGACCATACCCATTGCATTTTTCTGAAGCGCCTGTTAAAGTGAATGATATCCGGAATATCCACGGCCTTTAAAGCGTATTAGAGTATGGTTAATGTTCGCATTTACGATATATAATCCCTCGGAAAATCTATCGCAGGAGACCCTATGCCGGAACCTCAGCGCGATTCTGGAATGGAAAGTTCCTTTTACGGAATACCTCTATCCCACCCGGAATCCCTCGAAT
>DCUM01000027.1 GCA_002327255.1 bacterium UBA2214 | reverse complement strand
CAGGAGTCCCGGTTGCCGATTCAGGGCGCCAGCGTCCTGATCGTGGAGACCAGACAGGGCGCTGTGAGCGATGAACACGGCCAGTTCACCATCCCCAACATTCATGCCGGCGTCTATCAGGTCCGCGTCACCATGATCGGCTATCGCACCATGCTGTACGACCGGGTGACCATTTTGCCGGACCTGCGCGTCAAGCTGGCGGTTGATTTGCTCAACACCCCGTTGCAGATGGACGGCATCGTGGTCACCGCCGAACGCCCGGTGATCCAGACCGATATCACCGGCACCGCCTACGATTTCAGCACCCGGCAGCTGGAGCAATTGCCCATCGAAAAATTCCAGCAGGTGGTCGGCCTGCAGCCGGGCACCACCGCGGAAGGCCATATTCGCGGCGGCAAGATCCGCGAGGTGCTCTATCTGGTCGATGGCGCGCCGGTGCAGGATGTCATTTCAGGCGGACTCGGCGCCGAGCTTCCCAAAAGCGCCGTCTCGCAGCTGAGCGTGAAAACCGGCGGCTTCGACGCCGAGTACGGCAACGCGCTTTCCGGCATCGTCCAGGTCATCACCCGCAGCGGCGGCGATGATCACCAGCTGGAGGTGCGCGCCGACAAGGACAATCTCTTCGGCGGCACCCAGGTCAGCAAGACCACCGATGCGGAAATCACCTTCAGCGGGCCCCTCAGGCGCCGCAAAGCCCATTATTTCATCGCCAACAACCTGCTCCTTTCCGATACGCGCTGGTGGCAGGATATGCACTATTTCTTCAAGAGTCCCATCCGCAAGGAGCTCTTCGGATTCGCAAAAGTCGATTGGCTCTTCAGCGGCGAAAAACGCCTCAGCGGGCAGGCGTTGTATACCATCAGTCACTGGCGCGATTATGAATTCAGCTGGCGCTATAATCTCGATGGTCTGCCCGAGCGTCGCAGCGCCGGTTTGAGAGGGTCGCTGAACTGGACCCATACGCTCTCCCCCACGCTTTTCTACTCCGCGAGTCTCTATCACAACCGGCTGCACAGCAATATCGGGCGCGGCGTGGCGGATTCCGTCACGGGAGCCCCCTACGCGTACGATTTTTATCTGCTCTATGTCATCCAGGGAGATCGCGTCCTGTGGGCGGACATGGATCAAAAGATATCGGCCCTCAAGGCAGAGGTCACCAGTCAGTGGCGGCCGGCCCATGTTTTCAAGGCGGGGGTAGAGTACAAATATTATGATATCAATTCCGTCCTCCGCAAGATGGAACCGCAGCGCACCTATTTTGGCAAGCCCGTCATCGAACTGCCGCAGCTGAATTACAGCAGTGATTACCGCTATTTTCCGCGCTCCGGGAGTCTCTTCATACAAAACAAATATGAATCGCCCGTCAACCGCTCGGTCATCAGTCTCGGACTGCGCCTCGATTTTCTCGATCCGCGCGCCAGCCGGCCCGCCGTCGAACTCATCCCCGCCGGCCCGGACGAGTATCGCGAGGAAATCACCGCCTCCGTCAAGGCGCAAACACAGTACCATATCAGTCCGCGCATCGGGTTTGCCTCGCCCCTCACAGACAAGAGTTACTTTTTCGTCAACTGGGGCCGCTACGTGCAGTATCCCCTGTTCGAGCACCTCTATGCGGGATTGAATAATGTCGAGCTGCAGCGCGGCGTCAAAGTTCTGCGCGGCAATCCCGACCTGCTGGCGGAGAAGACGAGCGCGCTCGAAATCAGCGTCCGCCACAATCTCCACGAAAACATGGTCGCTTCCGTGCTCTATTTCAAAAAGGAAACCAGGGATCAGATCGACACCAAAACCTTTGTGCCCTCCAACAGCCGCATCGCCGGGGATTACGGATTCGCCGAATATGTCAACAATCCCTACGCCATTGCCTCCGGATTTGAACTGATGCTCAGCCGCGAAAAGGGCAAATGGCTCACGGGTGATATTTCCTACACGCTGATGCAGGCCAGGGGACTGAGCGAGACCGAGAACCAGGGCATGAATTATGCGCAGTGGGGATTCGCCGTGGCCAATCATCCCTACTATTTGAGTTGGGATCAGCGCCACACCTTCAAGATGAATCTCTATCTGGAGCTGCCGCGCGAGGTGCACGTCATCCTCATCGGACAATACCACACGGGCAGACCCTACACCTACTATCCATCCCGGGATGGCTTCAGCGCGGACCATCCGGGCATCCGCTTTCTGCCCAACAATCGCCGCATGCCCGGCGGCCAACTCCTGGATCTGCGCATCGGCAAAACCTTCCGGTTGGCGTCAACTCCGGGCGCCGCGCAGGTGCAGGGGTATGTCGATATACAAAACCTGTTCAATAGTCATAATGTGCTGTGGATCGATTCTTCCGGCCGCAGCGGCGGCGAACTGCACGATCCTGCCGCCTTCGGCATCGGCCGGCGAACCTCGCTCGGACTGCATCTCACACTCTAGGCCGATGGCGCCTTGTCATATCAGGGAGACCAAAGTAAAGCCATGCTGCGACGAAAGACCCTCTGCCTCCTGTTCCTCACCGGCCTGACAGGATACTTGGTCCGCTGTGAGGAAACCCTGCCCCCGCGCCTGGCACCGCAGAATGTCCTCGAAGTGGCCGGCGTGAACTATATGCAAGGCATCGACAAGGGCGGGTTGCCCTACATGGCTTTTGTCATCACCATTCGCAATAACTATGACGAGGTTTTCCAGGAAAAAGTGAATATCACTGGAACCATGACGATATGGATGCGGGGGCGTCCCGATCTCCTGGCGACCATGGAAATCCGCAACGGCAATATTGCGGCGCCGAGCAACTTCATCGGCAATACCCTCACCCTTGAACCGGGGGGAAAGTGCTTTCTGCAATTGTATTGGTATCTCTATTTTAACGACGGGCAGTATCTGGCCAACATGTTTGGGGAGAGGCCGGTTGAGATGGTCATGGAAGCGGAATTCCGGATTTTTTCACAGATCGGCTACCTGAAAACAGAACCCCTGGCCATCACCTATACGGCCCATGCAAGCGGGCCATCGGGACGGGCGGCGTCTTTTGCGACGGCTGAAGATGAACACTGATATCCAATCGAACCACCCGCTCCGCCCGAAAAGTGGCATGTGCAACTTTTCGGACGAGAACGGCATTCATGCACAGTGCGGAACGTCTGCCGCCGCACCTTGCAGCGCACAAATGTGCGATCTGCAAGACTTCGGCAGAGCGGGAGGCCGTTGAGAACGCCTGCCGTGCACAGGAGGTGTACCCAATTGTTTCAGCGCCAGGTTCGGTACGAAGAATTCAACAAATCAACCTTGATCATGAACCCCTTCAGCAAAAGGAGACCGCAATGAAAGGTGACAAAAAAATGCTGGCAACACTCAACGAGCTGCTGGCCGAAGAGTTGACCGCCATCAGCCAGTACATGGTGCATTCCGAAATGTATGACAACTGGGGCTACGAAAAACTCCACAAGGCCATTGAAAAGCAGGCCATCGATGAGATGAAACACGCCGAGTGGCTCATCGGCCGCATCCTCTTCCTGGAGGGCACCCCCATCGTATCCAAACTCAACGAAATGAAGATCGGGGCCAACGTGCCGGCGATGTTCGCCAGCGACAGCGCCGGCGAAAAACACGCCGTGAAACTCTATAACAAGGCCATCCTCCAGGCGCGCGAAATCGCCGACAACGGCACCGCGGACCTCCTCACCAGGATTTTATTGATGGAAGAAGGGCACGGCGACTGGCTCGACCAGCAGCTGGAACAGATCGAGCAGATCGGTTTGCCGGTCTATCTCGCCAATCAGACCGGGGCGTAGCCCGTAAAGACTTTTCGGACGACGAGCATCGTGGTGACGGTGCTCGTCGTACCATTACCAGCGCCCGGCGTGGCGGCGAATGGGCCGGTATCCGTTCAACCTTGCTGCAAAATTTTCCTTGTTTCAACAGCACCATGGATCTGGCCTGGGCGAACCCCTCCGCCTGCAGGCGGAAGAAATAGATGCCCGCGCCGCAGAACCAGCCCGCATCGTTCCTTCCATCCCATTCCGCCCGACGCAAGCCAGCGGAACGCTCCGCCTCCACCAGCGCCGCGGATGGTTTTTTTGGCTTGATGGGGTGCTGGTGAACCTGCCGGATGAAATCGAAAAGGGTCTATTTTTTAACACCGTGGAGGGGATGAGACTTTATGACCCTATAGATCGATTGTCAGGGGATTCGCCAGGACCTCTGACAAACAGACTCTTCGCTCATCGTCATTCGCCGGGCAGCAGGATGACGAACTCGGTATATTCCCCCTCGACGCTCTCAAAGGTCAACCTTCCCTTGTGCTCATGGGTCACGATTTCGTAACTGATCGACAAGCCGAGTCCGGTGCCCTGACCGGTGGGTTTGGTGGTGAAAAAGGGCATGAGCACTTTATCACGAATGGCTTCCGGTATGCCGTTGCCGTTGTCACGGATGCGCACCTCCACCCCTTCCCTGGTTCTGCGGCTGCGGACGCTGATGGTGGGGGTAAAGTTTTCGCCGGCCGTCTTTTTTTTGCGATTCGCCTCGTAGCAGCCATTGGCGAGAATGTTGAGAAATACGCGACTGATATTCTGCGGCACGACCTCGTGGCTGCCAACCGCCGGATCCAGGTCGGTTTCAATCTTGATGTTAAAACTGCTGTCCTGCGCGCGCATGCCATGATAGGTGAGGTTGATATCCTCGGTCAAAATGGCATTGATATCGATGCGTTGGCGTTCGCCGGACGTGCCGCGCGAGTGCTGCAGCATGCTGCGGACGATGCTGTCCGCCCGTTTGCCGTGTTCCTTGATTTTTTTCGCATTGCTTTGCAGCGTCGTCAGCAGATCGTCCAATCCGGCCCTGGTGTCCGCTTCAAGTGACTCGTTTTGCGATATAAATGCCTGCCGCACTTCATCCACCAGTTCCACGGTCAACTCGGCAAAATTGTTGATAAAATTGAGCGGATTCTTGATTTCATGCGCAATCCCGGCGGTGAGCGCCCCCAGGGCGGCCAGCTTGGACTGGGTGACCAGTTTATCCTGTGTGGCTTTCAGTTCATCGAGCAGAGCGGTGAGCTGCCGGTAGGCATCGGCATTCTCGAGTGCAATGGCGATATACGCCGCCAGGTTCCTCAGCATGTTCACATGATAATCACTGTAGGCATTTTTCCGGCGGCTTTGTGCCGAGATCACCCCGATGGCCTTGTCTTTTTTCCACAGGGGCAGATAAAGCAGAGACATCGGCGTTTTTCCCGTCAGGGAGGATGTCAACAAACCAATGCCTTTGCCGCAATCGGCGCTGCAATCGTTGATGATCACTTCCTGGTGGCGATTGAAGCAGCGCGCCGCCAGGTGACTTGCATCCGCCAGGGATACCGTAAAGGATGGCAGCATCTTTTTTTTCTCAATGGCGGAGGGGAAAGCCAAAACACCTTCCTCCGGTTTATGGAGGCCGATGGTGAAAACGGATGCATCCATCAGGGTATTGACATTTTCGTAGATGGTGCGAATGATGTTTTCGATGGAGAGAGACGAGGTGATATCCCGGCCGATGCGGCTGAGACGTTCGACGTCGTCTTTTTGGGAATTGACCAGATCGAGCGCTTTTTTCAACCGGATGTTCTGCTTTTCAATCAGCTTGCTCTGTTTGGTGCGGATGAGGTATCCCCGCCACAAGATCACCGACAGGCAGATGCCGATGGCAGCCGCGGTGATGCCATTGATTTGATTGGAGATCAATATTTCCGTATTTCTCTGCGTCAGCGAGATGGCGAAGTGAAAGATGAGATAGGACGATGCAAAATAGAAGAAAGCCTGAAGCGGTGGAATCAGGATAATCAATCCGGCGACGAGACAGGTGATCAGATAAGGGGTGATGTTGCTGGTGACCAGCTGATCGGCCGCCGCGAGCGCCGCGCCTTCGAGGAGCAGTATCACGACGGTGAGATGAATGCAAATCCTGGCGATCTGGTTGTATTTCGCGGGCCGGTACGAATAGAAATAAAGCAGCGCACAAATGACAGAAAAGGAAATGAAAATCACCGCATGGCAAATCCAGATCGCCTGCCGCCATTGGTAGGCTACGCCGGTCTCGTTGACCGCCTTGAGCATGAAAATGAGAAAATAGCTCGCGCTGGTGGGAATGGCGATGAGCGACAGGTAGAGGACGCGGCGGATATTTTCCAGACCGATCACCGTTTGGGCGACCTGTTTGTCTTCAGGCGAGAGCCTGAGGGCACGAAATACTTTTCTCACCCATATCGAGACCCGTGCATATTTATCGGCGGAATGCGCCATGTCGTCCCTCTCCCTTTTCTGATGATTTGACCTTTGCATCCGCAGCCTGATCGAGAACCACTTCCCGGTGCCTGGCAGATGGCGCTGCGCCGTCTGGCCCGTTCACTTTTCGGTGGGAATGCCGAATTGGTATCGTAACCATTTGATTTTGCATGACAGCTATTTTGACGCTTTTTATGCCGCGTACCAATCAAGTGGTTATAGATACGCCCCCTCAAAATTCCCAGCCTAAAAATACCCAATCACGGAATGGAAATCAAGATAAAATTGATGATGGAAAACAGGACAGCGATCCTGGTGGCAATGTTCACGGGAACGTCCCGGGAATGGTGCTGCGGATGAGGAGGGGTGGTAAGCGGCAGCATGGTGAAAGCGATTTACCTCGGAACAAAGAGGCCCCGAGCCAATCAACCCGGAGGCATCCATCGCATGCGTCTGCCAGGTTTCGAACAACCAACCTGCAAATGAGGGGAAACGGAGTGACACCTGTTTCTGACCTTGCCACCGATTCCATCATACTATGTCGATGCATCAGGACTTTTTTAACTTTTCCCGATGCGGGACCTGTGCCTGGCAACCATTCTCAAGGCACAGCCATCGTTTCAGCCATTTCTGATCAATGACAATTAATGATCGGCCGGGGCGGCTGCCAGCCATGGCGGTGGGCCGCGCTCAAGCCCGGCGCCTCAAGTCATACCCTGCTGCATCCTCTACTTCCAGGCGCCGAGGATGAGTCCCATCAGCGTCATGGAAACGACCCAATACAATCCATTGATGAGGATATAGGGCCAGCTTTTTTGCTCGAACATGGCAATGACGCCGATGCCCATCATCATCCAGCCAAAGCCGGTCAGGAAACCGTAGAGGGCGCCGCTGGAAGCGGTCACACCGGGATCGGCGAGAAAAAAGGCGAGGTTGATGGCGGCAATCAGAGTGAAAAGAAACGCAAAGCCGAAGGTCTTGCCCATACTGGATTTGGCGATTTTTTCGTCGGTCATGCCGGACGCTTTCATCCACGCTTTGGCGAAGAGAAGCGGGGAATACCAAACCCAACCGATCAGGAAAGTGGCCACGGTGCTCACCAGAACCGCCAGCCAGTTGACATTTTCTGCGTTCATACAAAGCTCCTTTCAGGTTATGAATGATATTATGCAACACGGGCGCTGCACGAATATTCCCGCTTATGGCGCCGCTTGCGTTCGGCGTCAGATTTTGTGAAACGGGTGCCTGTTGGTGTGGAGACGTCACGAGGCAAAACGCATGCAATGCGTTCAGGGGATGATTTGCGGGACGTGCGACAGCCGGTTGTTCCACGATGCCATGACGCAGGCGAATAACACGCCGTCGGTGGCGATTGCATTTGCAAAAAAAATGCCACCCAACCTGCATGGCCATCGAAAAAAACTCAAAAAATCAGTTGCTCCCATTCGGGGCCGGAGATGGAATAATTTCAGGAGTGGGCATAATCCGTGGAACGCCCCTGCAGGACTGAGAAAGGATCGGAGCACCTCGCCGCTTTCCGGGCCAAACGATCGCGGCTCATAAAATGCAGCCCGGGCCATCCAGAAGAATGGCCCGGGTTTTTTAACTATCCTGGAGCTGATCTCTTGAAGCTCTTTTGAAATGTCGATCCACTTACCGTACCAGCAACATGCTCTTGACCGTGCGGAAGGTACCGGCGGTCAGTTGGTAATAGTAAATTCCGCTCGTGTGATTGCGGCTGTTCCAGACAGCAGTGTGATAGCCGGCAGGCCGCAGGCCTTTGACCAGGGTCTCCACCACACGACCGTTGAGGTCATAGACAGTGAGCGTGACCTC
>DCUM01000175.1:5138-5842 GCA_002327255.1 bacterium UBA2214 | reverse complement strand
AGTCTTGGGATCGGGTCTTCCAGTTCTGGGGCGGCAGATCAACCTCATAGAAATGCCAATCAGGGCAAGATTCGTCTTGCAGCAAAAAATGCTGACGATCTTAACATTCAGCCCTCGCTGCGCTCGGGCTGAATCGCGGCGCTGAACATCGAGCGCCGCCATTGGCATGTATCACCAACCCCCTGCGTGCCTCTTGCCATTCTTCCTGTCTGGAGAGATTTTCGCATCGCGCGACTGGCTTTTACCAGCACAAACACGCCGCCGGGCCGAACGCCGGATGATTTTTCTCGACATGTGTCTCGCAATTTTCGCGGTTCTCAAAACTTTTGCCGCAGACCCGGCAGGTGCAGCCATGTTCTATCGCTTCCTTGAGACGCGGCGTCGATTTCTTTTCGCCCGCTTTCGCCGCTTCCCACTCGAGCGTCACCGTGAGATGCGCTTTCGCCTTTCCGCCCGCGAACAGCGAAATCAATTGCCCGCTGCCGCCTTCAAGCGCCAGACCGAATTCTACGCTGGCCTTGCTGGGACGAATTTTCTCCCAAACCGCCACCACAGCGTTCGAAACGCCCTCGATGGTGTCACAGACCACTCTGAAATCGCTTGGCGCGATGGCCGATCTCTTGAAGCCGGGTGCGGCATGGACGTAAACGACCGCGCCATTGGGCAGCCTGATGGCCTGCGCGCCCTGGCCGATCGATTCATCC
>DCUM01000175.1:0-5123 GCA_002327255.1 bacterium UBA2214 | reverse complement strand
CCCTGCGCTGACTACTTGAACCGTGCAGACGCCCCGCTCTCTCTACCTGTAATGTAGCAATAAGAATGGTGCGGCGCAAGTGATCTCGAGGAAAAATGGTTTTTGGCAGGCCCGCCTGTTCCGTGACGACAGGGTTTTCTTGCCGTTGGCTGCCTCCGGAAATCTGCCGGCCGGATGCATTTATTGTTTTGCAAACACTCTTTTTTTTCATATATTTCAACAAGTTTGATTCCTCTTTTAGCGCACTGGACGCGGCTTGGTTCGTCGCCTGGCATCAGGATCTCATGGTGTTTCCGATTGTATGTCGCGAACCCAACAGGGACGCTTTCGGGGATCAACAAGGTGACGCAGCGGCGCATCATACAGGTTGTTGCATCCCGATATTCGCTGAATGATTGCTCATCATTTGGGAGGAAGCATGAACAGGGTCTCGGGTCTCGGGGGGTATCGGAAAAGCCCTTTTCTCGCATATGGTCTGCTCTTTGGATTGCTCCTGGGAACCGGCTGCCATACCTTCTCGGGCTTGTCCCGCTCCGGTCAGAATTCGCGTGTGCTCTTTTCCACGGATTTGATCGCCGCGTATGGCTTGAACGAAGTGGATATCGCCAACTTGCAGTTTTATCTTGAGGATGAACTCGTCCTGCGCGGGGTTTCGGGCACCATGGAAAAAAATATTCCCAGGGATCATTATCTGAACATAGATGTCCAGAGATCTCGGGATGAAATTCTCTTTCCCGATGGGGTGCCGGGGCGCGTGATGCGCCTGGAGGATTTGAGTACCCTTCAGGAAATCAAGCGCATGGTGCTGAAGAAATTGGGTCGTCGCCACTATCCGGCGCTCTATGTCTCCTTTGAAGAGGAGCCGTCCCATGTGCTCGCTTTTGAAGTTGATCGCAACGGCATCTACCGCCTGGTGAGCAAACAGTTCGTCCCTTATGCCCGCGCGCGCTACCGGCATGTTTCGGGCAATCTGAATACCGGCCTGCTGGTGGATTTACGGGTTCTGGAAGGGCAGATTGACGCCAGACGCCGGGTGGCGGAGGGAAATACCTTTGATTCGTCCCCACGACATCGCGGCTGGGATGACAACGGCGCCAATTGGCTCGGCATCGCCCTGGTAGGGGTCTGGGCCTATGTGCTGTTGAGCCGGAAGCAATGAAGACCTTGGCCGTTTGCGCTGCTGCTCAGCGCCGCGATCCCGCCCGAACGCAGTGACAACGGAACGCAGCTGTTTTACCCCGGCAACAGCTCGCAGAGTAGCGCAAAAGCCCACACGACACCCAAAGCCGGCGCGGAGCCTGAAGTGAGGAAACCCTTTTCTGCAGCCTGACCGCTACAAACGGACCGCACGATTCATATCATGACTCTCAGGTGATGCATGGATGGCATGCCAATCTACGATACGACAAAATCCTGCGCCACACGCCTCGACCGCGACGATCCGCTGCGCCGCTTCAGACGCTATTTTCATCTGCCCCGGGGCATGATCTATATGGACGGCAATTCGCTCGGACTGCCCTCCAAAGCCGCCGAAACAGCACTGCTGCACACGCTCGATGAATGGAAATGCCTCGGCATCCGCGGCTGGCTCGACGGCCGCCCGCCCTGGTTCTACCTCGCGGAACGGCTGGGCGAACGGGCGGCCCCGCTCGTCGGCGCCACCCCCGATGAGGTGGTCGCCACGGGAACGACCACGGTGAACATCCACGCCCTCATCAGCACCTTCTATAAACCGCACGGCAAGCGCCGGAAAATTCTCGCCACGGCGCTGGACTTTCCCACCGATATCTATGCCCTCAAAGGCCAACTGGCACTGCACGGCCTGGATCCCGGCGAATGCCTGGAACTGGCGCCGGCGACGGACGGCCGTTTTTTCTCTGAAAACGACATCGCCGCCCGCATCAGCGACGAAACCGCCCTCGTCTTTCTGCCCTCCGTGCTCTATCGCAGCGGCCAGCTCCTCGACATCCCCTTTCTCGTACAGGCCGCCCATCGCCACGGGATTCCCATCGGCTTTGATTGCGCCCATTCGGTCGGCGCCGTGCCGCACCACTTTGACGCCTCGGAGGTCGATTTTGCCGTGTGGTGCGGCTACAAGTACCTCAACGGCGGTCCCGGCTGCAGCGCTTTTCTCTATGTCAACCGCAACCATTTTCACCGCGAACCGCTGCTCGCCGGCTGGTTCGGCCATGTCAAGGAGACGCAGTTTGACATGCACCTCGATTTCGAGCATCAACCCAGTGCGGGCGGCTGGCAAATCTCCTCGCCGGGCATCCTCGGCGCCTCGACGCTGATGGGCTCCCTGGGCATCCATCTCGAGGCGGGCATGGAGGCGGTGCGCCGCAAATCGCTGCGACTGACAGCCTATTTGATGTTTCTCGTGGATGAGCTGCTCACGGCCGCGCCCTATTCCTTTCGCATCGGGACGCCGCGGGAACCCGGGCGCCGCGGCGGTCATGTCGCCCTCGAAAGGGCGGAGGAGGCGTGGCGGATTTGCGAAGCCCTGAAGGCCCGCGGTGTGGTGCCCGACTTTCGGCCGCCGGACATCCTCCGCATCGCGCCGGTGGCGTTGTATAATACCTACACGGAAGTCTGGCAAGTGGTCCGCCATCTGCGGGCGATCATCGACGGGGAGGAATACCAGCGGTTTTCACCGCTGCGCAAGGCGATTTCGTAAAGTGCAAATGAATGCTCCACCACCGCAGGGGACAAGCCGCCCTGCCCTGCCAACACGGCTTCTCCGGGAATTATTCGAGTACAATCATTTTTGAGAATTGTTCGGCAGCCGCGCCTGTTCGATCTCCTGCATGCGGCCGCGGGGCAACGCCGGAATCTCGTGCCAATCGTTCGGCATGGGCGCCGGACGCACCCGCAGTGACCGGGTCTTCATGCGCAGGCGGTTGCGTAAATAGTGCAGAAAATGAAGCCCCGCCACCAGCGAGCGGATGCCTTCCCGCGGTTGACGGAAGGCCTGGATGAGCTTCATGAACAGATATCTGGGGCGGAAATGAAAGCGGATGAAGGCGCAATCGCAAAAGGTGTCGATCTCTTCGGGTTTTAGACCGGGCAGGTTCAATACGCAACGCGGCATGCCGTGATCGGTCAGCCATTCGCGGAAATTTTCCGTGGCGAGATAATGGCGATCGCGATAGTAGACATAGGCGCCCGTGCCCGGGTAGGGCATAACCGGATAGAATTGGGCGCTGTCCGGGTTGAGCCGGTAGGCAAATTTTAACAACTCGCGCATGCTGCGCTGCGTCTCCCCCGGAAAACCGAACATGAAACAGCCGTGCACCAGGATGCCCAACTCCCGCGCATGGGTCATGAAAGCCTGTGACAGTTCCTCGGTTTGATTCTTGTTCATGCTGTAGAGCAATTCCGTGTTCAGGGAATCAAAACCGACCGAACAGATGCGCAAGCCGGCATCCTTGAGGGCATTCAGGCTGCTGCGATCGAGGTAGGAGCGCACATTGGCAAAGAAAGGCAGCCTGACGCGGCGGTACCGGGCTACTTCGCCAAGACGGCGCGCGAAGACGCGGTCGTCGCCAAAATTCTCATCCTCGAAGTTGATCTGCCGGATCTCGGGCATGTTCTCCTGAATCCACGCCATCTCGTTGGCGATATCCTCGGCGGTGCGGTGGCGATAAGCGTGGCCGTGACTGATCTGCGGATTGGCGCAGAAAAAACAAGTCGACTTGCAGCCGCGGCCCGCGATGATTTGCACCATGGGCTGATGCGAGAGATTGAAATAGTAATCCCATGGATTGAGAAAGCGCTGGTAAATGGGTGAGACCCACGGCAGCAGATCCAGATGCTGCAGGAGCGGCCGTTCCGGCGTGCGCTCCCAGCTCCTGCCGCTGCGAAAAACCAGTCCGGCGATGGCGGAGAAATCACCCTTGCCTTCCAGCGCCGCGGCAATTTCGGCGATGGTGTCGTCGTATTCGCCCAAAGCGATGAAATCGATGGCCGGTCCGCGTTCCATGGTTTCGGTGTACATCGCCGTGACGTGATTGCCGACCAGGCAGATTTTGACGCGCGGATGCGCGCGTTTGATCACCGTGGCCACCTCGCAATCGGAGTACCAGCTCGGCGTCGCAGACTCCATCACGATCAATTCGGGTCTGAATTTGTAGATTTCCGTGTCCAGTGCCGCCAGGGTCATCCGCGCGGGCGGACAGTCGATGAGATCGATCTCGTGTCCCCTTTTTTCCGTCCGGGCGGCGGCCTGGGCCAGCCAGCAGGGATAGAACATGGTCTCCGATTTGATGACGGCCGGCATGCGATGGCTGCGGCTGAATCGCGGCAGAAAAGGCGGATTGATGAATTGGACGCGCATGATTTTTCCCGTGGATAGTTGGTCTCCAACCTCTCTCATAATAGCAAATTAAACCTTCACCCGCAACTTTTTTTTCACACCTGCGCGCATCTCCGTGATCTCTGAACGCTCACCCGCAGTGACAACNNGACGGAAGCGTACGCGGGCCTTGCTATTTGCCGCCGGATTTGATATCTTTCATCAGGTGAACATCGATCAGGACAAGCGATGAGGAGACAAACCATGAAGTTGGAATCGATCAATCCGGCCACCGGGCAGACCCTGCAGACGTGGCCGGTGATGAGCGCCGCAGAAACAGAGTCGATTTTGGATACAGCTGCCGGCGCCCAGCGCGGGTGGGCGCAAAGCGGCTTCAGTGAGCGCGCCCGCTGCCTGCGTGATGCCGCCACGCGCATGAGACAGCGCGCGCCGGAATACGCCCGCCTCATGGCCGAAGAGATGGGGAAGCCCATCCGCCAGGGAACCGCCGAAGTCGAAAAGTGCGCCTGGTTGTGCGACTATTATGCCGAAAACGGGGCCGCTTTTCTTGAACCCGAAACCGTATCCAGCGATGCGCGCGAGAGTTACATCTGTTTCAATCCCCTGGGCGTCATCCTGGCCGTCATGCCCTGGAATTTNNNNTTTTCCGCACCCTGCTGATCCGCAGCAGTGCCGTGGAAGCGATGATCGCCCATCCGCACATCGCCGGGGTGAGTCTCACCGGCAGTACCGCCGCCGGTCAGGCGGTGGCCGCGGCAGCGGGCAGACATCTTAAAAAATGCGTGCTGGAGCTCGGCGGCTCCGATCC
>DCUM01000234.1:5022-6684 GCA_002327255.1 bacterium UBA2214 | reverse complement strand
GAAACCATCCTCGCCGACCCGCGCAAATACAAACTTTTCACCACGGCCAAAAGCCCCGCAGAGATCAAACAGGAAGCGGACGAAGTCAAATACCTGGTCGATCTGGCGGAAGCGCTCTACGCCAACCATCAACAGGAACGAAAATACGAAAAGCTGAGCGAACTGCTGCGCACCGAGGGTGTGCTGGACAAGAACGAAAAGCTGGTCATTTTCACGGAACACAAGGACACCCTCGATTATCTCGCCGGACGGCTGCAAAACAGCGGCTACACCGTAGCCACCATCCACGGCGGCAAAACTGTCGATGAGCGGCGCATCGCCCAGGCCGATTTTGCCAAAAAAGCGCAAATTCTCATCGCCACCGATGCCGCNNGGCGAAGGCATCAACCTGCAGTTCTGCCGCCTTCTCATCAACTGGGATATCCCCTGGAATCCCAACCGCCTGGAACAGCGCATGGGCCGCATTCACCGCTACGGCCAGAAACAGGATGTGCTGGTTTTCAATCTGGTCGCGCAGAACACCCGTGAAGGCCATGTTCTGCAAACGCTGCTGTTCAAACTGGATCAGATCCGCGCCCAGTTGGGCGACGACCGCGTCTACGATGTCATCTCCGATATCTTTGAAAACATCAGTCTGGACGATATCATCCATTCAACTCTGGATGGCCGGTTCACGGCCTACAATCGCGCCATCGAGGATGAACTCACCGCAGAAAACATAAAAAACCGCATCCAACAGCAGAAAGAGCAGATCGGGCACAGCCTGGTCGATTATCAGGAAGCGCAGCGGCTCAAGGAACACTCGGACGAGATGCGGCTGCAGCCCATCTACATCCGCCTTTTTTTTGAAAAAGCTTTCTCAATCCTGGGGGGCGAATTCACGGAAGTGCGCACCTCCATCTTTCGCATCACCAAAATGCCGGATGCGCTGGTGCAGCTGCTCAAAGAGGATTACAACATCCTCGCCGATGTGCGTCAGGTGCTGTTCTGCTTCGACAAACAAATTTTCCTCGATTACCAGAATACCAGCGACCTCGGGCCGGTGCACTATATCAATCCCGGCAATCCGGTTTTTGACAGCCTCATCAAACTGGTGCTGCAGCGCTACAAAGAGGATATGCTGCGCGGCGCTGTTCTCGTTTCGCCCGAGGAGACCAGGGAGTATCTCGCCTTTTTCGTACGCTCGCAAATCACCGATAATCGCGCAACCAAAGACGGCCACAGCGTAACGGCCGAGAAAGTAACCCTGGTCTGCCGTGATGACGCGGATGTTTTTACAACGACTTCGGTGGCGCATCTGATCGATCTGTTGCCACCCGGTCATTTTGCCAAAACCCCCGAACCGCCGCCGGGTGCCGACAATCACCAGGTTTTGGACTGGAGTTTCGAGCACATCACCCTGCCGCAATACCAGGATACTGCGCAGCACATCCAGCAGGATGCCGCGCGGCGGCAGGCCTTTTTGGCCGAAGCTTTCAGCGCCATCATCCTCGACCTCACTGCAGAGATCAACATACTGCAGACGAAAATATTACTGGGCGATACGCGGGTGCAGGAGAAAATTATCCAGCGCCAGCAGCAGATCGAAATCGTCAAGCACAAAAAAGAAGTGCGCATGCAGCAGCTGGTGCAGATGCAGCAGCTCAGCATGCACCCGCCGGA
>DCUM01000234.1:0-4967 GCA_002327255.1 bacterium UBA2214 | reverse complement strand
ATCCGCAGCGTCAGCCCGGAGGGGTTGAAGCGTTACATCGAGGTCAAAGGCCGCAACGCGACCGGCGGGGTGATGCTCAGCGAAAATGAGATGAATCGTCTGGCGCAGTTGGCTGACAGCGCCTGGCTCTATATCGTCATGGAATGCCGCGGCACGCCGGTGCTGCACCGGTTTCAGAATCCGGCCGCGCTGTTGGATTTCAAGAGGCTGTTACGCGGGGTGCAGTACTTTTTGTCCGAGGAGGAGTGGAAGGGCAAGGTATAAAAAAATGGCCCGTAATTGCACTAAGAAGGATACCCTTCGACGACATGGAGTCGGCTTTCATGCAACACAGACTGACATTTACAAGGGGCTGTTTAACACGAATAAATCGACTTTAATTACAAGAGAGAAGCAAGTTCCTCTTTACTCAGTTCGCAATCTCGGAGGATCTTTGACAAGAGGCCCGGGCCGATGATTTCGCCGGGATGTACAGGCACGACGGTGGATNNAAAACCGGCACGAGCCAACGCTGCAACGAGTTCTTTGCCTGTAATCCTTGCAATCCTGGTCATGGTTATTGTTCAATCCAGATACGTTGAATGCCGACAAATTCGGAAGGAGCTGACTCTTCGTCTTGCACTTCCAGATACAATGCAATGGCCTCCCGGACGCGGTTCATCAACTCGTCCAGCGATTTGGCCTGGGTATGACACCCCTGCAATTCCGGCACAGAAGCAACAAAGTATCCTTCGGCGTCACGTTCAATCACTACATTGTAAGATTTACCCATTTAATCCTCCTTGCATCTATATGATAATATAATAATATTCATAAAAAGAAAAGAGCTTTTTTTATCCTCCAGACTGATACAGGATTTCACAAGCGGAAGACAGCAATGATCGCATGTAAAAAATTGATCGAAGTCGCCATGCCGGTTAAGGAAATTTCGGCGGAATCGGTGCGCGACAAATCCATCCGCCATGGCCATATTTCCACCCTGCATCTGTGGTGGGCGCGCCGGCCGCTGCCGGTCTGCCGCGCGGTGGTCTTTGCCAGNNCTCGCGCCCGATCCCCTGGATGATAACTGTCCGCAGCCGTTCCGCGATGCGGTTAAAGACCTTCTCGGCAGCCCGAACAATCCCGGCGATCCCTACAAGCCCTACAAGGACATCCCCTACACCGCGGCCGCCGATCCGCTGCCGGACAATCTCCGCAACCGCCTGCTGATGTTCATCGGCAAGTTCTCCGATGTTTATGTCCACAACGAGCAGCACGGCAAGGCCACCGCCTCCAGAGACCAGCTCAGCGAATACAGCCTGATCAAATGGGAGAGCAAGAACAATGACCGTATCATCAACAAGGCGCGCAAGCTGATCTGGGTGGCGCATAACGCCGAAGAAGCGGCGAAAAAGGGCGTCACACCTCCGGATTACCGCACCCTGGCGGCAGAGTTCGATGCGGCCTGGGCGGCCATTCGCGACGCCGAGGCCGCGCTCTATGGCATGCCCGACCGCCATCTCGCCTCCGCGGAGGTGCAGGCCAAAGAAGCGGCCCTGCATCAGGCCATCGAGGCGTTTCTCGATCGCATGCCGCGCGTATTCGATCCCTTTGCCGGCGGTGGCGCCATCCCCCTGGAGGCGGCGCGGCTGGGATGCCGCACCTATGCCAACGATCTCAATCCCGTGGCGCACATCATCGAAAAAGCCAGTCTCGAATTTCCGCAGAAATACGGCAAGCCCATCGTCTATTCCCTGGCCGAGTTCGAGCGGCTCTACGGCGCGGAGATGCTGGAGCAGGTGGCGCCGGAGGAGCGCATCTACCAGGATGGTGTGGTCAGCGGCGTGCGCATCGCCAACCGGCTCGCGTTCGATGTCGCATTCTACGCCAAAAAGATGCTGGCCATGGCCGAGGCGGAGATCGGCCATCTCTATCCCGCCGATGAAAAGGGCAACAAGCCGGTGGCGTATATTTGGGCGCGCACAACAACTTGCTCAAATCCATCTTGTAAATATATTCTACCTTTAGTAAGCACCAAATACTTATGCAAAATTCCTAATAAGCATATTGCATTTGAATTTTTGGTTGATGGAAAGCATGGATCCTATAGAACAATTATTAAGAAAAACAATGCAATTGATTTTCAAACTGAAGGTACACTTAGAAAAAGCAATGCAACATGTCCTAAATGCGGAGCAATTAGTGATGTGCATTATTTAAAAAGTATGAGTAGTACCAATGGATTGGGCAAATTATTAGTAGCAATTATATTTGAGGGTGATAATGGCAAAGAGTATAGGGCTCCAACTGATAATGAAAGAAAAATATTTAATTTTGATGAAATTCAAATTGATGAATCTTTGATCCCGAACGAAAAAATGCAAATTATCCCTGATCTGGTAAGCGGACGAGGTTGGGGAGTTGACTTTTGGAGAGATCTATTTTCTCATCGTGGTTTAGCAACAATGCAAGTACTCTTGACCAAATTATCAATAATAAAAGAAAAACATCTCATCCAGAGTCACTATTCGAATGCAATAATTACCTATCTAAGCATTTTAATTAATAGGCTTTCTTCAAGACTTACTTCGTATGGTTATTGGCACCTAACCCGCGAGATCGCAAATCAGCCGTTTGGCCGACAAGCAATTCCAATGGTATTTGATTATGCGGAAACAAATCCCTTTTCAAATAGCTCGGGAAGCGCTGTAAATCAATTAGATTGGCTAATTCGATACTTAGATAGTGAAAAAACAATTCCAATATCTGTTGAATGTAATAATGCATCAAGCGGTGAAGTAAATCAATTCCCATTGAAATCATTAAGTGCTGTAATAACTGATCCCCCTTATTATGATGCTATTGCTTATGCAGATCTTTCCGATTTTTTCTATATATGGTTCAAACGTACTCTTGGTGAAATTTACCCATTAAATTTTGCTTATCCACAAACCCCCAAAGCGGAAGAATGCACAGCACTTAAGTATAATCACAATAATAAATATGATAATGCCAAAAAACATTTCGAGAAAAAACTGCAACAAATTTTTTCTGCTATTGAAAAACAGACATTTGGGCTAGTCAGCATCATGTTCGCCCATCAAAGCACCGAGGCCTGGACCACGCTATGCAATTCCATCATAAATGCAAACATGAACATTACTGGAAGTTGGGCCAATGATACGGAAATGACCGGTGCGCTGAAAACTAATATGGCCTATCTTGCCTCCTCCGTAATCGTCGCCTGCCGGCCATCACAGCGCCAGGGCATCGGCGAATACCGCATTGTACGCGCCGCCATCGAGGAACGGGTGCGCCACCAGGTCAAGTATCTCTACGAGATGGGCTTCCGCGGCGCCGACCTCCTCACCGCCTGCTTCGGCCAGGCCGTCAGCGTCTTCGGCCAGTACGAACGCGTCGAAAAAGCCGACGGCAGCGAGGTCACCGTGGCCGAGCTGCTGGAGATGGCGCGCGATGCCGCCTTTAACGCCATCGTCAGCGACATCGCCACCGACGACGCCACCCGCTTTTACATCGGCTGGCTCAACCTCTTCGGCTTTTCGCCGGCCGAACACGACGACATCCGCCGCGTCACCCAGATCGGCCTGCACATCGAGGTCAACGACCTGCTGCATCATCATATCCTGCTGCGCCACGGCAACCAGGAAAGCCTGGCCGGGTACAAACAGCGCATCCAGGCCGATGTGAAACTGGGGCAAAGCGCAGAGTGCTTTGCCATCGATCGGGCGCACCGCATGATGCAGTTGTACCAGGGCGCCGCGCGCGCCCATCTGCTGCAGTACATTCGCCAATATGCCGCAACCGCACAACATATCACCTGGCGCGTGCTGACTTCACTGGCGGAAATTTTGCCCAAAGGCAGCGAGGACGAAAAAGCCGCATCCAGCCTCCTGGCCAATCAGGAGAGTCTGCTCCGTGAAGCCAAGTCGCAACCAGCCGCCGGCGCGGAACAGATGGATATTGCCTTGTGATTTATTTTGAACTTTGACGGAGGAGAAATACTGTTTGCAGTTTTACAGCTTTTCGAATTCTTCCAGAGTCAACTGCGCCTGGCGCAGGATGCTTTTCAGGGTTCCTGGAGGGACATCTTTGGTATGAATGGCAACATAGGTCTGCCTGCCATCCGAATGCCGCAGCACGACATGTGAACCGGATTGTCGTTTGACGACAAATCCGGCGCGTTTGAGCCTGGCAAGCACTTCGGCAGCTTTATACGGCATCGCTCGTTTCCAGCGTGGAAATCAGAATTTCGGGGGTGACAATTTTTTCATGGTTTTCTTTTTTTTCAGCCAGCCAGAGTTGCAACAGATCATTCGCAGCGGCACGCGCGCCCTCAATGCCTGATCCGTGGGTGGTAAGACCGAGCGCAGGAATGTGCGCATAGTAATAATCAGCCGGCCAGGCTGCGTCGAGGATTTGTTCAAAAATGACAAGGTAACTCATAGAGGTCTCCAGGTATTATGGTTTAATATAAATCAATATTTGCCCCTGGTCAAGACAAAAGTGACAATCGCACCGGTGGGTGCTTTCGCCCCGGCGGAATTAAGCTTCAGCCCCCGCACGGCGCTGAAGCGTCCCGGAAACAGATGGCTGTCGATCATTGATCATCATCGAGGATATACCCATGTCCGATAAACAGCAGCAGGAAAATCTCTTCAAGGCCCTGGCGCTCTTCATCGAGGCCATCCGCCCCTATATCGTGAACGTACTCACGGCACAGGCCAAGGACAACTGGCATGTGTGGTACCACGAATCGCTCTCGGAAATGCAAAAGGAGCACTGGATCAACGGCATCAAAAACGGCACCCGGCCGCAAAACCTCATCGATTTCAACAACCTCAAGGGATTCGCCATCCGCTATCGCGATCTCTTGAAAAAAGATTTCGACAAAAAAGTCAACCTCCTGCCGACCTGGTTTGAGGAGATCGCCGAGGTGCGCCACAAATGCCAGCACTTTCAGAACCTCG
>DCUM01000070.1 GCA_002327255.1 bacterium UBA2214 | reverse complement strand
GAAAAAGATCTGCCGGCGATGTACCAATGAAAGCGTGTCTGCCAGGCACTCCGACGCGTATTTTTTGGGGGGGCGTGGCATTGGCAAAAGGGCTATCAAACTGAAACTAATTTCAGGCGTGGAAAAAGACATGAATCACAGGCTTGCTTTTTTGTTGGCATTGCTGGCAGCATGGAGCGCTCCTGCGACGGCACAGCCCCTGCAAACCCCCGGCGAAACGTGCGGCTACAGCCGCTATACCCGGCAGGATGAGATGGTACTCTTTTTGAGTCAGTTGCAGCAGCACTCCCCAAAGATGCAAATCTGCGAGGTCGGGCAAACGCAGGCGGTGCGGGATCTGCCCGCGCAGAGCCTGCTGCTTTGCATTCTCACCGCCGAGGGCATCAGCCGGCCGGAGCACCTGAACCGCAGCAAACCGACCCTGCTGATCATCGCTTCGCAACATGGCAACGAGCAATCGGCCAGGGAGGCGGCACTCACGATTATTCGCGATCTCCTCAGCGCCCCGCATGTATCGCTTCTCGACCAGGCGAATTTTCTCGTCATGCCCCAGGTCAATCCGTATGGCAATCACTTCGATGTGCGCGTGAATGAGACCGGCCTGGACATGAACCGCGATCACGTCAAAATGGAGAGCCGGGGCGTTCAGGCCATTCACAAGATCTTCCGGGCCTGGATGCCCGAAGTGACCCTCGATCTTCATGAGCGCGGGGATAATTACTACCGCGTTGCGCAGGGCTGCGTCTCCAACATCAACATCGATCCCGCGTTGGAGCTCTTTTCCCGTCAGGTTATTCTCGGCGCCGTGAGTGCGGCGCTGCAGAAAGAAAAAATTACTTTCCGGGAATACATGGTGACGTCGGAGCAGATGCCCCATGACGCTTCCGGCGCGCAGTTCTCGGCGGCGGATCTCGCCGCAAGGCAGATGATCATGCGCTACAGCACCACCGATTTAAACGATGGTCGCAACAGCCTGGGCATCTACCAAACCTTTTCCTTCATCCAGGAGGTCTCTTCACGGCACGATCTCGCCACGCTGGCACAACGCAGCGGCTGGCAAATACACGGCATCCGCGCCTTCATCAGCGCGGTGATCGCCCATGGCGCGGAAATGACCGCCACAGTGCATGCGCTGCGCCGGCAGTTGCTGGAACAAGCCCAAATGTATTCGGACAGCAACCGGGTGCATTTAAAAACAGTTTACCGTCGCGATCCAATGCAGCCGGAATTGAGGCTGGAAGAATTCAAACCCCCTGAAAAAGCGGTTGCGGGGATTCTGAAGGTGGACAAAAAGGCGGGCGAGAGGGTGCTGGAGTCGGAGCTGGAGCCGTGGGCAGCGCCGGGACGGCAAAAAGTGGGCACACGGATTGAGAAGAACTGGTATCCCCTGGTGGCGGCGGCGCACAGCGTCGTCCGGCCGCTCGGTTACGTCATTCCGGCCGGGTGTCAAGAGGTGGTGGAGACGCTGCGGCGCCACGATGTGGCACTCTCGATCTTTACACACGATGCCGAGGTCGAAGTGGAGGGCTATCTTGTTCAGCGCAGTGTGCCGGCAAAACAGGATTATCTGCCGCCGGATACACTCGATGTCACCCCGCAGAAGCTGTCCCTTCTCTGCCGCAAGGGTGATTTCTACATCTCCTGCAGCCAGCCTGCGGCCAATCTATTGCCCTGCCTGCTTGAGCCCGAGTCCGACTACGGATTGATCCGCTACTGGAAATACAAACTGCTGCCGGAGGCGAATAATTATTATCTCCTTTTCCGGGTTGTCATTGCACAAAAATTACCCGTGGTCCCGCTTGCCCTGTAAAACATCGTGCGGATGGCATTGCGAGTGGCCCCGGTCTTGTGTTCTCAGCGGCCGGTGCGGCTGGCGGGTCAACAGCCGCAGGATGAAGGCATACAACTTGAGCGGGCCCGGTTCTTGATTTTAATGGATGCCTGACGCAGCCTGATGGCTGCAGACAAACCGAATCTTTCATCTGGTGCCCTGTGTGCGCCGGCCCTCGATGCTCAGCGCCGCGATTCTGCGCCAATACCCTGGGCGTGGAACAGACCGCAATAGACCTGCTCCGCTGTGGTGATTTCGATCACCCGCAGCCCCACGTTTTCGAAGAAGATTTTCCGCGGTTCGTCCAGCGCTCCGATTTCCTCCGTGGGTCCATGCACATACCAGCCGCTGGCGGTTTCGTCATAGTCGTGCAGCGCGCGCCAGAAGCGGTAACGCTGAATCAGCAGCCAGCGAATGGAGACCTCATCGACGCCCAGCCCGAGGCCCTGAATCCAGAGTTTGCGGCTCATGAAGAGCGGCAGCCACGGGGCCTGATCGAAGGTCAGCGGCTGATGCGGAGAATCATTATAAACGTGTTTGGCGATTTGCTGGGTCAGGCCGCGCAGTCGCTGCACCATGCCCATGTACTGGTCGAGTCCGACGCGCAAGCTGCGTTTGTAGGCGCGGTCGCCGTGGATATGCCACAGGGCAAACGTGCTCAGGGGATCGTCGACGGATGCCGGCGCGTAATAGCGGTCCCAGGGATAGAAATCGCTCAGCGCGCGGCCAGTGCCGAAGCGCCGCCGCTTCAGGGCCGGTTTTGACACAGCCTCCTGCAGGCAGTGATCATAGTTGGTGGTCAATACAGGGACCTGGTGGTTCTGCGCCCAGCCCATGAGGGCGGCGTGGGGCGGGCCGGGTTTCATGGTTTGCAGCAACCCGGCGATGTGCTCTTGCAGTTTGAATTTCCGTGACGCCGCCGGGCCCATGGCGGCGCTGATGATATCGAAAATTTCCGGATAGCTGGCGGCTTTCTTTTCGTCCGCTGCGGGAAGCAGTTTTTGCAGCTGTTTGCGCCGGATGCCCTGCGCCGCCGGGAAAGCGTCGATGATCAGCTGCCGGATGAGATTGGACCAGCTGATGCCGCCGCGGCCGCCTTGAGCGAGGTTGATGCCGTTGCCGATGAGCAGGGTGAGGTTGGCGTGATTTTTGGCGAGAATGCGTTTGGGCATGGGGTCGGACCAAATTAATTGTAATTAAAACAAATAAATAAACACTAAAAAATGGCAAAAAACGGTCTTAGGATGCATTTTGGGGCCTTAAAAATCGTTTTTAAGGAGAAAAAGTGATAAGTAAAATGATGGAGGCGCTGAATATAAATCATATGATGAAGTTCAAAATTAAAATAATTTCTTTCTGAAAATCCTCTTAGAATGAAAAATTCACGGCAAAATATGCATTCTAAGGCTGCTTTTTGGCGGAAAAAAGGAATTAATTTATTTAAAATCAATAAAATAATTTGGTCCGACCCTAGATTATCATTTCCAGGGCGCTGCGGGCCTTGTCGGGAATCTTGATCTCGCGATTGGCGAGAAAGCGGTTCAGGGCCGCTTCGACCCAAGGTTTGTCGCAGCTGAAGCGGGCGATGGCGATATAGTCTTTGCCGAGGATGTAGCCGTGCGCCTCGATGCGCGCGGATTGCGGCTCCCCCTGCAGATTCACAACCGCGGTGATGGTTTTGGCGTTTTTGTCGAATTCGAAATTTTCCACGGTGCCGATGCCGTCGATGAATTGGTTGATGAACATCCTGGCCGCCGCGGTTTTCATATGGGTGAACATGGGTGACTCCTCGTTGATGGATCCTTTTAATCGATTACCAGGCGTATTTAACCAATTCTGGCGCCATTGTCAAGGGAAAGAAATTCTGGTCGACCAGTCTAACCGGCCGCTCTTCAAGCCTGCGGACGGTGTCTGCAGGCCGG
>DCUM01000049.1:7221-7364 GCA_002327255.1 bacterium UBA2214 | reverse complement strand
GGCGGGCGCCGGAAGCGGCAAAACCCGTGTTCTGACCTGCCGCATCGCCTATATACTGGCCAATGGACTGGCCGAGCCGCGGGAAATTCTCGCCATGACCTTCACCAACAAAGCGGCCGGCGAGATGCGCGAACGCGTCCGCA
>DCUM01000049.1:679-7140 GCA_002327255.1 bacterium UBA2214 | reverse complement strand
TGAATATCACCGTCCTGGATTTTCCGCCCAAGATGATCGCCCACAAGATAAGCGGCGCCAAGAATGCTTTCATCCTGCCGGAGCAGTTGTCCGCGCAGAGCAAAACGCAACAGGATGCGCTGCTGGCGCGGATTTATGCCGCCTATCAGTCGCGGCTGCGCGACAATAACGCCATGGATTTTGACGATCTGCTCATCAAACCCATCGAATTGTTCGAGCGTTTTCCGCTGGTTCTCGATTTCTACCAGGAGCGCTTTCGCTACATCCTGGTGGATGAATATCAGGATACCAATCATGCCCAGTACGTGGCGCTGCGCATGCTGGCGGGGAAACACCGCAACATCTGCGTGGTGGGCGATGACGACCAATCCATCTATCGCTGGCGCGGCGCCGAGATTCGCAACATACTCGATTTTGAAAATGATTATCCCCAATGCCACAAATTCCGGCTCGAACAGAATTATCGCTCCACCAAGAATATTCTCGCCGCGGCTCATTCGGTCGTCAAGAATAACCGCCAGCGCCACGACAAAAAGCTCTGGACCGATAAACCCATGGGGGAGCAGGTCGTCGTGCTCGAGGTTCAGGACGACCTCGAAGAAGCCCGCCTGGTGGTGAACAAACTGGCGCTGGAGATGCGCAACCAGCACCTCGATTTTCATGATTTCGCGATCCTCTATCGCACCAATGCACAATCGCGTGTGCTCGAAGAGGCCTTGCGCCGGGAAAATATACCCTATATCATCGTCGGCGGCGTCAAGTTTTACGAGCGCCGCGAGGTCAAGGATGTCCTGGCTTACTTGCGCGTCCTCTGCAATCCGGCCGACTCGATCAGCCTGCGCCGCGTCATCAACTATCCGGTTCGCGGCATCGGCGAGACCACGGTCGGCCGTCTCGAGGCCTTTGCGCAGCAGGAAAAGATCGCAGTTTTTGATGCCATGGGCCGCGCCCCCCTGATTCCGGGCATTGCCGTCAAAACTGCGGAAAAAGTGCTCTCCCTGCATGCCTTGCTGGAAAAATACCGTGCATTGCGCACCACATTATCTGCCGCTGAACTTGCATCAACGCTGGTCAATGAACTGGGCATCCTGCAAGCGTTCAAAAAAGAAGGCACCATCGAAGCCATGAGCCGGGCCGAAAACATCCGCGAACTCTTGCTGGCCATCGCCGAATTCCTCACACAGGCCGGCCCCGAAGGAAGCCTGGAACACTATCTGGAAAATGTCTCGCTGGCAACCGATCTCGACAGCTGGGACGACCGCAGCAACGCAGTCACCCTGATGACACTGCACAGCGCCAAGGGGCTGGAGTTTCCGGTCGTGTTCATCACCGGCATCGAGGAGGGCCTGTTTCCGATCAGCCGCAGTCTCTCCGATCCGCCCGCACTGGAAGAGGAACGGCGGCTTTTCTACGTGGGCGCCACCCGCGCAAAAATAAAACTCTATCTGGCCTGGGCGCGGGCGCGGCGCAAATTCGGTGAAAAGTCCGTGAGCACCGCATCGCGATTCCTGCGCGAAGTCGATCCCGCGCTGGTGCAGATCGAGAGTTCCTTCACCATGCGGCCGATGCACAGGCCGCGCACGAACCGCTTCGTCTCACCCGATCCGATGCCGCGTTATGAGGATGAATCGCAGGAAAATGTCGAATTCCGCGTCGGCATGCGCGTGCTGCATCCCACCTTTGGCAAGGGGACGATCATGCGGCTGGAACCCTCCAGCGCCGGTTCGCTGCGACTGCGCGTGGTTTTTGACACCGAAGGAGAAAAACGCCTGGTCCTGCCTTATGCAAAATTGGAGATATTATGAAATACCACCTCACTTTAATATGCTTCTTGCTCGGCATTATGCTGCTCAATCCGGGATATGCCCAGAAACAGGAATCGCTGCTGCAGGAGGAGCAAGAGTACCGCTTTGCGGCACAGCTGTCGACCCGGGGCATGTACGATCTCGCCGCCCATCAGTTTTTACAGTATGCGGATCGCTACGGCAGCAGTCCGCGCGCGGCAGAGGCTCTTTTCAAGGCAGCAGAGAATTATGAGCTCCTCCAGGAACCTGCCAAAGCCTCCTCCACCTATATGAGGCTGCTGCTCAGCTATCCGCAGAGCGCTCTGATCGACAAGGCATTGTTCAATCAGGGCAAGATTCTCTCCGCTGCCGGGGAGCCTCTCAACGCCGCATTGACGTTTGAAAGAATCCGTCTCTTCGTCCCGACCAGTGAACTGGTTCCCATGGCGCTGCTGGCTGCCAGTGCCGATTTCCAACGCGCCGGTCAATCGGGCAAAGCGCTGGATGCGGCGCGCTCTGTGATCTCCGATTTTCCCTCCCACGCGCTCGTGGCCAGAGCGCGTTATCAAATCGCCTGCACCCACAAAGCGCTGCAACGCCCCGCCGCTGCCGTGACGGAGCTCGACAAGATTGCCATGGAGCGGGTGGATGCTGAACTGGCCGTTTCGGTACAACTCTTGAAAGGGCAGCTCTTTGATGAATTGGGACGCTATGCCCTGGCCGACAGCCTCCTGGAAGCGCTCATCCACAGCGGCACCGTCAATGATTCGGTGGGCGTCGCTGCGCAAAGTCTGGCGCGATCCCTGCTCCGGAGAGGCTTGACCGAGCGCAGCCTCAAGGTGGTCGAGAAAGCGCTGCAACTCAATCTCGATGATTTATACAAAACACAGCTGCGCATTCTCCAGGGCGACAATTACATGATGCAGTCCGATCTTCGCGCCGCCCTCAGAGCGCTCGATCTGGCCGATGGCGAATTGATCCCTGCGGAAAAAATCCAGCTCTCCTTCCGCAAAGGCGTGCTGCAGGAACGGCTGGGGGAAAAGGCATTGGCGATCAGTCACTATGCGCAGGTAATCCATGCACCCGACAGCAGTGCCGCCGCGCGGATGCTGCGCCATAAAGCGCTGATTTCCCAGACCAATCTCCTTGCCGAACTGGGAAATGGCGCTGATGCGCTGCGCAGCCTGCGCCGGCACTTCGACCAGCATGCCGATCTCCGCGATGTCATTTTGCTGCAGCGGGGAAAAATACAGATGAACTATCTGCAGGATTCCCCATCCGCACGGCGCAGTTTCATGATGCTCAACGAATTTTATCCGCAGAGCCCCCTGGTTGATGACGCTCAGTGGCTCACCGCCGAATCGTATCAACAACAAAAGGAACATGCGCAAGCGCGCCGCGAATACAAACGTTACATCGATCTCTATCCCGCCGGAGATGATATCGACCGTGCCGTCGCCCACCATGACTATTTGCAGTCGTTTGTCCCCTTGCAGAATGAGGGCGCACCGTTTCTGACCGATCTCCTGCTCGGACACCTGGCCGGCGATCAAAACCTCACGCTGGCGCGATTCTTCATCGAAGAGCAGCACGATTTCAAGCGCGGACTCGACATTTTGCGCAGACTGCAACGCGCCGGCCTGGACGACGATGATCATGCCGCGATGTTGTATCTGACCGGATTGGCACATGCCCGGCTTTGCGAAAAATACACGTTCGCGGCCGACTCGAATCAGGCCCGCCTGCATCTTGACAGTCTCAGCGCCGTGCACCAACACCTGTCCGCACCATTCGGGAAGTCGGCTTCGTGGACGCAAACCGATGCGCTGCTGAAATGGTGTCAGTGGCGTCTCTCTCCACCTTCGCGGCAGCGCGTGTTTCTCGCCGACGCGCTTTTACAGCAAGAGGGTGGACACAGCCATTCCGGTTTGCTGCGCCTCGATCAGGCGCAGTTCTGGTACAAAACCGGCGTGGACTCGAACAGCACACCCTTGCTGCGCCGTTCGGGGCGCCTTTGCAGCGACCTCATCGCAGAATCCAGCGATCCGGAAATGAAGGCGAAGGCCCTTTTGCTGCAGAGTCGCATCTACACCGCCTTGCAGCAACCTGACTCGGCGCGTCATGCCATTGAATGGATGCTGAGCCGGCTTCCCCGGACGCAGACCGCGGTTCCCGCGGCGCTGGAGTTGGCGCAAACCTATGAAAAAATGGGGTTACTTTCCAAAGCGAGCGATACCTATGTCGATTGGGCGTATCACTATTTTTACAGCGACAAGGCCGGCCGTGTCATGGGGAAAGCCTGTCAGCTTTTTTTAAAACAACAACAGTACGAACAGGCCCGGAGCTGCATCGAACGCAGCGATGCGCGCACCGTCGTGCCCGAACTGCTCCCCTATCTGCCGGAAAACGGCGATGATGAAATGCTGTGGCTCTCTGCGCAGACTTTCATGCTGCAGTCCGATATACCGCAAGCCATGCACGCCCTGAAAAATTACCTCCTGTCCAGTCCACGGGGAGGTCACCGCGGCGAGGCTCTTTTGCAATTGGCGGATTTCTACGCGCAATCGCGGAACTATCAGGCAGCCCTCGGCCATTATGAGCAGGTCAGCGCTGCGGGGGACGATTCCCTGACGGCGCTGGCCCTGATCCGCAAGGCGGATTTGCTCTATACGACCAAAGAGTATAAAAATGCGCAACCGGTATATGCCCAGGTAAAAACTTTATTCAAGGGAGAGGTTCAGCAACTGGCGGCGAAACAGGAGGTCCTGTGCGAATACAGAGCCGGTTCACTCGCCCGCGCGCGTATTCTCGCAGATGCCTACCGCAAGCAGTACAAGGATCGCAAAGCCGAGGCTGAATTCATCTACGAGGATGGCACCGTCTGCCTGATCAACAAGGATTTCCGCTGCGCAGAAGACCAATTCAGGGAACTCGGCAGCAAATACAGGGATGTCAGCTGGGGGGCAGAGGGGGAGTTGAATCTGGCGCGCCTCTATGTGTTGCTCAACCGCACGGAAGAAGCTCTCAAGTTGCTCACCGCCATCCCCAATCGTTACAACGATCCCCGCATTATCGCTCTGGCCTATGTGAACCTCGGTGAATTTTATTACGAAAACCGTCAACTGGAAAATTGCATCACAGCGGGACGATCCGCCCTGGAATATCCCGTGGTCGGGCCGGTGCGCCAGCGTGCCACGGAATTGCTCATTCGCGTCTATGACGATCTGCGCCTCTGGGATAACGCGGTGGTGCTGCTGCGGCACCTGATTCGGGATTACCCGGATGATGAAAATGCGTTCAATCGAAAAATCCAAATGGGTATTTTTCTCATCAATCTCAAGGAGTACGACCGCGGCATCGCCGCTTTGCGTGAACTGCTGCCGCTGGCGGATGCCGAGAATGAAGCGGAGATTCAGTATTGGATCGCCAAAGCCTATCACGAAAGAGGCGATACCGCCGCGGCGATCACCGAATTCCTCAAAGTGAAATATGTCTGCCGACCCAGCAAACTGCCGTGGGGCACTACGGCGCTCTATGAAGCCGGCCAGGCCTATGTTAAAATTGGTCAGCTGCGCCTGGCGCGCTCACTCTTTCAGGAAATCGTCAGGGAACTGGGCGTCGGAGACCAATTCGGCCGCGTCGCCAACGAGCGCGTCCGCGAGATCGATGCCGAGCTGGCCAAAAGTAAGGATCATCGCAATGGATGAAGCGCTGCTTATACAAGCACGCAAGCTGATCCGCCTCGCGCTTGAAGAAGACAGGGGGGGGGCTGGCGATATCACCAGTTCCGCCATCTCCTCCACCCGCCGCGCCTGCGACGGCCACTTTCTCGTCAAGGGGGAGGGCGTCATCGCAGGACTCGAAATCGCGCGCGAAGTCTTCCATCTCGTCGATGATCGCATCCTCTGCGAAGCACTGCTGGCCGATGGCGATGCGGTGCACGACGGCACGACGGCCATCGAGGTCAGCGGTCCGGCACGGACGCTGCTCACCGCGGAACGTACCGCCCTCAATTTCCTCTGCCGTTTGTCCGGCGTCGCCACCCTCACCCGCGCCTACGCCGACCGCATCGCCGGCACGAAAGCGCGATTGCTGGATACGCGCAAAACCACCCCGGGGTGGCGGTTGCTGGAAAAGTATGCGGTCGTGTGCGGCGGCGGCCTCAACCATCGCATGGGACTCTATGATATGTTCCTGATCAAGGACAATCACATCGCCGCGGCCGGATCCATCAGCGCCGCGGTGGCGCAGTGCCGCGCCTATCAAGAGGAACATCATCTTGCCGCGCTTATCGAGGTCGAAAGCAAAAACATCGCGGAAGTCGAGGAGGCGTTGCATCTGCACGTCGATCGCATCATGCTCGATAATATGAGCCTGGCGATGATGTCCGAATGCGTTGCCCGCGCCGGCGGCCGCATCCCCCTCGAAGCTTCCGGTAATATCAATCTCGACACCGTGCGCGCTGTGGCCGAGACGGGCGTCGATTACATCAGCTGCGGCCGCTTGACCCATTCCGCCCCCATTCTCGATATCAGCCTGGATTTTCTCACCTGACTGCCCTGGAACATTTTGCCGCGCGGCTCTGTTTAATGGATGCAGAAAGAGTTGTGACTCATTTAACGGAATAATTTTTAAACCACAAAGTTCCTGAAGAACACGAAGAAAACAAACAAAGCA
>DCUM01000049.1:0-668 GCA_002327255.1 bacterium UBA2214 | reverse complement strand
TAAAATATGGTTATTATGTATTTCAACTCTTGTACCCGAATCCTGTGTCAGAGATCGTTTCAAATTCAGTTTCTTTCACCCATGAGGTGAATGCCTTTGCGTTTGATGAGCGAGTTAACACCGAATCCGGGTTGTAATCTTTATGAATTATCCAGGTTAAGGATTCATCATGTCCGATTTTACCAATACACCCACCCCTGATCAACTGCGCCGCGAGGTCTCGGAATTTCTTAAAAACAAGTATGGCGATCGCATCAATGTACCACCGGAACCGGATAGCAGCGGCGAACCACCCCCGGCCGGTCATGATAAAAAGCAGGGCATCGGCAGCATCGATTTCAATCTCAAACCGTCCGAGCTCGAAGGCTATCTCAATGACTATGTTGTCGATCAGGAAGAGGCCGTCGAAGTCCTCGCCACCAAGATCTGCACCCATTTCAATCGCATGAAGCTGGAGACCAAACCCAATGGTGTGGGCGAACTGGTGGGTAATATCAAAAGCAATATGCTGATGGTCGGTCCCACCGGCGTCGGTAAAACCTATATCATCAAACTCATCGCCAAGAAGATCGGGGTGCCTTTTGTCAAAGGCGATGCCACCAAGTTCAGCGAGACCGGCTATGTCGGCGGCGATGTGGAAGAGCTGGTACGCGACCTGGTGCGCGATG
>DCUM01000156.1 GCA_002327255.1 bacterium UBA2214 | reverse complement strand
ATTTTCACGAGTTTCCTCTCCATGGCCTCCGCATATGGCCAATTGAGCATCCGCTCCACGCCGCAAATGGATCTGGTCTATTTCGGCAAAATGCACGAATTTATCGTACCTCATCTGGCGCGCTGCTTTGAAAATTCCCGGCAGGCTGAGGGACGCATCTTTGATTATTCAACCAGTGAAAAAACGACCATCCTGCTCCAGGACTTTGCGGATTATGGCAACGCCGGCGCGACATCGTCACCGCGCAATTTCATGTTGATGGATATGGCGCCCTCCAATTATGCCTTCGAGACCCTGCCGGCCAATGAACGGATGAATTGGACCACCAACCATGAGATGGTTCATATCATCACCACCGATCAAAAAACCGCCGCCGATCATTTTTTTCGTACGCTGTTCATGGGCAAGGTGCAGGATGCCCGTGAAGACCCGATCTCTTTGTTGTACGCCTATCTCACCACACCGCGGCGACTGACGCCGCGCTGGTATCTGGAAGGCATTGCCGTCTTTATGGAAACCTGGCTGGCGGGCGGCATTGGCCGGGCACAGGGGGCCTATGACGAGATGGTCTTCCGCACCATGGTGCGCGATCAGGCGCCCTTTTATAATGTCGTCGGTCTCGAGGCCGAAGGCACGGCGATCGATTTTCAGGTCGGTGTGAATTCCTATCTCTATGGCACCCGTTTCGTCAGCTATCTCGGCTACCACTACGGGCCTGAAAAACTGCTGCAATGGTACAAACGCACCCCCGGCAGCAAACGGTATTTCGCCTCGCAGTTCAAACACGTGTACGGCCGCACCCTCGCCGACGAGTGGTCGCGGTGGGTAGCGTGGGAACAGCGCTGGCAGCAAGCCAATCTCGACTCCTTGCGCCGCAATCCCGTGACACCCTTCCGGCCGCTTTCCAGTCGCGTTCTCGGATCGGTTTCGCGCGGTTTCTACGACGTCAACCGCAACGTACTCTATACCGCTGTGAACTATCCCGGCCAGGTCGCCCACATCGCCAGCCTCGATCTCGCCAGCGGAACGCTGGAAAAGATTTGCGATGTCAAGGGCCCCATGCTCTATGTGGTCACCTCGCTGGCCTATGATCCCGCCACCGCCGCCCTTTTTTACACCAGCGACAATTCGCGCTGGCGCGATTTGAACGTCGTCGATATCAAGAGCGGAAAATCACGGCTGTTGATCAAAGACGTGCGCACGGGCGATCTGGCCTTCAATCGGGCGGACAACTCCTTGTGGGGCATCCGCCATTACAACGGCATCTCCACACTGGTACGCATCCCCCCGCCTTACCGGGAGTGGAAGCAGATCTACTCCTTTCCCTATGGCCAGGATATCCTCGACCTTGACATCTCCCCCGACGGCACCATCCTGACCGCCTCGCTGGTGGAAATTTCCGGCCAGCAAAAGCTGATCAAAATCGACCCCGCCCAGGCCGGCCAATTCACGGTGCTCTTTGATTTCGAAAACAGTCTGCCGCAGAGTTTCGTCTTTTCCGAGGATGGCAGATATCTTTACGGCTCCTCTTATTATTCCGGCGTTTCCAATATCTACCGCTATGATCTGGCCAAAGCGGATATGGAAATCCTCAGCAACGACGAATCGGGACTCTTCCGGCCGCTTCCCCTGGGCGATGATTCCCTCCTGGTGATGCGTTATACCGGCAAAGGATTTGTTCCCGGGATGATCGCCAATTGCGTGCCGGAAAAAGTCAGTGCCGTGACCTTTTTGGGCACGGCGCTCGGTAAAAAGCACCCCATGGTGCTTGACTGGAGGCTGGGCTCGCCCAAACAAATCGACATCGATTCCCTGACCATCTCGCAGGGGAGCTATCACAGTCTGCGGCATTTGCGTCTGACTTCCGCCTATCCCGTCATCCAGGGCTATAAGGAGTATGCCGCATTCGGCTATCGCGGCAACTTTGCCGATCTCATCGGCGCCGTTGGCCTGAATCTCTCCGCCTTGTACAGCCCGGCGCAGAGTCTGGCCGAGGAAGAACGCATCCATCTCGGCGCCGATTTTCATTATTGGCGCTGGCGTTTGCGCGCCACCCTGAATGGCACCGATTTCTATGACCTCTTCGGTCCGACCCGGATCAGCCGCAAGGGCTACGGCTTGCAGGCCGAGTACAACAGGAATCTGATCTACGACAAGCCGAGAACGCTGGACCTCTCGCTGGCGGTGAAGCACTATGGCGGGCTGGAAAAACTACCGGATTATCAGAATATCGCAGCCACCTATGAGCGCATGTCCACCGGGAAGATGGTTCTCGATTATCAGCACAGCCGTAAATCCCTCGGCGCGGTCGATGATGAGAAGGGGATACGTTGGCAACTGCTCACCGCGGCATCGCTGGTGAACGAACGTTTCTATCCGCGCATCTACACCCATCTGGATTATGGCATGCCTTTGGCGCTCGATCATTCATCTCTGTGGCTGCGCAGCTCCGCCGGCTACAGCTTTGGCAGTGCGCAGAATCCATTCGCCAATTTCTTTTTTGGCGGCTTCGGCAATAACTGGATCGACCATCAGGAGGAGAAACGCTACCGGGAATACTACAGCTTTCCGGGCATGGATATCAACCAGGTTGGCGGCAAAAACTATGGCAAAATCATGCTGGAGTGGAACCTGCCGCCGCTGCGCTTCAGCAGTCTGGGCTTCACCAGT
>DCUM01000060.1:1170-4449 GCA_002327255.1 bacterium UBA2214 | reverse complement strand
GCGCTGCCCATAAGCAGGTTGATGACGGCGGAAAACAGGATGAAAAGAATCATCAAGGGTATCACGCCCAGACCGGAGGCCGAAAGAACGCCGGCGCCCTTGATGGCCATGATCGCGCCCAGGTGCGTCCATTTAAAATAGGCGACGAATTGCGCGGCAAAGAAGACGATGACGATGTACAGGCCCAGCGTCTGCATGGTCTTGCCCATGCACTGGATCACGTCCCCATCCTTCTTGAAGCGGCCGGCGCCGATACCATAGGCGAGTCCGGTGAGTCCCGCGATGAGAAAAATAAAGGCGATCACACCCTTGATCAGGGGCGAATGCAGGATGCTGCCGTCCGTTCCGCGGAGAATGCCGCCGCTCGGAAAGAGGGTTGCCGATATGACGACCACAATCGCCAGCAGTGTGACGGCAGCCCAGGTCAGGCCTCTCTTCTCGTTGCGGGCCAATCTTTCGATTTTTTCGCCAGGAACCTCCCCGCTATATTCGCCCAATCTCGGTTCAACGATTTTTTCCGTCACCCAGGTTCCGGCCAGCGCGATCATGAACGTGGAGACGAACATGAAATAGTAATTGGCGGTAGGATTGACCAGATAACCGGGATCGATGATCTGCGCCGCCTCCTGCGAGAGGCCGGCCAACAGCGGGTCGATGGTCCCCAGGAGCAAATTCGCGCTGAATCCTCCGGAAACACCGGCGAACGCCGCCGCCATGCCGGCGAAGGGATGGCGGCCGACGGCCATGAAAATGACGCCCGACAACGGGATGAGCACGACATAGCCGACATCACTGGCCATATTCGACAGTACGCCGGAGAAGACCAGTATGAACGTCAGCAAGCGTTTCGGCGCCGACAGGACCAGCATGCGGATCAACGCGCTGATGAGGCCGCTGCCCTCGGCAATGCCGATGCCCAGCATGGCCACCAGAACGATGCCGAACGGTGCAAAAGCGGTGAAATTATGCACCATCTCCAGCACGATACGATGCAATCCCGCAGTGGTCAACAAATTGACCGGCACAATCACTTCCCGGGTTCCTGGATGAATGGCCTGCCATTGCAGCAGTTCCGCCACCCAGGAGGCGATGAGAACGCCCACGGCAAACAGGGCGAAGAGCGTGGCCGGGTGCGGCAAGGCGTTGCCCGCTCTTTCGATCGTATTTAATAAACGGTTTAACAGGGAACCTGATTTCTTTTTGCGTTTTTTCATTCTCTCGTCCAGCTGGTTAAATGGTCAGGGTTTCATGTATGGTTTTTTCAGCCACGTGAAATCACACACTGTTTCTGCTTGCACAATTGTAGTGATTTTTGTACTATAAAGCAAGTTGAACCGGCAATTCCGCGATAGCCCTTGCGGCGACCGTTCGCCCATCCGGCACAACGGATGGCCGGGCACACTTTCGCGCCGAATCGCCGGACGTTTTTACGCCATTTTGTGATCCTGAGTTTTTGTATTTATTAATGTTACCGCAGTTCGCCCCCCGACCGGGCGAGGAGATTCTATGCATCAGCTCAAAGATGTAATCAGCCGCATCATCGATTTTCTCAGCATACCGCTTTTCACCGTTGGCAGCATCAGCCTGACACTGTGGACGCTGGTGTACCTGGCGCTGCTGTTTCTGCTGCTCTATTTTATCACCACCCGCCTGATCAGGCTGACGGTGTACAACCTGTTGGCAAAAAGCAAAATTGAAATCGGGGTGCGTATTGCCATTGGCTCGATCATCAAATATTTCGTGCTTACGGTCGGATTGATCGTCATCCTGCAGACCGCCGGCATCAATCTCAGCAGCATGACGATTCTCTTCGGCGCCCTCGGCGTCGGTATCGGTTTCGGCCTGCAAAATATCACCAATAATTTTGTCAGCGGATTGATCATCCTGTTTGAGCGTCCGATCAAGGTGGGCGACCGCATTGAAGTCGGCGGGATAGCGGGCAACGTCGTCAACGTCTCCATGCGCGCGACGACCATTATCACCAATGACAATATTTCCATCATCGTTCCCAACTCTGAATTCATCTCCTCCACGGTGATCAATTGGAGTCACACGGATCGCAATGTGAGATTCAATTTTACAGTCAGTGTATCGTATAAAGAGGATCCGGAGAAAATCAAGAATCTGCTCCTGGAAGTCGCCAGCCAAAACCCGGGCGTACAGCAATACCCTGCTCCTGACGTACTATTTACAGAGTATGGCGACAGCGCTCTGGTCTTTAATCTCAGAGTGTGGACCAGCAGCTACATCGACAAGCCGGGGGTATTGAAAAGCCAGCTCTATTATGAGATCTTCAAGGCATTTAAAAAGACTGGCGTGGAAATTCCCTTCCCGCAACGTGATATTCACATCAAAGAGATGCCGGCGGCAAACGCATAACAAATCGAAAGGTTCATTCTTGGGGCGGCTGAAAAACAAATGGTAACTATTTGCCAGAAAACTCGATAAATCCCTATTCACAGGACGACTATTAACCATTGGCAGCTGAACAATGCAAGCAACCCTGGTCTACCTGACGCTGTTTCTGGTCCTCATTCTCTTTGCCTGGGGGCGTATCCGCCACGATTTCGTGGCCCTTATAGCGATGTTCCTGCTCGTGATAGCGGGCATCATCCCGCCGCTGCGGGCTTTTTCCGGTTTCGCTCATCCAGCGGTGATAACGGTGGCCGCTGTACTGATCATCGGCAAAGCGCTGGAAAACTCCGGTCTCGTCGATTTATTGGGCAAACAGGTCATGCGCATCGGCAATCATCTGGTCTTGCAGATTACGACGCTGTCGCTGCTCGTGGCAGCCGCATCCGCCTTCATGAACAACGTAGGCGCCCTGGCCATCATGATGCCGATCGCCCTGCACATAGCCCGCAAAAGCAAAAGTCCGCCCTCCTATTTTCTCATGCCGGTCGCTTTCGCGTCGCTGCTCGGGGGCATGACCACGCTCATCGGCACACCACCCAACATCATCATCGCCACGTTCAGGGCCGACACAGCGGGAGAACCCTTTGGCCTGTTTTCCTTCACGCCGGTGGGCGTTTTGATTGCCGTGAGCGGTATATTGTTCATCAGCTTAATCGGCTGGCGACTGCTGCCGCAAAGGGCCGCGCAAAAATCGGAAAAGGACTTGTTCGATATCGATGACTATATCACCGAAGTAAAAGTCAAAAGGGATACCCGGGCCAGGGGAACGACGCTGACCGAACTCCAGGGGTTATCCGATGCCGAAGTGCAGATTCTCGGACTGGTTCACAACAGAAAACGCATCCACGCTCCCGATGAAAATCA
>DCUM01000060.1:0-1150 GCA_002327255.1 bacterium UBA2214 | reverse complement strand
ATCCACGAGGTGATCGTGATGGCCGATTCACCGCTCATCGGCCAGACCGCCGCCGGCGTCAAAATGCGCAGCCGCTATGGCATCAACCTCCTGGCGGTGGCCCGCCGCGAACAACGACTCCGGCGGCGTTTGGATCATATCCGTTTTCGTACCGGTGATGTCCTTTTGCTGCAAGGCAGAAGCCACAGGATGGATGACGTCATTACGAACATCGGCTGCCTGCCTCTGGCACGCCGGGGCGTGCAGCTTGGTTCTGAAAGAAGAATTGTACTCAGTCTGAGCATATTCATGGCCTCTATTGTCGCCGTTATCACTGGTCTGTTGCCGGTGCAAATTTCATTTGCCATCGCCGCCATGGTCATGGTTTTGACGGGTTTGTTGCCCCTGCAGAAATTCTATACCAGCATCGACTGGCCGGTGATCGTTCTTCTCGGCGCGATGATACCGGTGGGCACAGCGCTGGAAACGAGCGGCGGTGCGGCCAGAATCGCCCATTTAATCCTGGCGGTTGGCGAAACCTTGCCGGCCTGGGCGACGCTGGCCATGCTCCTGATCATCACCATGTTTCTCTCCGATATCATCAACAATGCCGCCACGGTGGTATTGATGGCGCCGATCGGCATCGGCGTGGCGCAAGGCCTGGGCGTTTCCGCGGATCCGTTTTTGATGGCCGTGGCCGTGGGTGGTTCTTGTGCCTTTCTGACCCCCATTGGCCACCAGTCCAACACCCTGGTGATGGGGCCGGGCGGGTACAAGTTTACCGATTACTGGCGCATGGGCTTGCCCCTGGAGGTGTTGATCGTCCTGATCAGCGTTCCGGCGATACTGGCTTTCTGGCCCTTGTAACCAGAAATTGGGGTCGGACCTCAACCGATACTTGTTTTTTATACAATTAAAACCACAAAATGACCTCAAAACGGCCTTAACTGCCTCTTTTTGCCCTTCAAATAATGGCAGCTAAGGCCGTTTTTTCGATATTTTCCTGAATGGAGCGATTTGTGCTTGCGTTGCCAACTTCCTTAAAGCGGAGCGCTGCCGGGAAGGTGATGAATCGCTCAGCGGGGGTTTTTGTGATCGTAAATTTATGTATTTATTTATTTGACTGAGGTTCGACCCCGAGAAATTTTACCCCGAGAACGTTTCGACTCCG
>DCUM01000084.1 GCA_002327255.1 bacterium UBA2214 | reverse complement strand
CGGCCATGCTCGGCCAGCCCGTCTCCATGCTCATCCCGGAAGTGATCGGCTTCAGGCTGACCGGCAAGCTCAATGGGGGCGTGACCGCCACCGACATGGTGCTCACCGTCACCGAGATGCTCCGCAAGAAGGGCGTGGTCGGCAAGTTCGTCGAATTCTACGGTCCCGGCCTCGATCATCTCTCTGTCGCGGACAAGGCAACCATTGCCAACATGGCGCCGGAATACGGCGCCACCATGGGCTTTTTTCCCGTGGATGCCGAATCGATCGCTTATCTGCGCCGCACCGGGCGCTCCACCCAGGTGGTCGATCTCGTCGAGCGCTATAGCAAAGAACAGGGTCTGTTCCGTTCGGATGCAACGCCCGATCCGGTTTTCAGCGACGTTCTCGAAGTCGATTTGAGCAGCGTCGAGCCCAGTCTGGCGGGTCCAAAACGGCCGCAGGATCGCATCGCGCTGGGCGATGCCAAAAAATCGTTTCACGAATCCCTCGCGGCGCCCACCGGGCAACGCGGCTTCAACCTGTCGCAAGAGGCGCTCGCCAAAACCGCTACCGCATCGCTCGACGGCGTGGAGGTCACGCTGGAACACGGCAGTGTGGTCATCGCCTCCATCACCAGTTGTACCAACACCTCCAACGCCTCGGTGATGCTGGGCGCCGGACTCCTGGCAAAGAAAGCGGTGGAAGCGGGCTTGCGCGTGCCGGCTCATGTCAAAACCAGTCTGGCGCCGGGCTCGCGCGTCGTCACCGCCTATCTGGAAAAAACCGGCCTCCTGCCCTACCTCGAGATGCTGGGATTCCATGTCGTGGGTTATGGCTGCGCGACCTGCATCGGCAACAGCGGGCCGTTGCCCGAGCCCGTCGCCGCGGCGGTGAAGAATAACGACCTGGTGGCGGCCGCGGTGCTCAGCGGCAACCGCAATTTTGAGGGCCGCGTCCATGCGCTCGCCAAAGCCAATTATCTCGCCTCGCCGCCGCTGGTGGTGGCCTATGCCCTGGCCGGCACCATGAATCTTGATCTGATGACCGAAGCACTGGGCCATCGCAAAAACGGCGAACCGGTCTACCTCAGCGACATCTGGCCCGGCGCCGATGAGATCCATGCACTGCTCGCCGAAGCCGATGATCCGGAGAAATACCGCCAGAGTTACCACGACATCAATGCCTTCAGTCCGGAATGGAACGATATTCCGGTGACTGCCGGGGCGCTCTTTGCCTGGCAGGAGACCTCAACCTATATTCAGGAACCGCCCTTCTTCGTCGATCTGGCCAGGGAAGCAGGAAAAATAGACGCCATCGCCAACGCGCGCGTGCTCGCCCTGCTCGGCGATTCGGTGACCACAGATCACATTTCGCCGGCCGGATCGATCCCGGCCGACAGTCCGGCGGGGAAATACCTCATCTCACTGGGCATTGCCGTCAAGGATTTCAATTCCTATGGCGCCCGCCGCGGCAACGACCGCGTCATGGTGCGCGGCACCTTCGGCAACATCCGCCTGAAAAATCTGCTCGCGCCCGGCACCGAGGGCGGCGTCACGCTGCATCTGCCCGACGGTGATAAAATGTCGATTTATGACGCTGCCATGAAATACAAGGAAGAAGAAATCCCCCTGGTGGTGCTGGCCGGCAAGGAGTATGGTACCGGCTCCTCGCGCGACTGGGCGGCCAAAGGCACGCTGCTGCTGGGCGTCAAGGCCGTAATCGCGGAAAGTTTCGAACGCATCCATCGCTCCAATCTGGTGGGTATGGGCGTATTGCCGCTGCAGTTCAAGGCAGGCGATTCCCCAAAAAGTCTCGGACTCACCGGGCAGGAGGTCTATTCGATCGCTCTCGATGACCAGCTCAAACCGCGCCAGGAGATCCAGGTTGTGGCGCGCCGCGCCGATGACAGCGAAATCGTCTTCAACACGATCGTTCGCATCGACACAGCCGTCGAAATCGTCTATTACCGCAACGGCGGCATTCTCCAGACCGTTTTGCGGCAGATGCTGGGATAATCCGCGCAAGGCAGTCGCAGACGGCCGGGGCCGGAGTCTCATAGCCCTTTTTAAAAAAAGAGTATCTTTAACAGGCGCACACCCGTCGGACGAATAATCTCGCACATCCCCAAACGCCGACGGCTGCCGCATCATCCCCTACCAATAAAGGAGAAAACCATGGCTGATGAAATGATGTCTGCAGGCAAATGGGCGAAAGAGTGGGGCATTCCCGAAACCACTGTAAAGAAAGCCATCAAGGAATTGGGCATCGAGGCGGATGCGAAAAAAGGCGCGTGCAGCGTCTATGGCGCTGCCACCGCCGCCAAAATCAAAAAGGCCATCAAAAAATAGGCCGTGCGGGCAATGCCGCCCCCCGGGGCGCTGCAGCGCTTCCCGGGGGAAAAACGGCACCTGCATTCGCCATCTCAAACCGCAGGGACACTGTCAATCCGGGACAAACCGTTGTCTTCCCCCGCGTTCGGGCACCATTCACACTGCTAACGTCATAGAAAACGAGGTGGGTATGAAGAGGCTCATGGTCTGGCTGATCGCCATCGCGGCAGCGTTTGTGCTGGTGTGGGGCGTGCGCAACTATTTTATGCGACGTATTTTTTTTCAACCGGAGTGGTACGAACAGCAAAAACAGGCCGGCGTGCCGCTGCAACCCTCACCATGGAGCCAGCCCGATAGCCGTGAACCCGGACGGAAAATCAGGACAACGGCCGCGGACGTGGCCGCTGAATCGGTTCAGCCGGGTATTCCCCCTCCACAACCCCGGCCCGGCGGCACGGTGACCTCCCTGGGCGGCTCCTCTCCTGAAGCGCCCGCCACCCGATCGACGCATTCGCAAACGCGTCTGGAAAAAATCTTGCGCGAGGAAGGCAGCGTCCGCATCGCTGCCGGAGATCTGGTGCCCCTGTTCATCGACCAGATGCGCGGCGAGGACGATTTCGATCCCTACACGGTCATCCGCGGCGCCAAATCAACCCTGACCCCCGGCCAGGTCACGGTAGAGATGATCCTCGATGTGAATGCCATTCCCGCGGAACGGCTCACACCCGATGGTGTCCGCGTTTTGGATGAAATCCGCAAATTGGTTCCAGGGAAATATCTGCATGAGGTCTATGTCAAAGCCACGCTGCTGCCCCAGGTGCGGGGTGACGAGATCGAATTCGCCGGGAATTCGTCCATCAGCATTGGCCGGATCTCACTGCCCTTCTCGGAACTGAAAAAACGCTTCAATATTCAGCCTCGCATTGATCTCCACAGCTTCCTCATTCGCGACATGGAAATAGAGAATGGCTACCTCGTATTGATAAAATAGGATACTACTAACCAGGAGACAGACGCATGTCCGTAAAACAATGGCCCGCTCCCCCGGCGATGCAAATCGACGTCAACACAGCGTATCGTGCTCAAATCGAGACGGAACGCGGCACCATCGAGATTGAACTCTATCCACAGCACGCGCCAGAGACCGTCAACAATTTCATCTTCCTCAGCCGCGCCGGATTCTATGATGGTCTCGCTTTTCACCGCGTCATCGCTAATTTCATGATTCAGGGCGGCGACCCCACCGGAACGGGCCGCGGCGGCCCGGGGTACCGCTTTGCAGATGAGACTGCCGGAAATCCGCTCAGACACGGCACGGGGGCGCTCTCCATGGCCAATGCGGGACCCGACACCAACGGCAGCCAGTTTTTCATCACCCATGCACCCCAGCCCCATCTCGATGGCAAGCATACGGTTTTCGGCAAGGTGGTGAAGGGGCAGGAGGTTGTGGATGCCGTGCGTTCCGGCGAGGTAATGACAAAAGTCATCATCATCGAGAAATAGCCGATACGGGATCGTGAAGAGGTAATCTGAAGCGAGCGCCAAGCCCCTCTCCGCCATGAACACGGGGCGCGTATCGATTGCATCCTTGCCCCTCCGATGCTCTTGCGGAGGAGCGCTTAAATCCGGAAGGGATGATGTTGGCGTGCTGTTTGCAAACCGATCGTGTTTCAGTCCAGTAAAAATTGATTTTCAGCTGCATCCGGCTCGATCACCCGCATCGTCTTCCAGATCCCCGTCTGAAAACGCCACCAGAAGGAGAGACCCAGAGCGATGACGTAAAGGGTGACGAATCCCCACATCCAGTAGACGCCTTTGCCGAAAAAATGCCAGGCGACAAGCGCGGGAAACGTCATCACCAGCCAGGCG
>DCUM01000121.1 GCA_002327255.1 bacterium UBA2214 | reverse complement strand
CCGCGCAGCACCGCCAGGTAGATGCCGCTGCCGGCCGGCTCGCCGGCTTCGTTGACGCCATCCCAGCGGATCTCCACCATCCGGCCGCTCTGGGTACCGCCCCGGTATTCGCGGATTTTCTGTCCCAGCATGTTATAGATGACCAGGGTCCATTCCGGGCGTTCAAGCAGCTCCGGCAGTTCCACCCGGATGGTCACGGCGAGGTTAAAGGGGTTCGGCCAGGCTTTGAGCTCCAGGAAACCGGGCTCCTCCGTCTCCGGGGGTGCCGTCACGCCGGTGGTCGGTGTCTCATAATCCCCGCGGCCGGATTCGTTGCTGTTTTTATTATTTCCCTGCGCGATGTTGAGTGGATCATAGCCGTAATTCTCGTTGGGCCGCAGTACAATGAACGAGGTGTAGGGCGTGACGATGCGCTGCTTCATGCTGGTGTCCATGATCTCCATGATGGTGGCATTGGTCTGCCGCCCCTGCAGCAGTTCATGGATGTGGTTGCCATGCCACGCCAGCGCCAGCTTTTCATCGCCCGGGATCACGTCGTCAGCGGTGATGGTGAATCCATCGCTGAATTTCTCGAGACGCGTCTTGCCCAGCACCGTGACCTCGAGCGGCAGCGAACCCTGGAAGCGCCCGATCTGCATGATGGGGAACTGCAGGGGATAGTAACCCTGATTGAGCGCGAGCACATATTTGCCGTAGGCGTAGCCGCTGGCAAAACGGGTCTGAACCTCGATTTCCTGATAATGGGTGATGTGCTCGTAAAAGAGGGCCGAGAGGATGCTCTTGAGCGCATGGTAGCGCAAAAAGAAGAGATTGCCGCCGGTCTGATTGCACATAAAGCCATAAAAACTTTGCAGCTGCGCCGTGTATTGATTCTCCCGGGCGCTGTACACCAGATTGGATTGATTCTCGAGATCGACCACATGGATCCGGGTTCCCTGCGGCAGCATGGCGACGATCTGGGCGGCGAGCTTTTCGCGGCTTGGATCGCTTTGATAATAGGGCAAGGTGATTTCATCCGTATTGCTAAAGATCAGTACATCCACCGGGGCGCTTGTTTTCTGCAAGAAGGCGGCCGCGGCGGAGACCAGCGCCTGAAAATTGCTGTAGGAGGGGAAGGAACGCTTGAGGACATTTTGAAACAGGGTGTCGAGGTTCTTTTCAGTGCACGACTTGAAATCGGCGGCACCCCGGATCAGATCCTCGAAAGCGACGATGATATTGACCGAGTCCTGCTCCCCCAACGCCTGCTGCATCGTTTCCTTGAGCGACATGAGCACCAGTTCGCCGTCCAGCCCCCTGGTATTGAAACGGTTGAAATCGACCAGCACGAGAAAATGGCGCGGCGTGTGCGCCACTGCCTGCTCCGGCGGATAGACCGCGAGCTGGTAGTAGGACGCTCCGTCTTTTGCGAATGTGCTGAAAAAGTGTTTGTCTTCTATGGGGGAGGGATAGATGAGCTCGACGAACATGTCGTAATCAAGGTGGATGGTATACTCCCAGCAACCGGCCGCCGCATCGTACGTTTCGGTCTCGATGTCGGCGCCGAGCAGGTCCGGCCGATGCGCATCCATGAAATGAATCTGCAGGGTTCGGGCGCCCGGACTCGACCGCGAGGTCATCTGGGTGATGGGCAGCCAGACGCGCAGGGTTTCATTGGTCGGTCGCGCCGGCAATAGATACTCGAGCTTGAACGTGCGCTGGATGTTGCGCATGACCGGATAGATGCGCACGTTGTAATTGACCTGGCCTTCGCGATCGGCAAAGGAGCGCGTCAGCAGGGCCGGGTTGCGCACCGGACTGCTGACCTCGCTGAAGAGCAACTCCGCGGTCCATTTGTCCAGCAGCGTGGCCTGGAGCAGGGAGTCGTCCTGCCACAGCCAGAATCCGGTGATGCTGGCCTGATCGGGCAGGGTGAATTCCCACAGGAACTCCAGTTCGTTGTAATTTTTGAAATACCAGCTGTTGAAATCGTAGGAGACAGTCAATTCGATGGTCATCTCCACAAAGGCGCCGCGCGGTTTGATGGTGAGGTCGGCGGCATCGACGCGCACGTTGTAATCCTTGACGTTGGGATAGTTGGCTTCGTAGACGCTGAAATTCGCCGCGAATCCGGCGCTGACCAGCAGCAAGGTCATCAAAATGGGGATCAGGGCGTTACGGCGGTGATACAAAATGCGCCGGTCAGGTTTTACCGGCTGCAGCGTCATCAAAACTGTTTTCAGTGCCCCCCGGCCGGGAGATGCGGAACCTGTTTCGGTGATGGCCGGCCACAACGTCATGGATAAAATATTCACGGCACGGCGGCAGGCAGGTACGACACGCCCATCCGCCAGCGCCCGCAGCAGCGTATTGATGTATGTTTTCATGGCCGTCCTCGCTTATTTGATCAAGGTGATTTTGGCAGTTTTCCGGAACGCTCCGGCCTGCACCTGCACCAGGTAGGTGCCCGAACCGGCCGGCCGGCCGGATTGATCGAGTCCGTCCCAGATGACCCGCAGACTGGAATGCGCCGCGGCCTGAATCTGGTGGTCATAAACGATCTGGCCGAGAAAATTGACGATGCGGACGTTCACGGGCCGGGTATCGTCGAAATCGGGCAGCGAGATGCACAGGGTCGTCGCCGCGTTGAAGGGATTGGGATACGCGATGAGGCCGGGCGGCTGCGCGGCGTCCGGCGGCGGCTCGTGCCTCTCCACAAAGACCCCGGTCGTCTCTTCCAGCCGGGTGAAGGCGAGCAGGCCGTCCGCCCCGGGGACGATGAAGCCGCTGTAGGGCGTGAGCAGGCGACGGCTGACGCTGGTGTTTTCGATGTAGGTGATGGTTTCATAACTCTGCGGTTCGAGCAGCAGATTCTGAATATAGCGGTCGAACCAGTAGGTGACAACCGCTTCCCAGCCGGGATCGTCGCTGTGGCGGGCGATGGGCACGGATTTGGCAAAGAGTCCGCCCTGAAAAGAGCCGTAATATTGGACGTCAAAGGGTGCTTCGCCATCATACAGGCCGATCTCGTAATAGGGCATGGTGATGGGGTAATTGGCTCTTCCGCGATTGAGCTGAAAGCGGGAAAAGGCCAATCCGCCGGAGGGCGCCGGATCGATTTCCACGGTGTTGACCGTGGGCGCGATGGCGTCCAACAGGAGGTCGAGGCATTCATAAGAGGCCGTGTTCCGCAGCCTCACAAAGGTGCCCCAACTGGAGCGGGCCAGGCTCTCATAGAGATAATCATTGCCGTAATAGATCTGCGCGTTGATGGTCTGGCTGGGATGGTACTGCATGTCCGCGCTGATGATGCGAAAGACCAGGGGGTTGGCCGCCGCGCCGAGCGTCTGCTGCACGATTTCCATGGCGGTGGCCGGGGGATCGCAATGGCGATTGGCATCGCTGAGCAGCCAGATTTCGCCGCCGCGCTCCGTCTGGTTGAAGAACGCCACCGCCTGACGCAACAGCTGCGGCAGGCTGTTGAGGACGGGCGGGGATTGATTCTGCGGCCCGCTGAACAACTGATTCAGCCGTTCGGGCGTAACGGGCGCGAACGCCGCATCGGCCTGAACGGGGCTGAAACTGGAATAGATCAATGAAATGGAATCGGCCGGGATGAGGGATAATGCGGCGGCGGTTTTAAACCTCTGCACCAGGTCGTGATAATTGGATTGCTGGTCGGTGAGGTCGATGGCCAGCATGATGTTTCTCGGGCGCTGCGCGGTTTGGTCGACCGGCGGCAGCACGGATAACTGATAAAAGGAGGCGTCCTCTTTCCGGCAGGTGCGCAAATAGGAACGCGATTCGGATTCCGGCGCCAGACTGAGGATCGTTTGGGTAGTCCAGGCGCTGCTGCGCCAATAATTTCCGGATTTTTGCCAGTTGTGCGCATTGCCGCTCAGGGTGATGGGCTGCACCGCCGGGTTATCGAGATCCCAAACCTGCAGGCTGGGTGCCACACTCTGGCCATAGGTTTGAAATTCATGGAGCGGCAACAGGATGCGGCGGGTGTTGTAAAAAGGAAGGCAGGGCGCGAGAAAACGGATTTTGATGGTCGGCGTCTGCGTCAGCGTCACCGGCGAAAAGTTCATCTCAAAGCGCTTTTCCGTGTCTCCCAGCCAGTTTCGATACCAGCGATGGCGCAGCAGCAGGCGCGGTTGTGAGGCGGGCTGCTGCTGATAGCGTCTTTCGGCGCTGGTCAGATCGACGATCTCGGCATTGTGAAACGCCGTGGCGCCATATTGCTTGATCCAGCAATCGGTGATCACGGCGCCCTCGACCAGATCAAAATCCCAGACGATTTCATAAGGACCCGGCCGCAATTCGCTGTAGGGCCAGGGCGAAAGGGCAATGGCGAAGGTGATGGTGGTCTGATAAAAGAGGCCGTAGACCTCGACGTCGCAGGAGAGTTGTTTCATGTCAAACCGGCTCCAGCCATAGCCGCTTTCGCTGAGGTTGCGGGCGTAAAACGAAGCATGGGAAGCGGAAACGCAGGCGAGCATGAAAAAAAGCAAACAGCGTTTCATAGCAAAACCTCCTGATAAAAGGATGGCTTGTGGGGCAGCAGTTCGATCCGGAGTGCTGCAGCAGAGGGATGTCCGGTGCAATGCCAGGCTGATCGGGGGATTGATGTCAGCGGTATAATGGAATGTATATTATTTTTTGATGCGATACAATTTATTTTTTCATGGCGCGAAGCGTCCGCGCCAAAGGGCCGGGGGGTGGCCAAGTGGGTATCGGGGT
>DCUM01000059.1 GCA_002327255.1 bacterium UBA2214 | reverse complement strand
GATCGAAAAGAATCGCGTCGTACATGCTGCTCCTCATCCATCTTTTGCTTTTTTCTTGTGATAATTTCTGCAGCCACTATCCGGCTTCGCCTGTTTACTGCCTCCAACTGATCGCAACTATTCAGCTAAAAAATTGTGTGTATTTTACGCGATGTAAAACAGCAAAGTACAAGAACCAGGAGAACACAAAGCATATGAATTGTTTGGCTTGTCTCAATTTGGCGTCTTGTACATTCCCGGATGCGCACCCGGATCATGGCAATTCAGGAAATGGGTGGTGTTCCATTCAATCGTTTAACAGGCGCTACGGCTATTCATGGCGTTCACATAAATCAGGTTTCATCATATGCCCTGGACACTCAAGGCAATATTTCCCCTGTTTGCAGCTATGGGGCGTCATGAACAGGCCCGGCTAATGGCCCATCAGCACGAATCCGCTCCACAGCGCGGGTGCGGCTGTTTCAGCGCAATTCAGCAGGTTGCGTTTTGCGGCGCACAGGGCGGCTGGATAGCTCTTGCCGGCCAGCGTCTGCCGGTAGAAATCCACCATCAAGGCACTGGTGCTGCGGTCATCGACTTTCCAGAGTGAGTAAATGATATTGCGCGCCCCGGCGAAGAGGAAACCACGCGTCAACGCAATCATCCCCTCACCGGCCACCAGCTTGCCGATGCCGCTTTCGCAGCTGCTCAATACCACCAGCTCGGCATCGAGCTTGAGGCCGTATATTTCGCCCGCATACAAAATCCCGTCATCTGTCTCATCGCCGTGCCCGGCCTTGTGACCGGAAAACGCAATCCCCGAGAGTGCGGGCGTTTTCTCGTTGACAAAGCCATGCGTGGCGAGATGAATATAGCGGGCGGATTCGAGTGCTTTTTTGAAATTCTCTTCAGAAGCCTGTTTGCCGATGTATTCACGTCCCCTGATATCATGCGCCTTGAAGGCGGCGGTAATTTGGCCGACCTCGTCGCCGGACCAGGGCAATTCACAGTAGTGCTCGCCGTCACGCGTGATCCATGAGAGATATTCGCCGGCGCTGTTCAAATACTCCTTGAACAACTTTTTCTCCGGAATCGCAAATCGGCCTTTCCCTGCAAAGGGTGCAAAGGCCACGAAAGCGTTCCGGGGTGCAGGCGCCATCTCCCGCCGACCACCGCCGGAATGAAGGTAGATGCCGGCGGAATAGTGATACGAGATATCAAAGTGTTTGATCAGATACTCCGGCTCGCCGCGCCGCGCTGCCCCCGTTTTTTCGTCCTGCGCGGTGTCGATCGCCAGGGCCTCAAAGGGAATGGCATACAGCGATGCAAAAGGGAATATGAGCAGCCTGGATTTATTTTTTATTTCCGGCCAGACGGGCAGGAGCAAATGCCGGAAGAGGGTGCGCCCCGTCTCGGCGATCTGATGACGGCGGTCGCTCCTGATGGCGGAGCGGAAGGCGTCGATCATTTCGGCGTTCACCGCGGATAGCGGCTGCTGCGCGACGGTGTAATGATCGCGCGTGATGGTAAAGAGGTAGAGATCGTCGGCAGTGGCGAAATATTCCAGAATGGCTGTCTGTTCATCCAGGGTGCTTTGCAAGCCGGCGATGGAGACATCCGATGTCTGGTATTTCAGATCATAATAGGCGGGATACTCCACCTCCAGTTTTTTGAGCAGGGTGCTGCGTTCCTGCAAGAGCGTGAAACTGCGCGATTGCACCTTGATGTAGGCTGCATCGTCAAAGGTCACGCCACGCTGCCTCATCCGCTCCAGCTCTGTATTGGTCTGGGCGATCTGACGGCTGAGATCCGCCTCTGTCTGCAGCACCTGCGCGGGAATCCGCGAGAATTGTTTGGCTTTGGTCTCCTGAAAATTGCGCGTCAGCGCGGCCGCCTTGCCTTTCTGCGCAAAGTCAAATGCCATCTCCTGGTAGCGCTTCTCTCCGCTGCTGGCATGCATCGCCAGGGCGGCCTGGACTGCTTTGCCGAGAAACGGCGCCGCTGTGCCGCTGAGGATGAACTGGGAGGCGTTACTGTCGATCTCGAAGCGCAGGCGCAATCTGTCAAAGACGTTGGCTGCGATGGCGAAAGATGCCAGAGAAGTTTCCAACTCCTTTTGCGGGTTTGGCCGCGCGCGTGCCCGTTCACGGAAAGCCTGGGCCCGCCAAAACATCGCCTGCGCAAATTGATAATCGATGGGCCAGGCGCCCTCTTCGGGCGTCAGGCGGGCATCGAGCCGCGGCACGGGCTGATAGGAGGCGATGGCCTGCTGCGCGTGATCGATGCAGAGATCGTATTGGCGTTGCTGAAAATGAACGTCCGCCATGAGCGTCAGCACATTCCTCAGGGAGGCAATCAAAGGTATTCCCAGATTTTTCTGCGCCTCCAGGCTCTGCTGATACCAGATCAGCGCGTTGTCATAATCGCCCTGGTCCGAATAGACCTTGCCGAGGTATGTACAGTGGGAGGCATACCAGGCATTTTTACCATATAACTTACCTATGACGGGCCGGGCTTTATGATGGAATGCGATGGCCTGTGCGAAATTTTTTTGATAGCTAAACGTCATCGCGATATTGGTGTAGGTGGCGATGGTGCGATAATGGTATTCGCCGAACAGACCGGTGAGGATGTCATGCGCGATCTCGAAATGGGCGCGTGCCTTGTCGTGGTCTGAATTAGGCATATAACTATTGCCGATTTTTATATAGCACTCGGCCGTGAAAGGATGCGCCCGGCCCAGGCTTTTCAGGGCGAGGCTCAGCGCCTGCTGACCATAGTCGAACCCCGCGCTGAAATCCTCATTGGCATAAGAGATCTCGGATAAGCGCAGGTATGATTTTGCCATCTCCGCATTCCGCTGCCTGGTGAGCCGGCTGCGAATCTCCAGGGAGTGGCGGAAATATCTTTCTGCTGCTTCATATTGAGCGCGGTAGTATTCTGCGACGCCCATGGTCTCCAGGCTTGCGGCAAGTTCTGCCCCGGCGTCGCCGTACAATTTTTTGCACAGCGCCAGCCCTTTTTCCGCATAGTAGACCATTTGGGGCGTATCACCGGTGGTCTCGTAGATCTGGGCGAATTGGTTGTAAGCCGCGGCCGTCAGGGGATGCCCGGCACCCAGCCAGACCGTGCAGCTGTCCAGCCCTTTGCCCAGATAGGTTTTCGCTGTGCCGACGTCGCTCTTGATGCGATAATTCTCCCCCAGGCGGAGCCAGCAACGGATCAGATTCTCTTTGAGCTGTGGCGCTCCGTCCAGCGCAATCCGTTTTTCATAGAGGCCCTGCGCTCTGTGCAGCAGCGCGTTTGAGCTGTCGTAGCGGGCGTAAAAGGAGAGGGTATCCGCGCTGACCAGCAGGGCCTGCGCCTGCACTTCGGCAGGAGACGGTGAGCGCCAGGCATTCGGTTTCTGTCCCGGCGGCAGTGCGTAGCCCTGCCATAGCGTGGCGAAGAAGTACAGAATGAGCATTTGCATCTGGTTTTTCAATGGCATCCCCTGTTATGGAACCCCCGTGTATCCGGGGTAATTTTAGTCATTTCATGTTTGAATATCAACAATTATTTGACCAGGTTCGTCGTTCAGGCGACCGCGCCGGTTTATGGTGCGCCTGAATCCGTAAAAAAGAATGGATTTTTGCGGGGG
>DCUM01000245.1 GCA_002327255.1 bacterium UBA2214 | reverse complement strand
CGTCGTATGGAGACGTCTCCAGTGGTGTTTCGTCGGATTAAAATTCATAGTCCACCATGGCCCGCGCGAACGCGGCCCTGGACATGTACGCCTTGACTTTCAGATGCTCGGGATGGTTTTGATAGAGTTCCTGATCCGCGGCGGATTCGTGGGTTGTCATCAGACAGATATCAAAGGCAATCTCTTTGGAATTGTAATTCAAGCCCACCTCCAGCGTCAGCATGCCGGGGATTACACCGCGCATGGCTTCCAGCACCGCCTGAGCCTCTTTCTTGCCCCTGTCGGATGGATCGTTCAACCGCCACAGGATGATGTGTCTGATCACGGTAACCTCCCTGTTTCACCGGTGCGCTGCAACCATTAAATTAGGAATAATTTTTCAGGAAGCAAATTCTTTTCGCAGTGGGTGGGCTGGCTCGGCGTCCTTGGGGCGCCGGATGCCAACCAGGGAACGCCGAGCGCCAGCCCGGCATGTCGGTGGGCGGGCGCCGGCCCTGTTACCATGCGATCTCTACACGTCGCAGGTGGGTCCCACCAGGGGCAGGTGGAGCCCCTCGTAGCTGCTGATTACGCTCTTCATTAACCGATTTTTGGGCGCACAAACCTCCTTGTCGAGCGCATCAGGCCATTTTTCACCTTGTTTTTTGCAAATAAGTTGCTATAATTACAGATTGCAGGCATCCGAACTCGCATATGGTAACGGTAGCAGCCCCTTTCAACCATTGGTAAGCGGTTGTCATCCATAGATCTCTGAGGAAGCAAATGAAAGAGCACACTTTTGCATTTGATACCCTGGCCCTGCACGCGGGGCAGCAGCCGGATTCAACCACCCTTTCCCGCGCCGTGCCCCTGTATCGCACCAGCTCGTACGTCTTTAAAAACACAGAGCACGCCGCCAATCTTTTCGCCCTCAAGGAATTGGGCAATATCTACACCCGCCTCGGCAATCCCACCCAGGACGTCCTTGAACAGCGCGTCGCGGCGCTGGAGGGCGGCGCGGCCGCTCTCGCCCTCGCTTCCGGCACCTCGGCGATCTATTACGCCATCATCAACCTCTGTTCCGCGGGTGATGAATTCGTCTCGGCCAACAACCTCTATGGCGGCACCTATACGATGTTCGATGGCATTTTGCCGCAATTCGATATCCACTGCCGCTTCGTCGACCCGGCCGACCCGCAGAATTACGCCCGGGCGATCACGGCCAAAACCAGGGCGCTCTATGTCGAAACCATCGGCAATCCCGCCCTCGACGTGGCGGACCTTGAGGAGATTGCGAAAATCGCCCGGGTGCATCATCTGCCGCTCATCGTCGATTCCACCTTCACCACGCCCTCTCTGCTGCGCCCCATCGAACACGGCGCGGATATCATCTGCCACTCCCTGACCAAATGGCTCGGCGGACACGGCACCGCCATCGGCGGCATCGTCGTCGACAGCGGCCGCTTCGACTGGAGCGATCCCAAGTTCAGGCTCTTCAACGAACCGGACCCCAGTTACCACGGCCTGCGCTATGCGCACGATCTCGGTGAGATGAATCCCCTCGCCTTCATCATGCGCATGCGGCTGGTGCCGCTGCGCAACCTCGGCGCCTGCATCTCCCCCGACAACGCCTGGCTCTTCCTGCAGGGCATCGAGACCCTGCCGCTGCGCATGCAAAAACATTGCAGCAACGCCCTGACCGTCGCCCAATTTCTGCAAAACCATCCGGCGGTCGCCTGGGTGCGCTACCCCGGCCTGGCCGATCATCCCAGCCATGCGCTGGCGCGCAAATATCTGCACCATGGCTACGGCGGCATGGTGGTGTTCGGCATCAAGGGCGGCACGGCGGCCGGCCGCCGCTTCATCGAGCACCTGCAGCTCTTTTCGCACCTGGCCAACGTCGGCGACGCAAAGAGCCTGGCTATTCATCCCGCCAGCACCACGCATTCGCAGCTGAATGAAGCGCAGCAAAGAGAGGGCGGCATCACCCCCGAGCTGATCCGGCTCTCCATCGGACTGGAACATCCCGACGATCTGATCTGGGATCTGAGCCAGGCGCTCGAACAGGCGCACACATAAGGATATCAGCCATGACCTCAACACCCACGGAATGGCCCCGGGATTCGGTCGGCATTGTAAAAGAAGAATCCTTTACCTTTGGCTCGCCCGAATCTCCTCTGGCGCTAACTTGCGGCCGGACGCTGGGACCCGTGACGCTGGCCTACGAAACCTGCGGGGAACTGAGCCCGGAGAAGGACAATGCCATCCTCATCCTCCACGCCCTGTCCGGAGATGCCCATGTGGCGGGATATCACACGCCAGAGGATCGCAAACCGGGATGGTGGGATTTCATGGTGGGACACGGCCGGCCTTTCGATGTGGATAAATACTTTGTCATCTGCTCCAACGTCATCGGCGGCTGCAAGGGGTCGACCGGCCCCTCCTCGATCAATCCGCAGACGGGAAAACCCTACAATCTCGATTTTCCCATGGTCACCATCGCCGACATGGTGAATGCCCAGAAACATCTGATCGATCATCTCGGCATCCGGCGGCTGCTCTGCGTGACCGGCGGTTCCATGGGCGGTATGCAGGCGCTGCAGTGGAGCATCGCCTGTCCGGAACGCGTCGCTTCGGCCATCCCCATCGCCACCACCTGCCGTCAAAACGCCATGCAGATCGGCTGGGATGAAGTGGGCCGCCAGGCCATCTATGCCGACGCGGATTGGTGCAACGGCGCCTATCTGCTGCATAACAAACGGCCGGTTAAAGGGCTGGCCGCCGCGCGCATGCTCGCCCATATCACCTACCTCAGCGCGGAATCGATGCAGCGCAAGTTCGGACGCCGGCTGCGGGAAAAGGAAAATTACGGCTATGATTTCGGGCTCGATTTCGAAGTGGAGAGTTACCTGCGGCATCAGGGTGAGATATTTGTCAACCGCTTTGATGCCAATTCCTATCTCTACATCACCAAAGCGCTGGACTATTTCGACCTGGAACGCGATCACGGTTCCTTACGGAACGCCTTCGAAAATGTCCTCACCCGCTATCTGGTCCTCTCCTTCACCTCGGATTGGCTCTATCCAACGGCGCAATCGCTGGAACTGGTGCACGCGCTGCAGAATAACCGCAAAAGAGTCCGGTTTCGCGAGCTGGAAACCTGGTATGGGCACGATTCGTTCCTGTTGCCCAATGCAGAGATGATGGCGCTGGTCAGCGATTTTCTCGCCACCGTGCAACAGGAAGTCAGAAAGGTCTAATACCCCTGAGGTCATTTGATGAGCAGGGCGAAGGGATCCCGGACGCGCAGAGGTTCGCGCACGTAAAAGGGCTCGCCGCAGGCGACGCCGATTTTGCCGCCCCAGAATTGCGCCCGGGCGATGATGGATTGAAAATACGCCGGACTGCTGATGTGGGTCTTTTCCTCATCCTCCACACGCATGTCGGGATTGAAGACCTGGGACTTGTACGCCTTGATGGCCTGCATGCGCTCGTCAAAGGTATCCGATGTGTCGACAATGAAGGATGGTTTGAAGAGATAGTGCTCGCAGTAGTATGCCACTTTTTGCGGCCGGAAATGGGGATGCTCTGTTTTGATCTTTTTCAGACCCGCGAGAAAGACCGATTCCCGCACCAGGTGACTGCAATTCGCATGATCGGGATGCCGCGTCTCCCAGTAGGGGGCAAAGAGCAGGGCGGGCCGGTATTGCCGGATTTCGGCGATGACCTTTAATTTATTCTCCCGGTTGACCTCGACGAAGCCGTCCGTCATATCCAGCATCTTGTGCATCGCCAATCCCATGATACGCGCCGCTTCCGCGAATTCCTGTGCGCGCTGTTGCGGCGTGCCGCGGGTGCCCATTTCGCCCTGCGTCAGCGAGATCATGCCGACGCGATAACCCAATCGCGCCAGTTTGATGATGGTGCCGCCGGCCATGAGTTCGACGTCGTCCGGGTGCGCGCCGAAGGCCAATACATCCAAAGGATTTTCCACAGAACGCCTCATATTCTTTAACAGGATAATAACAGTTATAATGATATCACAGCCGCGCGGACTTGATCTGGCCGGGCTTTTGGCGTGCGCGCACAGCCGACCGCTTAATACGCGCCGACATGTCCTCGCGTTGACAATGCCTTTGTGCCGGGTGAACGCCCCAAACCCGGGATAGTCTTCCAGCGCAGACACAGAACATTTCGAACGTTGCCGGCAACGTTCCGCCGGCTCGATGGTTCCCGTCAAGAACGAACGCTACAAAGTCAGGATGTGGTGCTGCGGCTCCTGCCACGCTATCTCATCGTAGAGCCGCTCTATCAAGGGCCAGCCATATTTGCATAAAAAGGGCACGACGTTCAGCTGCCGCTCCTGCAACTGCCCGCCCGGCCAAATCGATTGCTGCAGGGCCGCGAGATGAGCGCTGCGGCTCTGTTCCTTTTGTTCGACAGCGCGCAGCACCTTGCCTTCGAGTTGCTCGAGCGCATGCGTAATGCCGGCGCCGGTTTTTTCCGCAGGCGCGGCCAGCGTCGCATCCACCTGCTCGATGGCCGTTTGTAGCGCCGGCCAATGGCGCGCGATGGGCGTGCGTACCGCCGCCATTGCCTCCGTCAATTCCGCGGGCATGACCGAGAGGCGCAGCCGGTCCTCCACGGTTTCCCGGTCCGTGATATACGCTTCCGCGTCCAGGTCGTACTTTTGCAGCCACTTTTCAGCACGCTGCTCCAGCAGCGTCATCCCCGGCCGCGGCATCACGATGGGCATGGGCCGCCCAAACGCTTCATACACCCCTTTCAACTGCGCCCAATAGGCGATTTCGCCGGGACCGCCGACGTACGCCAATGTGGGCAAAAGCCAATCCTGAACCAGCGGTCGCAGGGCCGCCTTGGGACTCAGACGCTCGGGTTGACCCAATAACTCCTGCAGAGAGAACCTGGTCTGGTTGTGCAGGTTGATAAAACCATCCCCCGCTCTTTCGATGCTGTGCCGTCCTTCCTCCAGCCGGAATAGATGCGGTCGTTGCGGCTGCACGGTCAGTTGCGCATGATAGCCGGCGGCGGCGAGGCGCTGGTTGGTTTCCAGCATGGCCGGGATGGAGAGATTCTCTTCCAGTTCGCGCCGGAAAATGGGCGCCATCAATTGTTTGAGGCGGTCATCCGATGCCTCCAGAATGATGAGGCCATACGCTCCCAGGAGCCGTAGCGACCACCTGGCAAAGGCCGTCGCCAGCGTCTCCCCGGGGCGATAATCCCGCGCCAGGGCGGCAAAAATTTCTGTCTGGAATGCTCCGAAGGGAAGCTCTTCCGCCAGATGCTTCTGCGCCGTCAGGATGCCGTCATCGAGCGCAACCTGCGCCGCCGGCATGCGCGCGCCCGCTTTTCTGGGTTCAAAAACCAGCTTGTTGCATTGGTGGGAGCGATCCAGATACCCGGCCCATTTGATCTCATTCAGATCATGGTCTTCGGAGACGAGATAAAAAACCGGGGCCACCGGACGGTTCCACGCCACGCTCAAATCGGCCGCCATCCGGCACACTGCCAGGGCTTTGTAGAGCGTATAAAGCGGCCCGCCAAAGAGTCCCACCTGTTGACCGGTGACAATGGCCAGCGCCTGGGGATCCTGCAACCGATCAAGATGCGCCATGGTTGCGGGGCCGGCGCCGCAATCACGGTTTTGGTCTCGTAAAATGTCAACGAGTTGACGGCGGTCGGCGTGGCCGGCGGCCGTCACCCGGGACGCCAGCGTTTGCCATTGAGATCGATCTAAAAAATCGGCCGCAAAAAAATCGGCGGCGAGCCCCTGATGCCGCACATAATCGCGCGTCAGCACCGTCAATCCCGGCAAGTCGGCCCATGGAATCGACCGCGCTATTTTACGGTTATCTCCAGGAGGTTCCATTTTCGCCCCGTCCAATCAGGTGATGCCATCGTTTTCCAAATTTATAAAATCAAGCAGGGAATAACAATCTCTTTTATGATGTGCCCCGAATATACGCAAGCGTTTCTTCTGCAGCCGGCGGCCGCATTTCTCTCCAGGCGCCGCAATATCATATTGCGAATGAAGCAAAACATTTGTATTTTTAACCTTTAATCAGCACCTTTCACCACGAGTAACCTATACATGAACACTTCAAGACCAAAAGTTATTCTCTTTGATCTCGACGGCACGCTGGTCGACACGGCGCCCGACGTCCATCCCGCCATCAACGCCGCCCTGGAGGAGATGGGACTGCCGCTGCTGACTTTCGAACGCGCCAGGCTGGCCATCGGTCCGGGCGCCGACAGTTTTGTCAATATCATCCTCGGGCAAGTCAACGAGAACCGCCTCGAGGAGTTCCTCTTGCACTTTCGTCCGCTTTATTATGAGCGCTGTACGGATAAATCGCGCCCCTTCCCCGGGATCGTCGATCTTTTGACAACCCTGCAGCCGGACTTCAGGCTCGGGGTTGCCACCAACAAGGGCCGGCGCACCACCACCCGCGTGCTGGACGTCCTGGCCCTCGCGCCCTTTTTCGAGCTGGTGGTATGTCCCGACAGTGTCGAACGGGGCAAGCCGGCGCCCGACATGCTCCTGCTCGCCATGGATCATTTCCAGGTCGAGCCGCAGCAGATGCTTTTCATCGGAGACACGGATAACGACATCCTGGCGGCAAAGGCCGCCGGCGTTCCCTGCATCGCCGTCACCTGGGGCTATGCAGACCATGCCATCATAAAGGCATTGAATCCCGACTTTATCGTCGATGCGCCCGCGGAGGTATTGAAACTGCTGGGGCATACCGCGGATGTTACCCGGCACTCGTTTGCAGGAGCACCATCGCTGTGAAGAAACAGTATCTGCCCACCTACAAGGGCTGCATGCTTTGCGGACAAAAAACGGTCAATCCCCATGCGCTGGGTTTGCGGTTTCGCATCACCGCAGAGGGCGTGGAAACGCCCTTCACCGCCGAACCGGTGCATCAGGGCTATGCCAACATCACCCACGGCGGCATGATCACCGCCGTTCTGGATGAGACTATCGGCTGGGCGGTGGCGGTGGTGCGCAAACGCTATTTCGTCACCGGGGAACTCACCGTGCGTTTTGTCAAATACCTCCCCGTCGGCAAATCGGTTCTGGTCCGCGGACGCGCCCTGGAACACCGGTCGCGCTACTCGACCGCTGAGGGGGAGATCGTCGATGAGCAGGGCGTCGTTTACGCCACTGCGCAGGGGAAATTCATCCTCATGCCCGACGCCCAGGCGCGCAGTGTCGATGCCTATCTCTCCTATCAGGCAGACGATCTCCACATTCTCGACGAAACAGCAACCACTTCACAAGATCAGAGACTATGAACATACTCGGCATATCCTGTTATTATCACGACAGCGCGGCCTGTCTGGTGCGCGATGGGGAAATCCTCGCCGCGGCGCAGGAGGAGCGCTTCACCCGCATCAAACACGACCACGCCTTCCCGAACCGGGCCATCGACTATTGCCTGCAGGCGGGAGGCCTCGAGGCGCAAAACCTCGATTATGTCGTGTTTTATGAAAAACCCTTCGTCAAATTCGAGCGCATTCTCGAAACCTATCTGAGTTATGCGCCGCTGGGACTGCGCAGTTTCCTCATGGCCCTGCCGGCCTGGATCAAACAAAAACTGTGGATTCCCGATCTCATCCGCAAGGAATTGCGCTACGATGGCGAGATTCTCTTCACCGAACACCACCAATCCCACGCCGCGGCCGCGTTCTTCCCCTCGCCCTTTCAGCAGGCCGCCTTTTTGACCATGGACGGCGTCGGGGAGTGGACCACCACCTCCTGGGGCAGCGGCCGCAACAACCAGGTGCAGATAGCGTCCGAGATCCATTTTCCCCATTCGCTCGGACTGCTCTATTCCGCTTTCACTTATTACACCGGATTCCGGGTCAATTCGGGCGAATATAAAGTCATGGGACTGGCGCCCTATGGCGAGCCCACCTTTGTGCAGACCATTCTCGATCATCTGATCGATCTGAAAGAAGATGGATCGTTCCGGTTGAACATGGCGTATTTCAATTACGGCGCCGGTCTCACCATGACCAATGCCCGATTCCACCGGCTCTTCGGCGGCCCGCCGCGGCAGCCCGAGACTCCGCTGACGCAACGCGACATGGATCTGGCGCGCTCCATCCAGGAGGTCACCGAAGAAGCCATGCTGCGCTGCGCCCGGCATGTTCATGCACAGAGCGGCATGGAGAATCTCTGCCTCGCCGGCGGTGTGGCGCTCAACTGCGTCGGCAACGGCCGCATCCTCCGCGAAGGGCCTTTTGACAACATCTGGATTCAGCCCGCCGCCGGAGATGCCGGCGGCGCGCTCGGAGCCGCCCTCTTTGCCTGGCATCAAATCCTCGGCAACGAGCGCAAGCCTTTGAAAAAAGGCGACCGGCAAAAGGCCTCCCTGCTCGGACCTGAATTTTCCGATGAGGAGATAAAAATATATCTGCAAAGCGCGGGCGCGGTTTATAAACAAATAACGGAATCCCAATTAATTGATGAGGTGGCGGATCTGATCGCCGCCGGGCAGGTCATCGGCTGGTTCCAGGGACGCATGGAGTTTGGGCCGCGCGCGCTCGGCAACCGTTCCATCATCGGGGATGCGCGCTCGGTGACCATGCAGTCGCGCATGAATCTAAAGATCAAATTCCGCGAGAGTTTCCGGCCGTTTGCACCCGCGGTGCTGGAGGAGAACGTCTCCGAGTATTTCGAGATGACCGCTCCGAGCCCCTATATGCTGCTGGTGGCGCCGCTGCGGCGGGAGAAGCGCAAAAAACCGGCTGCCGGGGATGAAACGGCCTGGGGCGTGGAAAAACTGAAGCAGGTGCGCAGCGAAGTGCCGGCGATCACCCATGTCGATTACAGCGCCCGCGTCCAGACCATCAGCGCGCATGAACATGGCCGATTCTACAAGCTGGTGAAAAAATTCGCAAGGAAAACCGGCTGTCCGGTCATCATCAACACCTCATACAACGTCCGCGGCGAACCCATCATCTGCACGCCGGAGGACGCCTATCGCTGTTTCATGCGCACCGAAATGGACTATCTCGTCATGGGGACATTGATTCTCGATAAAAAAGCGCAGCCGGCGTTTGTGGAGACGGGGGATTGGAGGAAAGAATATGCGCTTGATTAAAGAAGTGGCGCAGGGCGTCAGAGCGCTGCCGCAAGGCGGCAGAGAGATACAGCGTTTCGCGGCCGTCCTTTCCGCCGCGCTGATTCTGTTGGCGGCGCTGCTCTTTTATGTACGCCGCGACGCCGTGTTGACGCTGGCCGTCACGGGGGGGACCATCGCCCTGATCCTGGCCGCCATTTTCATCCCGCAACGCCTCCGCTGGCTCCACAGAGTCTGGATGGGGCTGGCTTTCTTCCTCGGCGGCATCGTCTTGCGCGTCATCCTGACGATTTTCTTCTACCTCATTCTCACGCCCATCGGCCTGATGTTGCGCGCGCTGGGCAAGAATCCCGTGCCGCGCCATTTCAAACACCCCGCGGAGAGTTACTGGCTGGAGAGAACGACGCCCGCACCGGGCGCGGAAACCTACCGCAGACCATTCTAAAGATGATTCATTCATGGCAGCGTGGTTCACAGGATGTCCTGCGCTCAGCCATACAGGGGGTGTGGAAAAGCCGGATGACCCCGGAAATCGCAGAAACCACGACGCCGGGATTGGAGATGTCGCTGTGTTCATGGATGAGAAAGGCGCGGTACTGCCGCGACGGCTGTACCCTTGCCGGGACGTTCAGGATTAACACAGCTCCTTGAGGTCGCGTGGAAGCAGAAATCGAAACAAGATCGGCCTTGGCACAGCCGGCTGGATGCCCTCTGCAGGATTGATGCCGTCTGCTCCCGGCGTCCTCTAAACGCCGGCCTCGCCTGTCACGGCTGGTAGATGAAATTGTTTTCCGCCTCGCGCAGCCGCGGGTGTTTCTGGTCTTTGGGGGAAATGATCAGCCCCCCGGTGGCGGGCCAGGCGATGCCGATCTCGGGATCATCATAACGGATGCCGCGATCCGCCGCGGCGTTATAGAGAGCGGTGCATTTATAACAGAATTGCGCCTGCGGCGTCAGCACATAAAAACCGTGTGCAAATCCGGGCGGAATGTAAAGCGCCAGTTTGTTTTCCTCGGAGAGTTCCACGCCCACCCACTGCCCATAGCAGGGCGATTCCTTGCGGATATCCACCGCGACATCAAAGACGGCCCCCTGGGTGACGCGCACCAGTTTGCCCTGGGCGTATGGATTGAGCTGATAGTGCAGACCGCGCAGGGTGCCCTGCACCGAGCTGCTGATGTTGTCCTGGATGAACTCGGCTTTCAGGCCCGCCTCATGAAAATCCTTCTGATTATAGCTTTCCAGAAAATAACCCCGGGAATCGGAAAAGACATTGAATTCGATCAACAGCAGATCGGGTATGGTGCAGGGTGTGAGTTTCACGCGTGAACTCCATCGAAAAATCGTCGCAGTGGAAATTGGTAAATGTCCTGACCTGAATTATTTATCAAATATGGTAACAACGGCTGCAAGTCACTTGAATATAATATGATTGGGTACAACAGGTGTTATTGTTCAGCCATCCGGTTTTAACCGCAGAGTCAGCAGAACGCAGAGCCTTTTTGCAGGCTTTCGGTATAAAGCCTGGTTTTTTCCTGAATCACGTGAGCATTAGCGGAATTGATCAAGCTGCCCGGTGACCTTTGCGGTGAATTGTTGCCAACAGGTGTCAGGACTTTATTTTCGCACAAAGCCCACCAGGCACACGAAGTACATCCCCAATGCGGTGTTACCAAGTGAAAACGGTAACCTGGCGGGTGATAGAATTTTCGCAATTTCTGAGTGTTTACACAGAATCCGGGCACACAATAATTATGATTTAACTGATTAATTTAATATTATTTACGCAATTGATTCCCTTCGCGCTCTTTGTGGCCCTGGTGTTGCATGAATTTTGCAGGCTGATAGGCAGAGGCTGAAAAGAGATTCAGACAGTCAAGTTACGCAACAAAACATTGAAAAGCAAGCCCACCGGCAGGTGCCGTTTACTTGAAATAGCCCTTCTGATACACCCGCACATAATCGATATCATGATACTGCGGAAAAACCGTCGTCGCATCCGGATCGCCCGGCCAACTGCCGCCGATCGCGGTGTTGAGGATCAGATAATGCGGCGTGTGCGGGATGCCCTCCACCGTCGCGTGGATGAGTTGTCCATCGATGTACCAGCGCATGGAATCGGGTTCCCACTCCAGGACGTAGAGGTGGAAATCCCGGGTATAATCGCATTCGCCGCGCCAGGTGCCCGAACTGGTTTTCTTCTCGCCCGCAAATGAATAATAATGCAGCGTGCCATAGACCACGTTGCGTTCATGACCGAGAAATTCCATGATATCGATCTCGCTGTACCACGGCCGCTCTTCGGGGATGAGCCGCTCCTTGCCGGCCGCCACCATTTCCGCCATGAGGCACTCCATCTCCCAGTCGCGATTCTGCGGGTAGAGCCAATGCGCGGGCCAGAGTCCCTGGCCGCCCGGCAGTTTGGCGCGGATTTCGAATCGTCCGTATACCGGCGAGAATTTTCCCCTGGTATCGAGCCGCCCGCTGGTGAACTTTTGCGAACCATAGTCGCGCACCCGGCTGCGCAGCCGCAGGCAACCGTTTTCGAGATAGACCTCGTCGGGCACATAGTACTGCCGCTCATGGTGTTTGCTCTGCTCGCGCAGGAGAATGTTCCATTTGGAAGGATCAACACGCCTGGCGCTGAATTCGTCGTGCCAGACCATTTTCCAGTCGCTCTTTTCATCTCCGGCCTGTTGACCCCACAGACCCGGGGTGGAAAGAGAAACCATCAAAATCATCAACCTGTATTTTTTCAGCATATTCCGGTTCCCTTCCACCCGCTCATGCCGTTCGAAAAGAGGGGTCGACTTGCACCCGAAAGAGATAGATTTCTTGCGTCCATAACTGTTTGGCACGCAAGAGGGAGAATCCAGCCGTAGCCGTTCTGTTCAGGATATCCTCCCTGGGATGACAATGGATTCTGCTTCCCGTGAGATGGCGCAAAAGAGCCCAAATCCCGGGGTTTGTGGCGGTCAGCAAAAAAAAACCACCCGGCTTCAGGCGCCGGGCAACTTCTTCAAGCCAGAGGGTATTGATTTTCAAATACTCGGCGACGCCGATGGCAACCGCCAAAGAGAACAGCTCTTCCTTGAACGGCAGATTACAAATATCTGCGCAAACCGGATAGATGCCGGCTCCATGACCAACTCTTTTCAACATACCCGGGGCGGAGTCCACAGCCACACGCTGGCTTGCGCGCAGAGCGGGCAGCGGTTCCTGCTGACCGCACCCCAAATCCAGGTATCGCGCCGGGATCATATCCATGAGCTGCAGCAACTCTTCCGCGGCGTGGTCTTCCGCGCGTTTTATCGTACGCAGAAACCCCCATCTTCGCGCGTATCGATAATAAGTCGCTCGAAAATTCCAGGCGTTCATCACCAGCAGGCCTTTCACAAATAATAAATAGCGCTCAAGGCCCATTCCTCCCATGCCCCTGAGGCCGCTCCATTTTGGTGATCGCCTTGCCGGCCATCGCGAACGTCTCCTCGGCGCCGGCATACTCGCTTAACAGGGCAACGACGAGCCGGTTGCTCTCGAAAAAGCCCGAAGGATTTTGTCTTGCTTCCGCGGCGATGATGTTACGAATCTTTTTCTTCTGCCCGGAAGGCAACTCCGCATAATCCATTTCAGCCTCGACATCGCCTCTAACCGGGAGTCCGTGCAGCGCGCGCAGCATGAGCACGGCCCGCTGCAGATGGGCGTACATCTTTACCAGCGGCAGATAGCTGCTGGAAGCCAAATCAGCGGGCCACGCAAAACAGAGTGGTTGAAAGGCGGAGGCACTCTCAAAAACAGAGGGGGCAATGAGATTTTCCACACCGCGAATTTTGACCTGGAAGCGTTCTTCTATCACATGGAGCATGCGGCAAAATTCTGGGTAGCGGTTCTCCGCCTCCAGAACGAGCACATGCTTGATCAGTTTATTCGTGATCGGATCAGAATAGAAAATCAGGTCTTCCCGCTGCAGCAAGTCCTTGAAGAGGACATAGACGAACTCTGAGCAGTAGAGATTTTTCTGCTCCGGCCCGTCGTTATTCAGGGCAAACCGGCTGTCAAAATGAACCGGGCCTTGCAACAGAGAATCCAGCCGCGCCATAAAATCCGTTTCGGAGAAGGACTCCTGCGAACGCATGACCATCACCGAGAGCACCGGTGTGACATCGTCTTTTAGGCGGAAATCCTCCACCCAGTCGCTGAGGTTATGTCTTTTGACGCAGTGCCCGCCCATCACGGCGGCATTGTGGGGCTGGCAGTCGACCACCCAAAGCGAATCCGCGAGGCGCACGATGACGCCGACATGAGAATAGCCGCCGAGGCTTGAAAAGGCCGTGAGGATCGAACTCGCCCCCGCCATGAGGCGCAGGATGACATCGCCGCTGCGCAGATTCTGAGCGGACAATTGCGCATAAAGAGAAGGCTGATGCGGCGCAGAAAAAGGATTGTTCTCAAGAAGCGACCGGTAGACGCTGCGCTCCCGGTCGAAGGTCCCTTTGAAGGAGGGATGAACCCGATCGGATCGATTCGAACAGGAAAAAAGAAACCCGAGTGCCAAAACCAGCACCGCCGCCCGCAAACTGTAACCCTTGAACATGATCATTCCTTGTGAAGTGGTGCCTTTTTCGCGTTTTTGGTCCATGCATCCCGGTAATGCAGGAAAGTCAACCAGGGGTGATAAAACATCATTCTCGGTCCCGCAAATCGCATCACAGTGCGAATCGCTTCCCGATTCAACGGCGTGTAGCAGTGCACCGGACACTGCGAACAGGCCGGCTTGTCCCATCCATACTTGCAATGATCGATCCGCCTGAAGGCATAGGCGAGAAGGTTCTCGCAGCGGTCGCACAGGGCCCCGGGCGTCCGGTGATGGGCCCGGCAGAAGATACGCACCATCGCGGCGATGGTGACTTTTTCGCGCTCCGCTCTTGACCGTTTCATATTAGTCGATAAAGAGATCGACATGGGCAAATTGGCTCACATCCACCAGCCCGCGATCCGTCAATTTGAGGCTGGGGATCACCGGCAGCGCCAGAAAGGAGAGGGTCATCAACGGGTCTTCCAGGGGAACCCCCAGGGTGTGGATGGTCTGGATAAGGTCTTTGGTGCGCGTGCTCACAAATTCCAGCGGCTGGTTGGACATGAGCCCGGCGATCGGCAGCTCCAGCGCCTCGAGGACCGTGCCGTCATCGACCACGGCGATGCCGCCGCCCATCTTGTTGATGTGGATCACCGCCTTCATGATATCGCGATCCGCCACGCCGATGGCGATGATGTTATGACTGTCGTGCCCGATGGAGGTGGCGATGGCGCCGCGCTTGAGGCCGAATCCCTTGACGATCCCCTTGCCGATGTTCCCTGAAGCGCGATGCCGTTCCAGGACAAAGAGCCGCAGCAAATCCCGTTGCGGATCAGAGACCACGGCGCCATCGCGACAGGAAGGCTCTTCGATCAGGGCGTTGGTGATGATCTGGTCGGGCACGATTTCGATGACGCGGCAGCGTTTGCCGCGGGCGGGAATGGAGAATTCATCGCCTTCGAGCCATTTGATGTTCACCGAGCTGCGCAGCATGGCAGGCGGGCGCGATGTGACCTCATAGACCGCCACGCCGTCCCGGGCCACCAGCTGGCCATTTTTATAGACCCGCTTGATATTCAGGTGCTCGAAATCGTCAAAGACGACGAGATCGGCCATCTTGCCCGGGGCCACGGCGCCCAGTTTGCGCAGGCCAAAATAATCAGCCGTATTCAGGGTCGCCATGCGTATGGCGGTTATCGGATCGAGACCCGCACCGATTGCGCTTTTGATGATATAATTGATGTGGCCTTCCTGAAGAATATCATTGGGATGACGGTCATCGCTGCAGAAGAAACAGCGGCGTTCATTTTGCGGTGTCACCAGGGGGAGCAGATCAAGGAGGTTTTTCGTCCCCGAACCCTCGCGAATCATGATGTGCATGCCCAATTCCAGCTTTTCCCGCGCCTCGGCCACCGTGGTGCACTCGTGATCCGATTCCACACCGGCGGCGATGTAGGCGTTGAGATCCTTGCCGCTCAACCCGGGCGCGTGACCGTCGATGCGTTTGTCCGGCACGATCTTGAGCTTGTCGAGGACGTCGGGTTCGGCGTTGAGGACGCCCGGATAGTTCATCATCTCCGCCAGGCCCAGCACCCATTTTTCGCGCAGGAGCGGAAAGATATCGAAGGCGCGCATCTCGGAGCCGGCCGACTCCAGCGGCGATGCGGGGACACAGGAGGACAACATGAAAAAAACGTTGAGGGGATTATACTTGCTCGATTCCATCATGTAGCGGATGCCTTCATAGCCGAGCACATTGGCGATCTCATGGGGGTCGGCGATCACCGAGGTCGTGCCGAGCGGCACCACAGCCCGGGCGAATTGCGGCACTTCCACCATGGAGGATTCGATATGGACATGGCCGTCCATAAAACCGGGGGCGAGATACAGGCCCTTGAGATCGGTCTCGGTCTCGCCCTGATAGCCCGCTCCCAGACCGGCGATGGTATCGCGGTAAATCGCCACATCCGTCTCCTGAATCTGTCCGGAGTGGACGTTGATCACCCGCGCATGACGCAACACCAGCGTCGATTTGATGTGTCCGCGCGCAGCCTGGATCAGTTCTTTGATCATGCTCGTCTCCGTTGGCAAACGCTTCCGCTCTATACCCAACAAGGGGGATTTGATTTTTTAAGTATAGCGAAGATCGGGAAAAAAACCAAGCACTATTGCGCCGGTTGCGCGGCTTCCTAAAAAAAAAGCCGGAAGCGATGTCCTGCTCCGGCTTGAAAAACCATGCGTCCACTCAGCGCGTATAATTATTGAGCGCCTTGATATAATTGGCGCGTTCGTAGGCGGCGGGTTCGGCGACTTTCTTCTGGCTCATGCTGCCCTTCATGCCGCGGACGTCGCTGTACTCATGCTGCTCGAGCCATTTCTTCATGTCGGCCAGCACGGTACCGAGGTATTCCGGGCCGTGGATGAGCAGGGCTGCGCACATCTGCGTCACATCGGCGCCCGCCATGATCATTTTAATGGCGTCTTCGGCGGTGTGCACCCCGGTAGTCCCCGCCAGACTGGCCTGGACGCGGCCATGGAGAATGGCGATCCAGCGCAGCGGCAGGCGCAGGTCCTTGGAGCTGCTGAGCACGACGCCGGGCTTGACCTCGAGCGCCTCCAGATCGATGTCCGGCTGATAGAAGCGATTGAAGAGCACCAGGGCGTCGGCCCCGGCGGCATCCAGCCGCTGGGCCATGTTGGCCATGGAGCTGAAGTAGGGGCTCAACTTCATCGCCACCGGAATTTTCACGCTCCCCTTGACCGCCTTGAGGATGTCGACATAGAGCTGTTCGATTTCCTGGCCGCGTCTGGCCGCATCCGTCGCCAGCATATAGACGTTGAGTTCCAGGGCGTCGGCGCCGGCCTGCTCCATTTTTTTCGCATAATCGATCCAGCCTCCTGGCGTGACGCCATTCAGGCTGGCGATGACGGGAATGGTGGTGGCCTGCTTGGCTTTGCGAATGTGCTCGAGGTATTCATCCGGACCGAGATTGAATTCCTGTTCCCGGGGGAAATAACTCAGGGCCTCCGCAAAGCTCTCGGTGCCATGGCTGAGGAAATGCGACAATTCCTCGGCTTCGAAAGAGATCTGTTCTTCGAATATGGAGTAAAGCACGACCGCGGCGGCGCCGGCATCTTCGAGCTTTTTAATGGTATCGATATCCTTAGACAGGGGGGAAGCCGACGGAACCAGGGGATTTTTCAATTTCAAGCCCATGTAGGTAGTTGTCAAATCCATGATAACCCTATCCTTTCCGTAAAGTCTTTAAAGGTTGCCTCCGGTTTTTCACCACCCGAGGCAACCCGTTTCATTCACTACAATACTGTTTTATTCTTCCGTTTTGGCCGGCGCGGCACTGTCATCGCCGTATTCCATGGCCGCCCAGTTCTCGTACAAGTGCCAGCGATCACTGGTGGCCTTTTGCGCCGCCTTGAGCAGGGTCTTGGCCCGTTCCGGCATGCTTTTGGTCAGCATTTTGAAACGGGTTTCCCGGTAGGCAAACTCCTCATAAGTGATGGAAGGCGCCTTGGAATCGAGTTTGAGCGGATTCAGTCCCTGCTCGGCCACGGCCGGGTTGAAGCGGAAGAGCGGATAATGCCCGGATTCCACCGCGGCTTTCTGTTCCTCGAGGCCTTTGTGCATCGGGATGCCGTGCGCAATGCAATGGGAGTAGGCGATGATGATGCTGGGGCCATCGTAGGCGTCGGCTTCGACGAAGGCGCGAACCGTCTGCAGATCGTTGTACCCCATGGCGACGCGGGCGACATAGATGTTGCCGTAGGTCATGAAGATCATGCCCATGTCCTTCTTGGGCAGCGGTTTGCCCGCGGCGGCAAATTTGGCCACCGCGCCCAACGGCGTCGATTTGGACATCTGCCCGCCGGTGTTGGAATACACTTCGGTATCGAGCACCAGCACATTGACGTTTCTTCCGGAGGCCAGCACATGATCCAGACCGCCGTAACCGATATCATAGGCCCAGCCGTCGCCGCCCAGGATCCAGACGCTCTTCTTCACCAGCATGTCCGCCAGAGAGAGGAGGTGCCGGGCTTCCATGGACTTGACGCCGGCCAGTTTTTTCTTGAGGATTTCGACCCGTTCGCGCTGATCGATGATGCCGCCCTCGCTGGACTGATCGGCCGTCAGCAGCGCGGTGGTGAGATCGTCACCGATCTCCCCGGCGAGTTTTTTCACGAGTTCCTGGGCGAATTCGGTGTGCTTGTCGAGCGTCAAACGGTACCCGAATCCGAACTCGGCATTGTCTTCGAAGAGCGAATTGCTCCACGCCGGTCCGCGTCCCTGGTCATTCTTGGCATAGGGAAAAGTCGGCAGGTTGGCGCCGTAAATGGACGAGCATCCCGTGGCGTTGGCCACGATCATGCGCTCGCCGAAGAGCTGCGAGAGCAGCTTGACATAGGGTGTTTCGCCGCAGCCCGCGCAGGCGCCGGAGTACTCGAAGAGCGGGCGCAGGAGTTGGCTGCCCTTGACAGAAGCCACCTTGACATCGCGGCGATCCACATCCGGTATCTTTAAAAAGAATTCGTAATTCTCGCGCTCCTGAATCCGGATGGGCGGTTGCGGCGCCATGTTGATCGATTTCTTGCTGACATCGGTCTTGTTCTTGGCCGGGCAGGCTTCGATGCACAGGGAGCAGCCGGTGCAATCCTCGGGCGCAACCTGAATGGTGTATTTCCATCCCTCCGCAAAATCCTTGCCGCGCGCCGCAATCGACTTGAAGGTGGCCGGGGCGTCGCTGAGGTGTTTGGGATCGTAGGCTTTTTGCCGGATGGCCGCGTGGGGGCAGACCATCGCGCATTTGCCGCACTGGATGCAGATTTCCGGATCCCACACCGGGATTTCCAGGGCGATGTTGCGTTTCTCATATTGGGTGGTGCCGGAGTCAAAAGTGCCGTCGATCGGCATGGCGCTGACGGGCACGGTATCGCCTTTGTTGATGATGATTTTGGCGACCACCTCTTTGACGAAAGCGGGGGCGTGATCGGGAACCACCGCGGGCATGTCCATCTTGCTGGTCACCTGGTCCGGAACCTTGACCTCAAAAAGATGAGCCAGGGTCTCATCGACGGCCTGGTAGTTCTTCTGTACCACGACATCGCCCTTGGCGCCATAGGTCTTTTTGATGGCCCGCTTGATGTAATCGAGGGCTTCCTCCTTGGGCAGCACACCGGAGATGGCGAAGAAGCAGGTCTGCATGATGGTGTTGATGCGCACGCCCATGCCGGTTTTTTTCGCGACCTCATAGGCATCGATGACGTAGAACTTCATCTTTTTGTTGACCAGTTCCTCCTGCATCACCCGCGGCAATGTGTCCCAGACTTCCTCCGGGCCCGCCTGGGTGTTGAGCAGAAAGGTGGCGCCGGGCATGGCGTTTTCGAGAAAGTTGAAGCGTTCCATGAAAAATTGCTGATGACAGCCGATGAAATTGGCGCGGTCGATCAGATAGATCGAACGGATGGGGTTCGGTCCGAAGCGAAGATGGGACACGGTCACCGAACCGGCTTTCTTGGAATCATAGACGAAATAGCCCTGGGCGTAGTTGTCGGTCTCTTCGCCGATGATCTTGATCGAGTTCTTGTTGGCGCCGACTGTGCCGTCGGAGCCGAGTCCGTAAAAGAGCGCCCGGAAGACCTCTTTGTCTTCGGTCGAAAATTGGCTATCATAGGCCAGACTGGTATGGGTGACATCATCGTTGATGCCGACCGTGAAATGATTCCTGGAAGTGTTTTTGGCCAATTCATCAAAAACGGCCTTGACCATGGCGCCGGTGTATTCTTTGGAAGAGAGACCATAGCGGCCGCCGATGATTTTCGGCATCGTCTTAAAGGGCGCCGTGCCCGTGCTCAGGGCTTCACTGATCGCCGTGACGACATCCATGTAGAGGGGTTCGCCCGCCGCGCCGGGTTCCTTGGTGCGGTCCATGACCGCGATACGCTTCACGCCGGGTGGCAGGGCTTTGATAAAATGTTCCACCGAGAAGGGGCGGAACAACCGCACTTTGAGCACGCCGACCTTCTCGCCCTGGCGGTTGAGATACTCGACCGCTTCCTGGGTGGTCTCAGCGCCGGAGCCCATGATGATGATGACGCGTTCGGCGTCGGGGGCACCGACATAGTCGAAGAGGTGGTAGCTGCGGCCGACGACTTTGGCAAACTGGTCCATGGCTTCCTGAACGATGGCCGGACAGGCGAGATAAAAGGTGTTGCAGGCTTCGCGGGCCTGAAAGAAGACATCCGGGTTCTGCGCCGTGCCGCGGATGACGGGACGATCCGGCGACAGGCCGCGTTTGCGGTGGGCCATGACCAACTCATCGTCGATCAGGGCGCGCATATCGTCCATGCTCAATGCCTCGATTTTCTGCACTTCATGGGAGGTGCGGAAACCATCGAAAAAGTGGACAAAAGGGACGCGGGCCTTGAGGCTGGCGGCCTGGGCGATGAGGGCGCAATCGTGGACTTCCTGCACCGAATTCGAGGCCAGCAAGCCCCAGCCGCAGCTGCGTACCGCCATGATGTCGCTGTGATCGCCAAAAATGGACAACGCATGCGTCGCCACCGTACGCGCCGAAACATGAAAAACCGTCGATGTCAACTCGCCGGCAATTTTGAACATATTCGGAATCATCAATAAAAGACCCTGGGAAGCGGTAAAGGTGGTGGTCAGGGCGCCGGTCTGCAGTGCGCCGTGCACAGCACCCGATGCGCCGCCTTCACTCTGCATCTCCACCACTTGAGGGACGGTGCCCCATATGTTTTTCTCACCATCTGCGGAATAGGCATCGGCCCATTCCCCCATGTTCGAAGAGGGTGTGATCGGATAAATGGCGATCACCTCGTTGATCTTGTGTGCAACGAACGCGGCCGCTTCATTACCATCGACCAGCATCTTTTCTCTAGACATCAGCAACCTCCAATAATAGGTAGGAATAAAAAGGAATCATGATTCATATACAGTCTATACCGGCCTGGAAATAACGAATGCAAACAGAACATAAATAATTTATTACGAGAGAAAAAACGAGGCATTTTAGATGGATAATTTAATGAAATATTAATTGGAAAGCAAGGGTTTTAAGGTTATTGAAGGGATGCGCCAAAGGCGCAAATGTGTTTGCACCCGTCATACCTGGGAAAGTGCCTCTGCCATGTGCTCGATACCCGTTTCGGCCCACACCACCATCGCCCGCCTCGAGGCCTTGGTCTGCGACCTGGATGGCACCCTCTACCTCGGAGAGACGCCCGTGCCGGGGGCGCACGAATTCCTCGAGCGCATTCTCGCCTCCGGGCGCAAGCTCTTTTATTTCACCAACAACACTTCCCGCTCGCGCGACACCTATTTCAAAAAACTCGCCGGTCTGGGATTTCCGCACAGCCCGGAGATGCTGATCACTGCCACCGACTGCACCCTCCATTATCTGCAGCAGCACCGGCTGGGACCCGAGATCTATCTGATCGGCAACCGGGACCTTCAAGCCGATTTCACGGCAGCAGGATTCAGATGCCTGTCGCCGCAGCAGTGCCGCAAGGTCAGGCCCAAAGCGGTGGTCCTGGGATTCGACACCGAACTGGACTATGAAAAAATCCGGAACGGTTATGCGTTGATCCAGGAAGATATTCCCTATATCGCCACCCACGCGGACATCCTCTGTCCCGTCGCCGGCGGCCAATTCATACCGGATGTCGGCAGTTTTATCGCGCTCTTTGCGCGCGCCACCGGAGGCAAGGAGCCCGTCATCATGGGCAAACCGACACCCCATGCGGTGGCGGCCATCAGCGCGCGCGCGGGTGTACCGCCGCGGCAAATCGCTTTTGTCGGAGACCGGCTCTACACGGATATCCGCATGGCGGCCCAACACGGGTTGTATGGCATTCTGGTTCTCAGCGGCGAGACGAATCGTGCCATGCTGGCCGTTTCGCCCGACCAACCCCGGCTGGTGGTCTCCTCGGTCGCCGACCTCACCAACGCGCTGATTCCTTTGCAGTAATCATATGGAATCTCCTGGCGCAGGAACAGGCTGCCAGACAACGAGCCGCCGGCTCTGCCGATAGGCGCAGCACCAGCCAATCCAGGGCCTGTCATATCTCGCGCCATTCACAGGCAAAGTCTGACACAGTGCTTGCACGCCCCCCGGCGCGTTCGCACGGCACCCATGCCTGCCGCAGTGCCCAAGCTGAGCAGGGCGTTACATCATGCTGAAAAATACTGAATCGTCTGTGTGCACAGTTGAAGTGAAATTCCTGAAGAAGTGGGCTCCGGCACCATCGCCGGCCTGTTTACGGAAAGCGCAAATCAATGGGGGTGTTACAGGTTTAATCCAGGGCGCGGCACCTTGATCAGCACGGACAGACAAGAAGCGAGTAAAAACGCCCGCGGGATTCTCTCACGGTGTCTTGCTTTTCGCTCGAAACGCTTTCAGCACCGAGCTCTTGTTGGCATCCCAGTAGTCAATGCCGGAATAGAGGGTGATCATGGCTGAAACGGCGATGATCCCCGTGGTCATCAGATACGTGCGTCCCTGCACCGCAAAGAATTCCGCCGCAAAGCCCGCCTTTTCCAGCAGGATGACGGCAAAAACCAGCCAGATACAAACGGCCTGAACCCAGGCCTTGGTTTTGCCGCTTTTGCGCGCCGCCACGATGACGCCCTGCTTCATGGCAAAAACGCGGATCAGGGAAACCAGCACATCCCGGTAGAAAAAGATGGCGACCATCCACAGCGGCACCCAGCCGGCGCTTAAAAAACACAAAAAGATGGTGAAACGGGAAATGCTGTCGGCAAACGGATCCATCAAACGGCCGAAATCCGACGTTTGCTTGTTCCAGCGCGCCAGCTTGCCATCGAAATAGTCCGAAAGCTCCATGATGATGGAAAGGATAAAACAAACCACATACGCAGCGAACGTATCGATCATAAAGGCCACCATAAAGAACGGCGATAAAACGATGCGGGTGATAGTCAGGGCGTTCGCTGTCATGGTGAGCCAGGAGTTTGATTCATCTTTTGTCTGTTTGCACCTAATTTAACTAAAAAAATTTCAAGCATCAAGGAAATTAATTGCCGAAAGGTTTTTCAATTAAAAAATCGTCTTGACGCGCTGAATCCTCCGGACGCTATGCTGCATCTAAAAGGTAACAAAAAAAGGAGTTGTATTATGGATATAAAAGTGACTTTTCCGGGCAACCTCGCCGTCAATGCCCAATATGGTCCCATGACCATTCCCACCAACCAGGACGGTTCCGCGCCGCCGCCGTTTGCCCTTTTCCTGGCCTCCATCGCAACCTGTGCCGGCATCTATGTGCTGAGTTTCTGCAAACAACGAGGCCTCTCCACCGACGGCCTCGAGATCACACAACGCATGGACTCTGATCCGTTGACGCATATGATAGACAGGATTCAACTGGACATCACGCTGCCGGCCGGCTTTCCGGAGAAATACAAAGAGGCTGTCATTCGCGCAGCCGATCAGTGCGCTGTCAAAAAACATCTGCTAAAACCCCCGCAAATTGATATCATCACCAGTCAAGCCTCTGCGGCGGCGGGATACATGGCCTCCGCATAGAGGCCCTGTATCATGAAATAATCACAGTATGGCCGCACGACCATTTTGCCAAAACGTGATGCCTCTCAGAAAATAATTCAAATAATCATTGACTTTTACGAATAAAAAGGTATATTTAACCCCAAAAATATACCTGATTTTTTTTAACATTGAAACTTTTTCGCGCGTAAATCGTTGTAGTTGCATCATAGGGAGTGTAATAAACTTTGAAAATTGCCCTCGTACACAGTTCAAAAACCGGCATGGCAACGATGGTTTCACGCCTGATAGGGCAAGAAATCATGGAGGATGAAGATGAGCCTCCGCCGGATTTGTTGGCTGAATGTGACTCAGACGAAACCATACTGGCCGTCCAGACCGCCCTTGAGGAACGTTTTGCCGTCATCCCGATCGAATCTGATGAATATGCCTGTTCCCTCCTGCAACAACACAAACCCGATCTCGTATTCAATATAGCCGAACGCCTCTTCGGCCCCAACCGCGAATCGCAGATTCCTTCACTGTGCGAATATCTGCATCTGCCCTATACCGGCTCCGATCCCCTGACCCTGGGTATCTGTTTGGACAAATCGCGCGCCAAAGAGATTCTTTCCTATTATCAAATTCCCACCCCCGCCTTCAGAACCCTGGAAAACGCCCTGGAGATTTCTGACAACATGCCCTTGCCGGCCATCGTCAAGCCCCTCTATGAAGGATCCAGCAAAGGCATCAAGGATAATTGTCTGGTGCGCACACGCGATGAACTGTCAGCCCGCGTGACGGAGTTGTGCAAAACCTACGACCAACCCGTCATCGTCGAAGCTTTTCTGCCCGGGCGGGAGTTCACCGTCGGTGCCCTGGGCAATCCGCCGCATATCGAGATATTGCCCGTTGTGGAAATCGATCACAGCCGCTTGCCTGCCGGCGCAGCGCCCATCTATTCTTATGAGGCCAAATGGATTTGGGATACACGTGAGAATCCTCTGAAAATTTTTCAATGCCCGGCCCTGATCGACCGTGATCTGCGCTTAAAAATTGAAACACTCATCCAGCGCGTTTACAGGGTATTGCGCCTGCGCGATTGGGCGCGCATCGACCTCCGCCTGGATGACCTCGGGGAACCCCAGGTGATTGAAGTGAATCCCCTGCCCGGCATTTTGCCCAACCCGGACGACAACTCCTGTCTGCCCAAGGCGGCGCGTGCCGCCGGTTATTCGTATAACCAGTTGATACAGCGCGTCGTCGATGAAGCCGCCGCACGCTATGGAATAGGGTGATGAAAACGCAAAAACCCCGTGTCGGTGTCGCTTTCAATGCCTGTGAAGCCCTTGTCGGCAAACGCGAAGAACAGATTTCTGAAACCTCCGTGCAGCAGGCGGCTCAGGATGTTCTCCAGGCTCTCGAACAATCCGGTTACGAAGCTGTCTCCCTGCCCATGAGCGGGGGCATTCAGGCCTTCGCAGAGCAGTTCGCCGCTGCCCGCGTGACCCTGCTGGTCAATCTCTGTGAGAGCTATCGCGGCATCCCGCAACAGGAATTCCATGTGGCGGCCTTTTTTGAAATGATGCGGTGGCCCTTCACCGGCAACCGGGCCTTCACCCTGGCGCTGTGTCAACAAAAGTATCTGACCAAGTTGCTGCTGCAATCGCACGGACTTGCCTGCGCCCCCGGTTATCTCGCCCCCGGGATGCGCCGTCCGGTGCCTCTGCCTTTTCCGATGATCGTGAAGCCCAATGCAGAAGATGCCAGCCTCGGCATCTACGGAGATTCCGTCGTGCACGACGAGCAGGCCCTGGAAAAGCAGGTGAACGAAGTGTTCCAGACCTATCACCAGCCCGCCCTGGTGGAGGCTTTCATCGCCGGACGCGAATTCAATGTGGCGGTTTTTGAATCCGAAACCGGGCCCATGGCGTTGCCGGTTTCGGAAATCGACTTTTCAGATTTGCCGGCGGATGTGCCGCATATTTTGGGGTATGAAGCCAAGTGGTTCGAAGATCATGCTTTGTATCGGGCTACCGTGCCGCACTGTCCGGCGCCCATCAGCGAGGCGCTGCGCGATCGTCTGCAATCTCTGGCGGTGGCCGCTTTCAAGGCCGTCGACGGCCGCGATTACGCCCGGGTGGATTTCCGCGTCTGCGACGATGAAGAGATTTTCATTCTTGAGGTCAATCCCAATCCGGATATCAGCCTGAATGCGGGGTTCGCCCGCGCCTTGCGCGCCGCGAACATCCCGTATGGCGCCTTCTGGCAACGCCTGATCGATCATGCCCTGGCGCGAAAGGGCTCGCGATGATACGCCCCATGACAACCACAGACCGGAACCAAGTCGTTGACATCCTGCAGGGGACCAGGATGTTCACACAGGATGAAGTCGATGTCGCCATCGAGCTGCTGGACATCTATCTTCAGCAACCCGGACAAAAAGATTATATCGCAGACGTGCTGACCGAGGAGGAGCGCGTCATGGGCTACGCCACCTATGGCCCGACGCCGCTGACGGAAGGCACGTTCGATCTCTATTGGATCGCCGTATCCCCTGCGGCACAGAACAAGGGATATGGCAAGCAGTTAATGCAGTGGGTGGAAAACAAAATCAGGGAGGCGAAAGGAAGATTATTGATCATCGAAACCTCATCACAACCGCGCTATGAGAATACGCGCCGTTTCTACCTTAACCAGCACTATGAAGAAAGTGTGCGCATCGCAGATTTTTACAAACCCGATGATGATCGCATAATCTATGTCAAGTATTTCTCGTAAAGGAGTCATAGTTAAAATGGATGATTGGCAAAATCTCCTCAAAGGCAGTCTCACCAAACCTGAAGAGATTGCTGAACGCTTCGACCTCGACATTGAAGACGTCAAAAAAGTGGCGAAAAACTTTAAATTTCGCATAACGCCCTACTATGCCAATCTAATCAAGGAAAAAGGGGACCCCATTTATCGTCAGATCGTTCCGGATACAGCGGAACTGGCCGAAAACAGCGGCATCACCGATCCCTTGAATGAAGATGAAGATTCGCCGGTGCCCAGCATCGTCCATCGTTACCCGGATCGCGTGCTCTTCCTGGTCTCGCACAGCTGCGCCTCCTACTGCCGTTTCTGCACGCGCAAGCGCAAGGTGGGCGATCCGTCAAAAATAAATCCCCGCTACATCGAAGAGGGCCTGGCGTACATCCGCCAGCATACGGAAATCCGCGATGTCATCATCTCCGGCGGTGACCCTTTGATGCTCAGCGACAACAAGCTGGAATATGTTCTCAAATCCTTGCGCGCCATTGAACACATCCAGATATTGCGGATCGGTTCGCGAGTCCCCTGTTTCCTGCCGCAGCGCATCACGCCCAAACTCGTCAAGATGCTGCAGCGCTATCATCCGCTCTATATGAACGTCCATTTCAACCATCCGGATGAAATCACCGGGGAAGCGGCGCGGGCTCTCAATTTGCTCGCCAATGCAGGCATTCCGCTCGGCAACCAGACCGTGCTGCTCAAAGGCGTCAATGATGATCCCGAGGTGATGAAGCGCCTGATGCAAAAGTTGCTGACAGTCCGCGTGCGGCCCTATTACATCTATCAGGCCGACTATGTCAAGGGCACCGAATACCTGCGCACCAAAGTCAGCAAGGGTCTGGAGATCATCGAGGCGATCCGCGGATGGACTTCGGGTCTCGCGGTACCGCAATTTGTCATCGATGCGCCCGGCGGCGGCGGAAAAATTCCGCTCCTGCCGGCTTATGTACAATCCATCGACGACGATAAAGTGGTGCTGCGGAACTATCGCGGCGAATTGTTCGTTTATCCCCAGGTGGAGTCGCCGGACAACCAGGCGCCTGCCCGGCTGCCTGTGCGGCAGGCGCCCTATAAGCCCGAATTCATTGCAGAACCCGAAGAAATGATCTGTTAAAACTTGAACCTGAAGAAAAAAAAGTACCCTTTATCCCTGCAATCATCATATTCCCACAGACCCGATTTGCTGATTCTCTGGGAGTGGGAATATGATGATGATTTTGTTTTCTATCTCGGCGCCGCCGCGCGAAGAAATAAACTGGCCGTACGCTTCTTCCATGCGGATGATTTGGCGACATTTTATCATTATTGTGACGACCCCGAATTTGTTCCCCAGGTGATCATCGACCGCGCTTCCGATGTCCATGCGGAACTGTGCACCTCTCTGCAAACGCTGAAAACGCGCGGTTCCCGTATCGTCAACGATCCGGCGCGCATGGCGTGGTGCCGCGATAAAGCCACCATGCATCTCGAATTGGTCTCGAGCGGCATCGATGTGCCCTATGGCATCATCGCCTCCCGGGACGATGCCGTGGATGCTGTTTTTTCTCGGGCAGCCGAAAAGCTGGGATTGCCCTTTGTCATCAAACCCTCCGAAGGGGGCGGCGGCGAGGGCGTCATTCTCGATGCCACCAGCGTTCAGCATATCAGCCATGCGCTGAAATCCAGCCCGACCGGAAAGCTGGTTCTGCAAAAAAAGGTGGAACCGGCCATCATTCTCGGCCGCCGCGCCTGGTTTCGCATCTTTTACATTGTAGATCACGTGGTGCCCTGCTGGTGGGATGATCTCACCCATCTCTATCAGCCGTTGCAGACGGAACAACTGCCGGAAGACATGTTGAATAAAATGAAAACGACTGTCATGCACATCGCCCAAACCACCCGAATCGATTTTTTCTCCACCGAGATCGCCATCGCCCGGGATGGCACACTCCAGGTGGTCGATTTCGTCAATGAGATGTGCGACATGCGCATGCGCTCCCGTCACCACAACGGCGTTCCGGATGGCCTGGTCCTCCATGTCGCGGATTGCCTCATCCAGCACAGCGTTTCGCAACGGCACCCGTAAAGTGCGCCCCACCGCCATTCCCCGGTATAAATGAGTGGTCCATTAATCGCGTCGTGATTACCTTTTGTCAGGATGGTCTTATAACAGTGAGGAAAGTATCCATGAAAAAACAATTGCTCCTGTGGAGTCTGTTGATCCCGGTGCTGCTTTCCGGACAGAGCGCCGATCCGGAGATAACGGCTGCGGAACTTTACCACCATATCGACTACCTCGCCGGCGACGCCCTGCAGGGCCGCCGCGCCGGCACGGCGCACGCCGACAGCGCGGCGGAATACATCAAAAAAGAATTTGCCGCCTGTGGCCTGACCCTGCTGGGCGACGACGGTTTCCAGAGCTTTGAAGTGCTCACCGGCCTGCTCCCCGGTCCCGGGAATCGGCTGGCCAGCGGCACCGCGGCGTTTACGCTCGGGGCCGATTTCATGCCCCTGGGTTTTTCCGAAAATGCTGCCTTGACGGCGGGGGTGGTCTTTTGCGGATTCGGCTTCGATTTTGCCGCCGATTCACTGGCGTGGCACGATTACGCAGGCGTGGAGGTGGCGGGGAAATGGGTGATGATCCTGCGCGATGGTCCCGAAAGCGCGACCGGCAGCGATCCCTATGGACCCTATCGCAGTCTGCGCAAAAAAGTGCAAACCGCCAGGGACCTCGGCGCCGGCGGCATTCTCTTCGTCTCGGGCGAAAAAACCGACCCGGAAGATGTTCTGATGAAAATGAATGCGGAGCAGGGCTCCACCGGGGCGGGCGTGCCCATCGTGCACATCACCCGGG
>DCUM01000210.1 GCA_002327255.1 bacterium UBA2214 | reverse complement strand
CCGGGGCATCAAAAATAGATGGCAGATTAGTTGTTCTTGATGAACTCGGCGAGGATATTGATACGGACCTCATCACTGACCACCAGGCCGCCGGCATCCAGGGCCTTGCTCCAGGAGACGCCGAAATCCTGACGGTTGATTTTGCCGGAGGCTTCCAGGCCGATGCGCTGATTGCCCCAGGGATCAATGACCGTGCCGGTGATGACGAAATCGAGGGCGATCTCCCGGGTGACACCGCGTATGGTCAAATCACCATAGACCACATGCCCGTCACCTTTTTTCTCGATTCTTGAGCTCTTGAACAGAATCTCGGGATATTGTGCCGCATCAAAAAAATCCGCACTGCGGAGATGCTCATCCCGTTTCTCGTTGGTGGTGGTGATGCTCGCCGTCTTGACGACGCCTACGACCGTCGACCGGGTCACGTCCTCTTCATCGTAAAAGACCTTGCCGCTAAAATCGGTGAACTGCCCGCGCACCGTGGCCACCACCATGTGCTTCACGGAAAAACCGATTTCGGTGTGGGAATTATCGACACTGTATTCCTGGGCAGCACCGGCCTGGATCACCCATGCCATGGCGAAAAACAGCAGGAAAACTTTTTTCATGGTATCACTCCATTTTCTATTTGACCGATCTGTTCGCCTGCGACCTGCTTTTTGATCGCAGTCCATTTTCCATTATCGTCACATAGAACCCGCGTTTTCATTTTTTTATTTCGTTTATACGACACAAGGAGATAATATGCGATACCGCAGCGCTTGCTGCTTCTATCACGGCATGCCGCTCCGTGCGGCGAGAAAGGCGTTGTTGTACCAGATCACATAATCCCGCGTCGTAGAGACGCCATCCAGGTTGAAATCGCCATCGGCATAACCGTATGCCCCATTGCGGCTTGCGCTGAGCCACAGGCTGTAATCGCCGTTATTCACCAGGCCATCGGCATTGAGATCGCCGCTTTGCAGGGCCCAGATGCCGGGCTCCACCTCAGCGGCGCCGCGGCTGTTATAGTACTGATCCAGAGCGGTGGAAAAATCCCAGGAAGAGGCGTTGATGCCATCGAACAGCAGGGTATCGGCAGTCAAGGCGGAGAGGTGGTTGCGGTGATGCAGGGCGACAAAGAAACGGCCTGAATCGATGGGCCAGGTACAGGTGGTGCTGCCGGACTGTGGATCGATGAGTCTGCCATCCTGGCGCAACCAGAAACTTTTCCAGATCAGCGGAGAAGCGGTCGCGGAGGGGCGGAGGCTCAGCAGCACCCAATCGACGATGGTGGCGGGAATGCTGGTCGCGGTGTAGGGCGCCTGGGCATAGGGCGACTGCAGCGGCAGGGCATATCCCGCCGCGCCCGGCGTGCGCATGGTATGGGTGGTGGTTTGATAAGGGCCTTGCAGGTGGGCCTTGCCGCTCAAATGAATGAGCGGATTCTCGCGGCCGTAGATTCTGAGGTTGGCAAAGATGACGCCCGGCTGCGCCGAATAGCCCCAGATCAGGTTGTCGCGGCCGATGAGGATGTATTTGAAGGGTTCAACCTGCCCACTGAACGGCAGCCGTGACATCAGCACCCCGTCCAGATAGCACCAGGTGTAGGTACGCGTCCAGATAATCTTGAATTCATAGGTGCGATTCAAATTCCAGGTATTGGATTCGACGCAGCGCTCCTCATCGCGGGTGCCAAGGCCGCGCGCCGCGGCGAGAAACTTGAACCCGGCCACGCCCGGACCCGTCGAATAGGCTGATCCCGTGCGGATATTGCACCAGGCAGCATCCGTATAGAATACATCCTTGTTGTTCGGGTAAACGCGCGAATAGAGGTTAAAGATATGCTGCTTGTATTCATAAGTATTTTGACTCACGGGATCAAAATTGGTGACGTTAATTATGGCCGTCCCCTCAAACGGCAAGGGCGCCGCCAGGGTGATGGTCAACTGGCTGCTTTCGGCCTGCGATTGCCAGCCACGGCTGGCGATGAAGGTCCCGCCGCCATTGACGATGGTCTCTCCCGCGGTTGGCGTGGTATTGAGCAAGCTGTGGGAATAGATCAAACGTGTATGGGCCGGCTGTGATTGCAAGCAGCTTGCCATGCCCAGCAACAATACGGTCAGAGATAGAACGCCCCCAATGGCCGATTCCCGGCCAATCCTTGCAGACATCATGATTTCTCCGCTTTCAGAATGTTAGCCGTGACAAATTATTATTGTTTTTACAGTATTTGCATATACTCGTCTGTTCACAACTATAGCATTGATTATATCGCAATAAACGTACCATTGTCTGGCCGGGACAGCGGTTGGTGCAGCGCAATGTGAAGATTGGACGGCGGATAAAATCCTGTCTGTTTGTCAGACCGTTCCGATTGAAATGGAGCAGCCTCCGGAAGGCGGTGGGACTCGGGCAGCATAAAACGTACGCTCAAGTGCCAAAATAGCGGTCGCCAAAGTCGCCCAGACCGGGAACGATGTACTTCATTTCGTTCAAATGTGAGTCGATGGCGGCGGTATAGATGGAGACGTGGGGAAAGCGCTCCTGAACCGCGGCGATGCCTTCCGGGGCGGCCACGATACAGACCGCGCGGGTATCATGAACGCCCTGCGCTTCGAGTTTTACGATGGTGTCGATGAGAGAACCTCCGGTAGCCAGCATGGGATCCAGCACGATGAGGCGCTTGTTTTCCAGTCGGGTGGGGAACTTTTGATAATAGGCGCGTGCGATGGCGGTGTGTTCATCGCGCTCGAGGCCGATGAATCCGACCGGCGCCCAGGGCAGGAAGGCGCGCGCCGACAAGAGCATGGAAATGCCGGCGCGCAGAACCGGCACCAGGACGACATTCTCCTGAACGGACTGCCCTTTCGTCTGCGCCAGCGGAGTGATGACGTCTCTTTCTCTGACGGCCAGATCCCGGGTGGCCTCGAGTATGAGAATCTGGCTGACGATGGCGGCATGATGTTGAAAAACCTCCGTTGCCGTATTGGCATCGCGCAGGAAGGAGAGGGAATGGTGTAAGAGGGGATGATCGACCCGAATCAGTTTCTTCATGCCGTAATCCTTTTCAGATGATGCGAATGACACCGCAGGTGATATCATCACTGGGTTTGGCGCGGCCGACGTGCTGCCCGATATCCCGCGTGATGGCGTTGAGAATCTCCCGGGCGGAGTTTCTTCGCATCGCTGCCAGCAGCTGCAGGAGGCGGGCTTCTCCATAGAGTTCGCGGCGGCTGTTTTCCGCCTCGGTCACGCCATCCGAAAAGAACACGATCACGTCTCCTGGGATGAGCTGCACCTTTTCTGTTTGATAGGGCCGGTCAAAAATGCCCAGAAAGAGTCCGCCCTGTTCCAGGGCACGCACGTGTTCTGAACGTTCAGAAACAAGATAGGGGTAATTGTGCCCGCAATTGATGCTGGTCAGGGTGCGATGGGGGTGGTCATAGAGGCCGAACCAGCAGGTGACAAAACGGGTGCCGCCGGTGCAATCCAGCAGCACGCGGTTGAGTGCAGTAACCAGATCGAGCGGTTCAACCCGGTCGCGATACATTTTGAGATAGGTCAGGAGTGCTGAATGCAGCGTCGATACCAGCAGCGCGGCCGGTATGCCCTTGCCGGTGACATCGGCGACCATGAAAAGGCTGTGGCGCTCATCCAGGCGCAATATGTTATAGTAATCACCACCGACATGTTCCGCGGGCACCAGTTGTGCGGCAACCTCCAAATCCTGATAGTCCGGCAGTTGTCCGGGCAAAAGCTGTTGCTGTATCTCCCGGGCCTTTTCCAGTTCATGGCGCAGCGATTCCGCAGCGACTTCCACTTCCACGAGCCGGGCGTTTTCGATGGCAATGGCACATTGCGCGGCCAGGGTTTCGAAGAGGATGAGATCGCGCGGAGTGAAGCAGGCGCCCCCCTTTTTATTGATGACCTGCAGCACGCCGATCAATTTATTTTTTCGCAACATCGGAACGCAGATCATCGATCGCGTCCTGAATTGGGTATGGCGGTCAAATTCCTGATTGAATCGCTCATCCCGATAGCAGTCCTCGATGAGAAGCGGCTGCTTTTTTTGGGCCACCCAGCCCGCAATCCCCTCTCCCAGTCGGAGGCTGAACTTTTTAACCATTTCCGCCTTGGCGCCGGTCACTGTCTGAAAGTGGAGCTTTTTATCCCTGGAATCGTAAAGTAACAAAGAACTCGCTTCGGCCCGGGCCACCAGCTTGCTGCTCTCCATGATTTCGTACAGCAGGGTCGACAAAGGCATCTTTTCGGAGAGCTTTAAGGATATCTGATGCAAAAACTTCATCTCTTCAAAGATGACCCGCGCCAATTCCGGAGCATCCTGCAAAGACGTACCATACAAAACATCAAATTGTCTGTCCATGGCTCTTCTCGATCTGGGTTGAGGCCGTACGCCGTAGCGAGATAAGGAATGTTTGCAGCATAATAGAAAACACCCATCCGCGACAAAGAATTCCGGGACGGGTAAAGGGGGCTGATGGCGGGAACGATGCGTCAAAGTCCGAAAAATAGCGCCCGGCGCTGGTTATTCCGAAATCTGCGTGCTTATGGTTTTGGCGGTAACTTTCAGGGTGACAACCCGGTTGGCAGCGGTACTACGCCGGGGTGTGCCGACGATCTCGGCGGTGCTGTCCTGCGGTGTGATGGTAAAGGTGCCGTGTTCATTTTCGCCCGCTGCATGATGGGCGGAGGCTGGCAAGATCTTTTCGATGGTGACGCCCGTGAAACTGTACCCGCCGCCCCCGCGATAGGCCGGCGTCATGTAATACATCTGCGCCCGCGCCGCCATGGATACGCACTCCTGCGTCACCGCATCGACCTGGGAGGCATCGGCGGCGTTGTGAAACATGGTAAAACCAACGACAATCCCCACGCCGGTGATCACGATGGCAATCACCAGCAGCAAAAGTTGTTGTTGTCCCATATGGTTACCTTTTGCTTGTTAAACGCTGATGTATTAAAATTGGTGGTGTACTTTTTTTCTCGACAAGAATGCCTGGCAAGGATGCGGGCAAGACGCGGAGGTGATCGCAATGCAAGTTCGTCTTCTCAATTAAAAATAAACTATTTTGATAACAATTTCAACAAATTTTTATTTTTTTTTCTCCGTATTGCACCAGTATCCACAATATGAGGATATTCGCTGAATAAAATGCCCGCCATTGGCCATTTACGATGATATGGATCCCCGGCGCAACGGCTTTTAAAATATATTAAACCAATGCCCTGGGAGTCTGTCGGATTTGAAGGTTTCCCATATTATAAGCTATTGATTATAAAATACCAGTAAATTTGGCCTCAAAAGTAGTCCATTTATAAAATCAAGTATTTACAATATCAATCCGACAGGTTCCTGGCGAGTCCTTTTTCCCTGGCGTTGGGACACCAAGATTTTTTCTTAACTTTCACCCTTTCTGCATTATTCAAAACCACCAAGGCCTGAAAGACCAGGGGCCGAATGGCTGGTTGCATCTAAAATTATTTGTGCTCCAAAAACGTACTCCCTTGTGCGCTTTATTGCTGTACCCATTATAAATCCCGGATCAGGCTGTCCTGCTTTTCCTTTTTGCGCGCCTCGCGGTGTGGACCATGGCGCCGCAGTCAGGACACATTCCGGGGCGCAGCATCCGTTTGCATTTAAGAATGAATTTCATTAACTTTCACTTTATGTGAACGATTCGTTTGACTTTTTCTATCTTCCCGAAAGCTGAGGGCTTCCGGGAAAGAGATGGATCGCTCGGTTCAGGTTTCAGAAAAAAGGAGTGCCATGAAAAACGTACCTCCCTTGCAAATGGCCGTTTTAATCAGCCTGTTTTATGGCGCGGCGCTCATCGACACGGCGCCCGCGGCCGAGCCCCTGCGGGTGATGAGCTATAACATTCGCTACGACAATCCGGGAGACGCCGCCCATGCCTGGCCGCTGCGCAAGGAAATGGTAGCCCGCACGCTGATCTTTCACCACAGCGATCTCGTCGGTCTCCAGGAAGTCCTGAAACATCAACTCCTGGATTTGCAGAAGCTGTTGCCCGGATACCGCTGGATCGGGGTTGGCCGCGATGACGGCCGAGAGAAAGGCGAGTATGCGCCCATTGGCTATCGCCCCGATCGCTTCACCCTTGTCGCATCGGGCACCTTTTGGCTCTCCGAAAAACCAGATTCCATCGGCAGCCGCGGCTGGGATGCGGCACTGCCCCGCATCGTGACCTGGGGTCATTTCATCGACACTTTCAATGAACGGCCCTTTTATTTCTTCAACACCCACTTTGATCATATCGGCGAACACGCGCGCCGCCAAAGCGCACGGCTCGTGTCGCAACGCGCTCAACTCCTCGCCCAAAACCATCCCTGCATCCTCAGCGGCGATTTCAACTGCACACGGACCGACAGCGCCTACCAGTTCCTGATTCATCCTTCCACGGGCTGGTACGACAGCGAATTCCTCAGCCAAAGCGGTCATTATGGCGGCACGCAGTCGTTCAATGCCTTCAGCGACCGGCTGCAGCCGGGGTATTTGATCGATTTTATCTTTGTGAAAGGCCCCTGGCAGGTGACGCAGCACGGACTGATTGCGGAAAGATGGGATGGCCGTTTTGTTTCGGATCATTATCCTGTCCTGATAGAAGCCTGTCTGCCCTGACACGGTCCGCTAACGGTTCAGCAACCTGGTTAAAAGTTTCCAATTTATCTCTTCCAGAAATTGCCGCACCCGCTTCTCCTCCCCCTGCACGGAAATGACCATTCCATAGGCCGCGGTGTGCAACACGCCCACGGGCATCACGGCATGCATGATGGCGGGAGAACCGTCATGAAATTGCCAGCCTTTGCCGAGAAACACCAGGCTGCTGCCCTCCTGCCAGAGCCCATCCGGATCGAACCCGGGCTCTGTGCGATAAAAGACCAGTTCCGGTTGAACCTTCAGGGCATGCTCAGCACCATTGGCAAGCGCATACGCAAAACGATTGATCTCCAGCGTCACGCGCAAATAGCCGGATTTCGCGTCGAGCCCCTCTTTCATCTCCTGCCTGGCGGCTTCGGCCTGCAGGCGATCGGGATTCTCCTCAACCAGCAGGCGGTTGATCTGATTGTGCAGCGTCTGCGACTGCTCTCTATCCCCGCGATCATTGGCTTCTTTCAGCTGGGCGGTGAGCGCATCGATAGTGGCCATGTTTTCCGCGCGATCGGCTTGCGCGCGGCTCTGCTCGATGAGTTTTTCCTCTCTCTCTTTGTCCTGATCCTTTTTTCTCCGGCTCAACGGGTCCCGCCAGCTCCTGGTAAATGAAACCGCAAACGGCACTTTCTCCTGTCCGACCAGGACGCGCTTTAATGGTTTGAGGGGCGTCTCTTCATCGACCCGCCAACCGGCCGGTCCCTCGGGGAGAGCCGTGCGCAGAGAACAGAGCATCTGGATATGAAACTCTTTTTCCGCCGAGGTGGGCGGACGCCTTTTCGGGCCGGCCGGAGCCCCGTGGAATACTCCCAGTAAAATCAGACAAACCAGCCCCAAACGGCCGGATACCTTATATAGGAAACTGGATTTCATCGAACCATCCTCACTGGAAACACCTCCTCCTCGTTGCCGCCGGGCGGAAATGCGTGATGACTGTTTCATTGGCGGCTCTCAGGAAGGTTTTTCGCCTGGTTGCGCAAACCGCGGCAGCCCTCAGAATGTTTATCCCTGACGCCAGCGGCCGTGAAGAAACGATAATTGCATACGATTGACCTTGACCGCGAACCCGGCATCGAGCCGCGGCTGAAGAAACGCGGCTTCGTCCAGAGCCGGCAATAAGTTAGCGCTTCACGGTCTCGCTTCGGCTTCCAGCCAGCGCTGAAAACGGTTGAAAACAACGCAGTTGTGACACTCGGTGGTCGGCTCCAGCACCACGCGCTCTTCGGGCTGTAACATTTCACTATAACCGATATCGTTTTGTTTCAACAAGGTCACGAAAGCGGCATGCTCGTCGGCGAGATGATCCGTATAAACCGAGCGCAGCCGGTGCTTTTTGTCCATTTGCAGCCATGGCATCAATTCTTCCGTCATGGCATAGAAGGCGTCGAATAAAAATACCGCGCTGATCCTGTCGGCGAGCCCGCCTCTGCTGACGGCACAGATGGCCGGCCGGTAACCGCCGCTGTGCGCACTGACGATGATCTTGCCAATTCCTGACGCACCCAGGCGTCCTTCACGCCGGAGAACCTCCACAATCTCCTCGACAAAGCGCCGGAACCCCCCGGGTTCCTCCATCTTGCCACCCCCGGAATCGGAAGCACGCCAGGGTCCCTGGGCCAGCACCAGGATGGCGTTTTTCCGGGACGCCGCCAGCTGCTGCGGCAAACGAAATTTCTCCAGGACGCCGAGATTGTCATTATTCCAGCCATGAAAGTGAACGATCAAATCGATCCCCTCCACGGCCGCTCTGCACTGGCTCGGAACGATGATGACGATGCTGCTGTCGCCATAATGGGGATCGCGCGGAAAATAGTTATCGCCGTAGTGCCAGCCCGCCTCCCTCGAAACATGCGGGAAGGGCGCATGGGACACAAAAACGCGGCTCCACGCGCCGCCCGGATAGGGATTCCAGTCGGCTTGCGTCGCTTCTTCTGTTTCCAGGTACGTGCTCTGATTGAAATGATCCCAGGCCAGGCGCGCCGCCGTGGCGATCGCCCATTTGGCCTGATCACCCTCCGCGGCCTCCGGGATGACGGCCTGATCGCAAAAGGCCGCCACGGCCATATCCAGTGGCGCCGAGAGAACCAGACCGGCATCTGTGCGCACGCCGGTGACTCCGCCGGTCTTGTGCGCCACGCGCATTCCCCGCACCGTTTTGGGCAGCAGCCTCGGGATGGCATCTTTGTACTCCTGGGCAGCGAGAATGTCGATCATCTTGCGGCACAGGAGTGAATCCGCCAATTCCCCGCGATAGAGCTTTTCGAGCAGCAGCACCATATCCGCCGGCGTCGAGACGCCCAGTCCATATCTGATCGATTCCGAGGAATCGGTCTTTGTATCCCACGCCATCACCTTGTTCCACAAACGGGTATTCTGCAAACCGAGCGAGCGCATGTATTCATTGACACTATTGAGTCTATCGGTGTGGGTCGCTCCCAGCGCATCGATGACCAGGTTGGTGGCCGAATTGTCGCTGAGGATGATCATCAGCAAGGCGGCGTCCGCAAGCCGGATGACCGGCTTTGGTGAAAAGTGCTGCAGGACGCCCGATCCGGCGACGCGGTTCGATGCTTCGACAACGACTTCCTGAAGCGTATCCAGCTTGCCCGCGGCCACCTGATGATAAAATGCCGTCAGGATGGGCAATTTGATGAGACTGGCGCTCGGGAATTTTTCGTGCTCGCGCCAGGAGATCACTTCGCCGCTGCGGAGGTTTTTGGCCATGAATCCGAATCGGCCGCCAAAGCTTTTCTCCAGCTCGCGCAGCTGTGGCGAAAACGCTTCTTGCGCTGAAATCATGGAAGAAAACAACAAAATGGCGGCCAACAGGCTTTGAAAGGGTATGTGAAATTTCATGATGCAATGCTCCGATGGTTTTTACAGCCTGATTATGAACAGCCAGGATCAGGATCAAGGCCTGTGTCTCATGTACAGGATGGGGAGCAACGCCGAAAACGGTCTGCTGATTTTTCGCGTTGATCACGCCTTTTATGAATTTGGCCGTTGCTGTTAAACTATGAAACGCGCGAAATACTCCGCTTCGGTGTTGCGAGTAGAAACCAGCAATCCGGCTGGTATCCGCGTTTCCGATGCATTCGGCGTTAACAAGAATCCGGAAAATACACGAAAGAACGCTGTTTCGTGCTTTTCGCGCGTTTCATCGGGTGAGCTTCAATTATTCCACTTTTACCTTTGCGCTGGTCGTCCGTCCATACACTTCGGGTTTATACATCTGCTCGGCATGGGTGGGCGGCAGCGTAAAGGTGCCCTTGGTGGTGGCGCGGGCCAGATAGCTGTAGGTATGCACGCCGCTGGCCAGCCAGTCGCCAAAGAGGAGGACGCGGTCGTCGTGTTTTTCGACGTGCGTGAATCCGAACCACCAGGCCTCCTCCTCTTCTGATGTCTCCATTTGCGCAACCGCGGCGCTCGTCGATGCCAGGGAGACGTTTACCGCCTCGAGTCCCGCCGGTATCGGATCATCCACCACCACATAATGACAATCTTTGCTGACGATGACATTCAGGGTGATTTTGACCAGTTCGCCGGCCGGAATTTTCTCCGCCGTGGCGCTGCCGCCGGTCACCGGCTCGACGGTCTTTACGACCGTGATCCCTTCATCGCGCGGCTCGCTGACGTCGACGGGGAAATAGGTCATACGCATGCCGTAATACAACATGCCCGCGCCCTCTTTCTCGAAATCGACCTGCACCTGCTTTTTCTGGTAAGGCTGCAGGGAGATGGTGCGCTTCTCGACCTGCGTGGATCGTCCCATGAACGCCTTGCGCATCAGTTCCTCTCCGGCCAGACGCACACGGGCCGTGAACTGCGGCGCCTCTTTTTCGACCGCGCGGAGGTATTCGCTCAGCGCATAAAGGACGAAAAAATTATCCTGGGTATTGTCCCAGCGGCCTTGTTTGCGCTGGCTCATCAGCCACGCCACCACCTGCTCCGCCTGGGGCAGCGCGCTGCCGGTTTCGAGAAAGGCCTGCAACACCACCGCGGTGGTGCGCACGTCCGAATCGTAAATCCACGGAGAAGCCTGCTCCTCCTCGAAATAGGCCTCCGTGGGGAAGACGCGGATTTTGTTCAACAGCGCCTGACGGATGGCGGCTTTTTTCGATTCGTTCGCCCCGGTGATATGGAGCGTCTTCAACAGGTAAGCCTTGCCCAGTGTCGTCATCGGCGTTTTGCTGTTGGCCATGAGGTCGAGCACACCGGTATCGGCGCGATGGTTGAGCGCCATGACGTAGAGCATCAGCGCGCGCGTGCTGCGCCAGGAGGCCTCTGAATAGGGCGACTGATAGTAATAGGTCTGATTGAGCACATTATTGATGTAATCGAGCGTGCCCTCCAGCATCTCCTGGTCGATCTCATACCCCTTCTGCTGCGCCAGGGTCATCGTCAGCGCCGCATAGGCCGTGACAAAAGGCGAGGCGTGATAGGCGCCCGGCCACATCGCGAATCCGTAGTCATCGGTGCGGAACCTTCCCAGCTCGCCCAGGCCCTCGGTCACGATGGCGCGATGATCCTTGACGCCGCTCACTTTCAGTCCGAACGCTTCCACCAGATCCTGGCTCACAATGACCGGCAGGATGCGCGACAGACGCTGTTCCAGGCACTCGTAGGGATAGTACATCAGATAGTGCAGAGGTCCCGACAGCTCGGACAGGGCGGTGGAGGCGAGCGAAATTTCCAGTTCGCTCAATTCCGGATAGACCCCGCCCGGAATCTCCACTTGTTGCCGGGCTGATTTGTCGCTGCGTTGATAGAGGGCGACGGTTTCGCGGATCGAGGGCGCCTGAACGGGAATGATGCGCTGCAGGCCATCGCTGAAGGCCGCCATCTGGCAACGGAATTGAAAGGTCGCCGTGCCGGTTTTGGCCGCCCTGAATTTGTAACGGATTTCTTTGCTCTCGCCGTTTTGCAGGGCAGTTGTTTTGCTGCCGTTTTCGAGCAATTCCAGACCCTGCACATCGACCGACAAGGTCGCCTGTCCACCCTGCCCGGAGAGATTGTGGACGACCGCACCGGCCTCAAAGACATCACCGACACGGGCGAATCGCGGCAGTGCCGCCAGAAGCATGAGTGGTTGATTGACCTTGATCTCGCCGCTGCCGCGGCCAAATTCCGAGGTGATGGTATGTGCCACGGCCATGATCTTGAAGGTCGTGAGGTTATCGGGCAGTTTGAAGGTGACCTGCGCATGCCCGGTTTCATCGATCTCCAGTTTGGGCGCCCAATAGGCGGTGGCCTTGAAATTCTTGCGCAAATCCAGATCCCCGCCGAATCCTTCGGCGCCACCGCCGCCGCGTTTTTCGCCCTTTTCGCCGTAATTGCGCTGCTCCACCACATGCAGCCGCGTCTCCGAAGTTTGCACCGAAAGCGGCCGGTTGCCGTAAAAATCGTCGAACGGATCGGGCAGTTCATAATTAATCAGATTCAAAACGCCCCGGTCCACCACAGCCAGCGTGACTTCTGCGGAACTCGGCTCACCATCCGCATCCTTGACGTCGATGGATAGCGTGACTTGTCCACCCGGTCGATATGCCGGCTCGTCGCTGGCGACCGTTACCTGGAGGTGTTGACTGCCCGCATCCACCGGCAGATTGACATAGCCTATTTTAAAGGCCGGCCTGCCGATGTCCTCTCCTTCCTCGGAAAAAATAAAATTCTGCGACCTTCCCTTCAGCAGTATGACCGAAACAAAGACATTGGGCAGATGCTTCTTGCTGATGGGAATCTCGATCGTCGGTGTGCTCCCCGTCAGCGTGAGCACCTGCTGCGAAAGGACCCCTTCGCGCTCCAGGGTGACCAGGGCCGAAGCGGTTTCAAAAGGTGATTTCACCATCACGCGCGCCACGTCGCCCGGCTTGTAGTGTTCCCTGTTGCGCACCAGTTCGATGATGTCATCATCCTCGCGCATCCAGGCAACATAACCTTTTCCGATCACATAGAGATAGGCCTGCGTCCTGGCCAGCCGGCCTTTATTCTCCTTGCCCTCCGCAAGGAGATAATAGACGCCCGCTTCCCCGGGTGTAAAACTGCCGCTGACCGGCTCGGCGCCTGTCTGCACCAGCATGGAATCGGCTGTGGTGTCGACCGGTTTGCTCAACCACTCGTAGCGGCCTCCGATTCCCGCCTTGCGCACCGAGTGCCATTGCCGCTTCACCAGTTTGACTTTGATCTGCTTGCCGGGCACTGAAGCGCCATCCGGCGTCACCGTGATGATCTGGAACCCGAGCGGTTTGGCCACTTCGGCAAATGATGTGGCCGGTTTGAGTCCGATGTAAAAGGAAGCAGGATGGATGGTAATGCGTTCGCTGCTGCCGATGACCTGACGGCTTGGGCTGGAGACATCCGCGCTCACCGTGAGCTGCAGCGGAAAATCGACGCCCGGCGCCGGCACGACCGTGGCGAAGCGGGAACTGCCCTGCGCATCGAGCGTGTTCTTTTGCTGCGCCAGGGGCCTTCCCGGGAAACGTTCATGATCCTCCCAGTCCCAGGCATCATTGCCAAAGAGATAACCCTCATGACCTTCAGGCCTGAACCAGCCGCGATCCAGGTAGGCATGCCAGTTCACTTTCTGGCCGCTCAGGGGCGCGCCAAAGAGATAATTGGCGCTGACGAGTACTTTGGCACTGTCTCCGACGATACAGGAGGGGGCGGCGGATTGCAGACGCACACTGAACTCAGCCGGCCGGAATGCCTCGACCCGGAAGGAGGCACCCATATAGGTCTGACCATACCCCCCCGCACTGTCGGGGGGCGACTCCAGATTCATGTAGTAATACCCCAAAGGCGCGGTAGCGCTCAGCGGCAGGGAATAATCGAAGGAGCCGTATTCGGAGAGGCGGACGGCTTCGTCGACCAGTGTGTTGCCGCGGCTGTCATGGATTTTCAGGACGTACGCCTTTTCCAGCGGAATCGCCCAGTCGTGAAATCTTTTCTCACGGAGCATGCCTTTGATGTGCACGGTCTCGCCCGCCCGGTACAAACCGCGCTCTGTGAAAAGCGTGCCGGCGTGTTTGACCGGTTCGGGATTCCACTCATAATCGATGTCAAAGCGATAGGGAAAAATGCCCGTGCCCCAATCCGAGGCCGTGTAGGCAAAATCGAGATCCTTGTAAACGAACACCCATTGGCGCGGCCGCTCCCAGCTGTCCGCAGAGGAGAGTCCGAGCTCGCGCCAACCCGGCGATTGTGCCAATCCTGCGGCGGTGGTAGTGCCGCTCCACAGCTTGCGGTTGTGATCGTCGCGAATCTCGACTTTGGCGCCCGCCACCGGGGTGGCATCCTGGAGGTTGGTGACCCAGATGAGATTGTTGATGGGCGAGAACTTGGCGGTTACCCCCAGATTGGTCACCTGCAGCAGAATCCGTTTGTAACGGACCGGATTGTCATCGTCGTTGAGATCGTCCACTTCCGCCAGCACCAGGCCGGTCTTGCGGCCGGCAAGGAGCCAATCGACCTGCAACGGTTGGGCGCTCCTGGTGTTGCGCGGCGCCGTCACCTGCCAGGAACGGTCGATGAAAAAGAGAGAATCCGGCAGAGGCGTTGCGCGGCCATAGAGGTCTTCACGGGAACGAATCAGCGGGATGAGCCGGTCGGGCGCCATCATGCCCATGCGCACGCGGACGCGATCCTGATTGACGAAAAAGACCGGATAGCGGCGGTCGCCATAGGCCTCCAGGACCCCGGGGCCGGTATTCATGCTGACGTAGGGTGGATAGCTGCCCGTCTTGAAGGTGCCGGTGATGACGGTTTTCAGCCGGTTGCCGTAGATGTCGGTCATGGTATTGGCGATGGTATAGCGATAGAGGGTTTCGGGCTGAAAATCGATGCTGAGGAAAATGCCGGTTTGCGGCCAGGTGCGTTCGGCGTAATATTCGGGAATGGCGATCGCCGGATCGAATTTAAGGTGCTTGACCAGTTCGGCGGCGGTCACCCGGTTGCTGAAATTGAAGCGGATGCCACCGTTGGGCTGGAAGGCGCCGGATGGATCCATTTGACTGGCGTTGATGCCTTGAAAGGTGAAATCGCCGACGGTGGTGAAATCGATGCGCCGGCTCTCGGGGAGACCGAGGGTCCCCTGTTTCGCCTGCAAACCCTGCGCCAGGAGCAGCGTATAGGTCGTCCCGGGCAGCAAGGGGCTCGCCGGGGTCACGGCAATCACCTGGGTGGTATCTTCACCGAGGCGCCAGTGCGCCTGCACTTCAGCCATGGTGGCCATGCGGACGCGAAGGGCGTTTGTGCCGGCGCCGCCAATCAGCTGGATTTTTTTCTCGATGCGGTTCAGATCCATCTCCTGGTTGAAGCGCAACAAAAGCGTACCTTTGGGATCAAAGCCGCCCTCCTCGCTTTCGGGATGGGTGAAGAGAACCGCCGGACGCGCAGTTTCAAAACTCCATGACCAGGCGGCGGGAAGTACCGCTCCGTTCAGCGCCGTGGTTCCGGCCGGAATGGTGACCTCAAATCGTGTCGCCAGGGGCAGCGTATCCGCCGGTATAAAAACCAGCGTGCGCGGCCCCATCCAGCGGTATTTGCCTTTGAGGCCTGGCCGCAGCTGCAGCGGTCCGCTTCCGGCACCCTCGGGGGTCGCCTTGAGCGCCACCATCGCTTCGTTAAACGTCACCACGATGTTGAGCGCATCGGTAACGGTGCCCACGCTCCCTTTGGGAGAAACTGAAAGCACCTCCAGATCCGCACTCCAGCACAAGCTGCTCATGAGGATCAGGATGACAACGAACCTGTTCTTTTTCATACGACCTCCCAAAGCTGTGAGCCAAACATTCACCCTAAAATCCGGAAAACGACACGTGCGTGAGAACGCAGGATAATTCCTGCAGCGGCTTCTGCTTCGTTGCGATGCCACCCCGGGGTGACATCTGCGTTCAGGCACTTGCACGCCCGGGACGGAACCGCATTGCAGACCGGCCGGGCCGGATGATCTGCATCAAGCAAAATCGCAGAGCAACCGGCTCGCAAAACCCGTCCCTCCATTCTTCACCCCAACCCGGATAAACCGGAACCGTTGTGGGGTGAGCAGGCTGCCCGCCCCGGTATTTTTTGCCCTTTTGCATAAAATAATGGTATTATACCAAAGCTCGCGTCAGAAATTGTCCGGTGCTGGAAGCCTCGACCCGGGCAACCTGCTCCGGCGTCCCGGTGGCCACGATATAGCCCCCTTTATCACCGCCCTCGGGGCCAAGGTCTATGATAAAATCCGCGGTCTTGATGACGTCGAGATGGTGTTCGATCACGACCACGGTGTTGCCCTTGTCCACCAGCCGGTTCAATACGGTGAGCAGCATCTTGATATCTTCGAAATGGAGACCGGTGGTCGGCTCATCGAGGATGTAAATCGTCCGGCCGGTGCCTATTTTGGAGAGTTCGGTGGCCAGTTTGACACGCTGCGCCTCGCCGCCCGACAGGGTCGTGGCTTGCTGGCCGAGGCGGATATACCCGAGGCCGACATCCTGCAGCGTCTTCAACTTGCGTTTGATGACGGGGATTTTGTCGAAAAATTCGGCCGCATGGGCGACGGTCATATCGAGAATATCGGCGATGGATTCGCCCTTGTATTTGATCTCGAGGGTTTCGCGGTTGTAGCGTTTTCCCTTGCACACCTCGCAGGTCACATAGACGTCGGGGAGAAAATGCATCTCGATTTTCAAAATACCATCGCCCTGACACGCCTCGCAGCGGCCGCCCTTGACATTGAAACTGAAGCGTCCCGGCTGATAGCCGCGTATTTTAGCCTCGGGGAGCTGGGTGAACAAGTCGCGGATATGGGTGAAGAGACCCGTGTAGGTGGCCGGATTCGAGCGCGGCGTCCGGCCGATGGGCGATTGATCGATGGCGATCACCTTGTCGAGATGCTCCAACCCCTCGACCGATTCGTAGGCAAGCGGGGCATCCTTGGCGCGATAAAAATGCTTGTTGAGAATATGATACAACGTCTCATTGATCAGGGTGCTCTTGCCGCTGCCGGAGACGCCGGTGATGCACACCAGCGTACCCAGGGGGATATCGAGATCGATGTTCTTGAGATTGTTGCCCTGTGCGCCGCGAATGATGAGGTGATGACCGCGGCCATGCCGCCGTTTGCCGGGCAGGGGGATGGAGCGCCGCCCCGCCAGATAGTCGCCGGTGATGGAAGCCGGCGTATCGGCCACTTCCGCGGGGGTGCCCACGGCCACGACCAAACCGCCGTGTTCTCCAGCACCCGGACCCAGGTCGATGAGGTAATCCGCTTTTTCGATCGTTTCCCTGTCGTGTTCGACGACGATGACCGAATTGCCGAGATCGCGCAGCCGCAACAGCGTGTCGATCAGGCGCTGGTTATCGCGCTGGTGCAGGCCGATGGAGGGTTCATCCAGAATATAGAGCACGCCCACGAGCTGCGAACCGATCTGCGTCGCCAGGCGGATGCGCTGCGATTCCCCGCCGGAAAGGGTCCCGGAAGCGCGATCGAGGGTGAGATAATCGAGTCCGACATTGCTGAGAAACTTGAGCCGTTCCAGAATCTCTTTGAGAATCTGCTGTGCGATCTGCTCCTCGCGTTTGTTCAGCGACAGCGTGCTGAAAAAATGATGGGCCTGGTCAACGGCCATGGCGACCACCTGTTGAATGGTATGCGTGCCGATGCGCACCGAGCGCGCCTCCGGGCGCAAACGCGCGCCGCCGCAGTCGGGGCAGAGCACCACACTCATGAAGCTTTCGATCCATTCCCGGATGCCACTCGAATCGGTCTGCAGGTAACGGCGTTCGAGGTTGCGGATGATGCCTTCAAATTTATTGCGATAGGTGCCCTGCATGGTTCCGGTGCGGGAGCGATAATTGAATTCCATCTCCTCATCGCTTCCGTACAGCAACATGTGCTGGCAGGCGGGATCGAGATCCGCAAAGGGGGTATCCATGGTATGGCCGTATTTTTCCACCACCCCGGCGGTGAGGCTGAGGTACCAGCCATCCTTGAGCTGCCCCCAGGGAATGATGGCGCCCTGATTCAGGGGCACGCTTTTATCGGGCACGATGCGCTCGGAATTGATTTCCATTTTGGTGCCGAGCCCGTTGCAGGTGGGGCAGGCGCCATAGGGCGAATTGAAGGAGAACATGCGCGGCGCCAGTTCTTCATAGGATATGCCGCAGGCGATGCAGGCGTAATGTTCGCTGAACAACATCTCCTGCTGACCGATGACATCGACGGTGAGGATGCCGGAAGCCAGACTGAGAGCGGTTTCGATGGAATCGGTCAGCCGCGATTGTATCCGGGGATTGACAATGAGGCGGTCCACGACCACTTCAATATTATGCTTCCTGTTTTTGTCCAGTTTGATTTCCGCTTCGAGCTCTTTCACCTCGCCGTCGACGCGAACCCGCACATAGCCATCGCGGCGCGCCTCCTCGAAAATCTCGCGGTATTCCCCCTTGCGGCCGCGCACCACCGGCGCCAGAATCTGGATGCGGGTGTCGGCGGGCAGGGATAAAACCTGATCGACGATCTGCTGGATCGTCTGGCGTTCAATTTTTTTGCCGCACTGATAACAATAGGGTACCCCGATGCGCGCAAAGAGCAAACGCAGATAATCGTAAATTTCAGTGACCGTGCCCACCGTGGAGCGGGGATTTTTTCCCGTCGTCCGCTGTTCGATGGAGATGGCCGGCGATAGACCTTCGATATAATCCACATCGGGTTTTTCCATCAGGCCGAGGAACTGCCGGGCATAGGCGGAGAGTGATTCGACATAACGGCGCTGGCCTTCGGCGTAGAGCGTGTCAAAAGCCAATGAAGATTTGCCACTCCCGGAGAGGCCGGTGATCACCACCAGGCGATTGCGGGGAATTTCGAGGTTGATATTTTTGAGGTTGTGTTCGCGGGCGCCGCGAATGATGATTTTATCTTTTTCCATCTTTTTCCTGTGCCGGTTGATCCCTTCAGCCTGATAAATTCACTAATAACCAATTTATTAAATTAGCAGATCACAATAAAGATATTTATCAGATTTGCGGCAAAATTTTCTAAAAAGGATTGACATTTTGCTAAAATAATTGTAGTATAATGAATAGAATTCAGTACTCAAAGAACGCTTGAAATGGAGGATAAAATGAAGGCGTTTTCACTGTTTGTTATGTTGTTGATGACCACCGTCGTCG
>DCUM01000207.1 GCA_002327255.1 bacterium UBA2214 | reverse complement strand
GCTCACTTCCTGACGGACGAAGGGATGATCCGCGGCGACGATTTCGGCCATTTTGGCCTCGATGCGCAACAGGTCTTCGGGCGTAAACGCCTGATCGACCTGGATGTCGTAATAGAAACCATCTTCAACCGGCGGTCCAAAAGCGAACCTGGCTTCGGGATAGAGCGACTTGACGGCATGGGCCATGACGTGTGCAGCGCTGTGCCAGAAAACATCCATGCCTTCGGCGGCATCGGCGGTCAAAAACAGGAGCGTGCCACTCTCCGCAATGGGACGCGTCAGATCGATGACCGTATCATTCACTTTGGCGGCGATGGCTTCGCGCGCAATCCGCCCTCCAAGCTCGGCGGCGATATGCTGTGCTTGCGTTCCCTGCGGATACTGTTTTGCTTTTCCATCCGGAAAAACAAGTGTAATCTCTGACACGATGGACTCCCTTCCCTTCGACTGGTTGGCCGTAAACAAGAAACCGCCCTGGAGAGGCGGCCTCGTCAACACGGGGAGTATGCAATCGCATGATATACCTGGTGGGCGGTACTGGATTTGAACCAGTGACCCCTTGCATGTCAAGCAAGTACTCTAACCAACTGAGCTAACCGCCCCATATTCGATTTTCATTTCCACGTGTTTTTATAAAAAAAGCGTTCCCGAAGGCAACGCTAGATTTTGAGATGGTAGTGAGGTCTTTTTACACTCCCTGTCCGCGTCTGGTGCCGAGGGCCGGAATCGAACCGGCACGGACTTGAGAGTCCGAGGGATTTTAAGTCCCTTGCGTCTACCATTTCCGCCACCCCGGCCGTGAGGCCTACCGGCGTTTGAGGCGGCGATCGGAATCGAACCGATGAATAGAGGTTTTGCAGACCTCCGCCTTAGCCACTTGGCTACGCCGCCCATCCTTTTGAGCGGGAGACGGGACTTGAACCCGCGACCCCAACCTTGGCAAGGTTGTGTTCTACCACTGAACTACTCCCGCTTTAAGTAGAATAATATAATTATATATCAACATTTATGCAAGGATTTTTTTCGCATTTTGCCCAAAAATTGGCGGCCTGGCAACGTCGCGGATGGCTGTTCTTTTCAGCCAGGCGAAAAAAAGTCACAAAAATAGTATCCGCATTTGTCCGCTTTAGCACCTACTATTGGGGTGAAAAGAGAACACCTTTCACTTCAAAGGGCTTGGAGGTGCATACGAATACAGAATCGATCATCCCCCAGATGCTGATCATCACCTGCGAATTTTGCCGGGAGGTACGCTATCTCGACGCCGCAAACGAGGAAGATGTCATTCGCCAGTTCAATGCGTTTCGATGCCGCAAGGGGTGTGACCGCAGCTATTACAGCTATATCACCGTGGGTCAGCTGGTTCTGGGAACTCCGGAGAACCAGATCATAGCAGACACCGTGGTAGTGCCCAAGAAAATCAATCACATAGCGTCCTGAACCCCAGACAGGATGACACCTGCTTTGGACGCATAAAAAAAGGACCTTGCCTGAAGCAAAGGTCCTTTTTTTGGGTGGAGCTAACCGGGATCGAACCGGTGGCCTCNNCCTCTTGAATGCCATTCAAGCGCTCTCCCAGCTGAGCTATAGCCCCGTAAACAAGCCTGTTATTTTACCAATTTTTCCAATAAAAGTCAATAGTTATTTGCCCCTGTATGCAAAATGCTCCGTCTGATCTCCTCCAGACAGGCCGGCAGTTGTTCCGTTAGGGGGGCACTGCCTTGCAGGAACTGTCCACTGCCGCCCCCCTTGCCCCCCAACCTCTCCATGGCTTCCCTGAAAAATGGCGTGAGGTCGATATCCTGCCGCGTGGTGCACATCACCACATGCGACCGGCTGCCCTGTCCCCCGAAGAGATAGGTGCCGGGCTGACGGGAACACGCCAGGTGCGCCAGATTACGCAAACCCTCCAACTCGACGTCGGCAAAAGCAGTGGAGATCACGCCGCTTTTGCGGACGTCACTGCAAATCCCGGCAAGTTGCTGTTCCGCGGCCTGTTGCGAGAGTCTTTCCACCTCTTTGCGCAGCGCCTTCTGTTCTGCGAGCAGCTTGTGCAGGGCCGCACCAAGGCCGGCCATGTCCGTCGTCAGTACCCCCGTCCATTCGTTCACAGCCTGATGAGAGGCGCGATAATGGCGCCAGGCCCGGCGGCCCGCCAAAAAGGTGAAGCGGAGATTTTTGCGGATGCGTTCGCGGCCGATGATTTTGACCAGTCCGACCTGGCCCGTGGCGCCTACATGGGTACCACCGCAGGGATCGAGATCAAAGTCCTGAATATCGATCAGTCGGATATCACCGCGTACAGTCGGCGCTTTGCGAATTTCAAGCTGCGCCGCCGCGGCCGCATCGATTGTCAGCGCTTTAACGGGCCGATCCTCCCAGATGATCGCGTTGGCCAGATCCTCCACCGCGCCTGTTTGCGCTGCATCCACTTCTGACGCATCGATATCGATGGTGCTTTCTGTCTCGCCAAGATGTGACGACAGGGTTTCGATGCCAAAAAGTCGCTGAAAGGATCCTGCCAGCAGGTGAAAAGCGGTGTGTTGCTGCATGAAATCGAATCGCCGCGGCCAGTCCAGCACCGCGTCGACCTCATTCTCCTCCAGGGGTCTGTCGAGGAGATGCCATATGTCATCCCCTTCCAGCCGGACATCCACAACGGCGATATCATTGAGCGTGCCTTTGTCGTGCAATTGTCCGCCGCTGGTCGGATAAAAGATGGTCTGATCCAGAAGCACGGCCGGCCGGTCATCGATTTGTTTGCGCCCGACAACGACAGCCCTGCACGCTCTCTCCGCGCTGTGAATCTGGTAACGCTTAACCGTCATACGCACTTCCTTCATGATCCCGCAACTTTTTCAGCTTTTTCGACACGCGCAGCCGCCGTTTTTGCAGGTTTGCATACAGGGCCGTTGTTGCCAGGGTACGCGATCCCATTTGGCTGCTGATTTCCAGGCGCTGCCATGCTCTTTCGATGATCTGCAGCGCGCGGCCATAATCGTGAGCGATATGTTCAAAATACTTGGCCAGCTCTTCGTAGGGCTCGAGATTGAAAGTGGCCATGTTCCCGATCCACTTCTCCCAAAGACGCACCATATCACCGTATTTTCTCTGACGCTTGAGGATGCGCGCGTGCTGCCGCATCACGAGAGGCCAGGGCGCATCCGGACGGAGCGTCAAATGGCTCTGACAAAATCCTTCCGCCATTTCATCCAGTCCCAGTTCGATCAGCGTGCGCACGATGCCGGTGATATCGCGGCTTTGCGGCTCTTCCCGGAGCTGGAAGCGTCGTTGGGCGTGCACCAGCAAGCCGGCCAGACTGAGCAAATCCATGACATTGTGTTGAAAGATGCCCTTGAGAGGCGCAAATTGGCCGCTGCGCACGGCCGTGAAATAGAGTTCCGGAATCTGATATCCCGGGACGTCGCCTTCGCGCTGAAAGCGCAACACCTCCCTTTCGAGATTTGTCAGCGCATAGCCGTCCATTCCTTTCCAGATGCGGCGTGCAGCGTGCAGCAGGTCGAGGTGTGGAGACGCCTCCCATGCGAAAGGCAGCCGGTTGAGGATGAAGCGACTCCTGAGGAGCGGTACATCGTAACTTTTACCGTTGAAGCTGATCAGGGCTTTGGCGCTGCCCATTTCCTCGCCGATCGCCTGCAACATGCTGCGTTCCTGGCCCTGATTCAGCAGGAAATACTGCCGAATCGCGAGCCCGTCCTGGTGGAGACGGGCGAGCCCCACCAGGAATGCATAAGTGCCGCTGCCGCCGGCCAGTCCCGTCGTTTCGGTGTCGATAAAAATCAAATCTTTGGCGGCAAGATCACGAAAATCCCAGCTTTTAGCGATCAAGGCCAAATCCATGCCGGCAAGGCGGCTGCAGGCCGCCAGATCCACCATGGGTGCCAGGGCCTGGGATATATGGCGCTGACGCCGCCATACGCTCCCCGTCGGGGTCGTCTCGGCGAGCAATTCCAGCTCGGCCATGCCCTGCGGATCCGATGAAGGCTGCACCGCCTGATGGGCCGGTGCGGAGCGCTCGCCCTGCAACTGCGCCAGTTTTTCTTTGATCGATAGCATCGACACACAGGCCCGTAACTTTTCGCAAAATTTCCCGGTTTAAAGCGGGGCTTGCACCATCACCCGCAACACCGCCACGGCGTGCTGTTTCCCTTTTTCGCCCACCTCCAGTGCCGGACCGACGCACGAGGGACAGCCGCTGTCGCAGCCGCATTGCTGCACCAGCTGGATGCCGGCGTGAGCGACATCCGCATAGATCTGGAAGAGTTTGGCGCCATGCCCGACGCCGCCGGGATAGCGTTCCCAGATGAAGAGCGCAGGTTTCTGCCACAGTGGCGCACGCATCATCGGCAGTACGGAAATATCGCGCGGATCACCCATGATGAACAATGGCGCCACATTTCCCAGGACATTGGCGGCCGCTTTCAAGCCATCGCTGAACTCCTGCTGCGGGATGTTGAGGCGTTCGTGAATATCCACCGGAAAGATGAACCAGAATGCTCCCGTATGCATGGTCAATTCCGGCAGATCAATTTTACCCCACCCGATGTTCTCATGGGTGTTGAATTTTATCTTTTTGTACATGGTGGCGACGCTGGTCACCGAGACCTCGCCATGGCCGCAGGCGCACGCATCCAGCGTTTTCTCTTCGCTGCTCTCGATGACGCGGAGATCGGATTTGAGCTGGGCATCGGTGTAATGATCCACCGCCACTTCGCGGACATAGGCTTTGCGGCGTTCCCAATCGAGCTTGTCGACGTGATACTGCTGACTGCCGTGCAGATAGATCGCTTCATCGTGCACCATCAGCGGGGCGGCGAAGAGATCGATCTCTCCGATGACCCGCTCGTCGGCGGTGCTCCTGTCGATGATGACGACGTTCTCTTCGGCGGCGCTGCGCAGACTGACCGCTTCCGCAGGATAAATCTCGGCCATCCAATGCCACTTGCCCTCGGCGCGATGAACGACGCGGTGATCCTCCAGATAGGAGAGAATCTCCTGCGTGGCGTCAACCCCCTCGGAGCCATCCCAGCGGATGCCGAAGCGTTCCTGTTCGGAAAAGGGCAACTCAAAAGCGGCGCATTTGATGTGGCTCAGCAGCACGATGAGATTGTCCGGATTGATGATGCCGGCTTCCGGGGATTGTCCGAATAGATAATCGGGATTGCTGACGATGAATTGATCGAGCGGCGCTGACGATGCCACCAGGATGGCCATGGAGGCATCACTTCTGCGGCCGGCACGGCCCGCCTGCTGCCAGGTGCTGGCGATTGTTCCCGGGTAGCCGGCCATGATGCAAACCTGCAATTGACCGATGTCGATGCCCAATTCCAGCGCATTGGTGCTGACCACGCCCAGGATCTCACCGCTGCGCAGCCCGCGTTCGATCTCCCTGCGCTCCAGCGGCAGGTAGCCGCCGCGGTATCCGCGCACCTGAAGCTCGGAGGCGTTCGTCTTCCGCATCGCCTCCTTGAGATAGGTCAGGATGATCTCCACACGCATGCGGCTGCGGGCGAAAACAATGGTCTGAACCTTGTGGCGCAGAAAACGGCCGGCCAGTTTCTGTGCCTCTTTGACATACGACTGGCGAATGCCGAGTTCGCGGTTGAGCAGCGGCGGATTGTAGAAGATGAAATGCTTGGCCCCACGCGGCGCCCCATTTTCCGCCACCAGTTCCATCTTTTCTCCGGTGAGACGCTCGGCAAATTCGCGGGGATTGGCGATGGTCGCGGAACAACAGATGAACTGCGGCCGTGAACCATAAAAGGCACAGATGCGCTTCAGGCGTCTCACCACATTGGCCAAATGGCTGCCGAAGAGCCCGCGGTAATGGTGAATTTCATCGATGACGACAAAGCGCAGATTTTCGAACAGTTTGACCCAGAGGGTGTGATGCGGCAAGATGCCGCTATGGAGCATGTCGGGATTGGTGACGACGATATGGCCGGAGGTGCGAATCGATTTGCGGGCGGCCACAGGGGTGTCGCCATCAAAGGTATAGCTTTTAATGTCAAAATCGATGTCCTCACCGAGGAGGGTGATGAGTTCGTGAAGTTCAGCGACCTGATCCTGTGAGAGCGCCTTGGTCGGAAAGAGGTAGAGCGCACGCGCTTCCCGGGTTTGCAGTACTTTCTGCAATACCGGCACGTTATAGCACAGGGTCTTGCCCGAAGCGGTGGGCGTCACCACGACGGCATTTCTGCCTTGCAGAATGTGATCGATGGTGCGCGCCTGGTGACTGTAAAGCTGCTGGATGTGATGCTTCTTGAGAGCGCTCAGCAGACGCCCATCCAGGCTCTGCGGAAACGGCAGATAGTGCGCGGGCTGCGCCTCAAGATGCCGCCACAGCGTGACGTGGCTTGTAAACTCTTTGTCATTCTGCAACAGCGCTATGAGTTGATCCATGTTCATGGAAAGAATCCTTATGACGAAAAACCCAGCAGGCGAATTTCACCGCTGGCGCCGTTCAGGTAGAGCAAATCACCCGACTGGATGAGTCTCGTGGCAGCCGGCACGCTGGTGATCGCCGGCAGTGAAAACTCGCGCGCCAGAATGGAGGCGTGCGATAATACACCGCCCACCTCGAGAATCAAACCATCGAGGCGCGCGAACAAGGGCGTCCAGCCAGGATCAACAGACGGGCAGACCAGGATGGCATGCGCCGGGACGCGCAGCGCTTCGGACCAGGTATGCGCCACATAGGCCGCGGCGGTGACCTCGCCGCGGCTGACGCCGATTCCCGTCAGTTTGTAGGGCCGTCGTCCCGCGGTTGGTGTGCGCCCCGAATGGCGTGCGTCTCTGCGTTCCTGGGGCGCTTTTCGCCTTTGAATCGTTTCTTTCGTCTCACCCGCGACGTTTCCTTCGAGGGCGTCCACTTCTCCACGTTCCAGATAAAAAATATCCGCGGCTTGATCCAGCATCCCGGCCTCCTGCAGCCTGCGCCCTCTTTCAAGATAATGGCTGCGCAGTGCGGCGAGGATCTGCTGCAACAGATCGCGCTGATTTTCGCGTAAAACCGCAAAAGAACGGGCATTTGCAAGAATATACATAAAGCATTTATTTAATGCAAGGGCAACAACAAGCGGATAGGCGCTCATCAGTCGTTGCCGGCATCTCTCCTCTGCGTCGTTCCACGCGCCGCCTCGTGGTCTTTTTTCGCCATTATCTTGGTGCAGACGCAAAGAGGCCATTATCTGCAGTGGATTTTCACGCCAGGTGGGCTGTGCGATATCCAGAGAGGCGCTGCGATGTCCATATTGTCTGAAAAACTGCTCCCAGGCGGGATTCATGGCAGGAATCGGGTCGATCGGCAGCTGCGTCAGATCCAGATTCATCTGTGTCGTCTTGTTTTCCGGTAATCCCATGAGCAACTGATCGCAGGAGTTGCCTTCGTCCTTGACGAATCGTTTGGAAAATTCCTGCAACAGTTTATAAAAAAAATCAGCAAAAAGCAGGCTCCAGCGGTGCAGGGAGAGCAATTGATGAACAGAGCGTTGCAATGTCGCCATTTCCTGCAGCCGGGGTCGAGTCTGCAAATCGGGCGAGGAGCTGTTTTCGAAAAGACGCCAGTTTTCAAGATGCCGCGCGGGAATCCAGTTGTCATCGCGAAAAGCGAGTCGGACCAACAAATACGGAATACGTCGCATGCGCTCCGCAAAGAGGCCGTGCGCCCAGTCGCCGCGCTTGAAGAGCAGGCGTTTGTCCGCAGGCAACAAGCTGGCCGGGATGAGCAAAAAGAGTTTGCGAAAAGCGTCCCAATTGGCATGCGGTCTGCCTTCGATCAGCCGCAGAAGCGGTTTTTCAGACGAAGCCAGCTCATCATAACCGAGAAAACGCAGCGGATCCCGAAAAGCGGTTTGTTCAATCGCCTGCGCCAGTATCGACCATCCCAGGGGTGACAGGGGCTCCACAAAGCGCTCGGCGAAGAAATAATCCGAATAGCGTGTGCCATCCGGATCCTGAATGATGCGCTCACGCGCGAAAGGATGCGTGATGGGCCTGGTCTGCAGCAGAAACAGGGTGTCGTTTTGTACGGCAAATTCAATATCCTGCGGGCTTTTATAGAACAGTTCAATTTGTGCGGCTTGCTCCCTGAGGTGGTGCACGACAGCCAGCGGCAGGCCGATGGGTTGCGAAAAGAAGATTTGACCGGTGGTGGCGTCGATGTCTATCTGCACGGGTGCAGCCTCCCCGCTCACCAATGCCTCGCCGAGCGATGGAACGACTTCGGCATACCAGTTGCGTCTGTCGTGCGTGAGCGGGTGCGCTGTGAAGAGAACGCCGGCATAGTGCGGCTGCACCATCGCCTGCACGATCACCGCCAGCGAGATCGGACGCGCCCCAAGATCGCCGCCCTCCGCATAGGCCCGCACGCGCGGCGAATCGACGCAGCGGCAACACGCGACGACCCGCTGCGAAAGTTCCGCGCTGGGTACGCGCAGGAACGTCGCGAAGAGTCCGGCGAAGGAGTGCGCCTGCTGGTCCTCACAGGCAGCGGAAGAACGCACGGCCCATTCGCCGGAAAAAGCAAAGTGGGGGAATTTCTTCTGCAGGCCGGTGCATGCCCGTTCAATCGCCACAGCGAGATCTTCACGCCGCTTGAAATGGGACAAGGCCGTTGTGGTGATGATGAAAAAGGGGGGAATCCGCAAGCCCATCCTTTGCAGCTGCGCCAGACGGGCCCCCTTGGCGCCCACAATGCGGGGATAACGCGCCCAACACGAAGAAGGACCCACCAGCGCGGGGATGATATGACGAGTCAGCGAAAGCACAGTGCCGGTTATACCTCTGCCTGGTTGTTAACGGCGCACACAGGCGTATATTTTTCCATACTGCCGGGCGGTTTTTTCCCAGGAAAATTTACCGGCCTGGAGGAACCCCTGCCGGATGATTTTGTGATAAACCTGGCGCTGCATTTGGTACAACACTTTGGCCTCCAGCAGCCGCCGGTGAAGAGCGTCGATCATATCCCCCATCCAGGGATTGAATTTACGCATCTGCACCACCCGGGCGCCTGCTGCAAAGGCTTTGATGTTCGCGGCGGTATAGTGATCCGGAACCTCACGCCACAAGAGGCCATTAACTTCATTTATTATCTGATCTGTCAATCCGCCCGTATTACGGGCAATTACAGCGGTGCCATTTGCCATATAATCGAGTGCGGCGCCAAAGGGCTCATAGATGGAAGGCATGAGTCCGAAGGTGCTGCCGCTCAACAGTTCCTGAAAGCCTTTTTCCATGCGGATGGGAAAAACGGTGATATCGCCGCGGCACTTGCTGGCGATTTGATGAAAAAGGTCGAGATCTTCTTCCTGCACGGGCATGGGCGCCAACACGAGTTTGATTTCATCTCGGCCAAAGCGTTCAACCGCGCGCAGCAGCACGTCATAGCCTTTTTGCACCGGGTCGAGTCTTCCGTTCATGAACAGGATGGGAATGGCATCGGGCAGCGTCAAAATGGATTGCCCCTGATAGGAGAGTTCACCGAATCGTTGCGGTGGTGTATAGGTAGCGAGAATCTTCAAGAGTTGTTCTCTCTTGTGCTGTTTTATCTCTGCGATCTGCTGCAGGGTATGCTGTTCCCGTAGTGGAAAATCGGGCGAAAAGGGGACAAAGAGGCCGTTGTTGACGCCCCGGACGGTGCCGCGCCGGAATGACGTCTGCAGATGGGGCGCAAAGTGCTCCACCTGGATGGGGTCGCTGGCCAGTTCCCTCGCAAAGTGCTCGCTCACGGTCGCCGTGGGGCCGTCCGCCAGCGCCAGACCGATCTCAAAGGCCGTCCAGCCTTCGATTTTGGTCTCCGCCACCCGCTTTCTGAGCGGCGGAGTGAGAATTTTGTCCAGCTGTGTCGCCGGGAAATAGCTGTCGTAGGGATTATGCATGGTGATCACAACCGCCGCGGCCTGGAGCAACGGATTTTCGTCGCACATCGCCTGTTTAACCGTGAGGGTGATCAGGGCGGCTTGCCAGTCCTGGGCATGCACAATGGTATCTGTGCGCCAGCCGATGGCGGCGAGCAGATGCGGCACCGCAGCGACATAGAAGAGCGCGTTCTCGCGCAGGGCGGCATCGTTTTTCAGCGGATCATCCGCATAATAGAGGTAGGGATCTTTGAGCCGGTTCTGCGCCTCGAAAAAGCCCGGCGCTCTGATGAAATACTCCATCACCGTGCCCGGCTGCGGCTCCTGGTACTCATTTTGATAGGTGTAGACCTGGACCGGGACACTTTTACCGGCAAAAGGTACCGCGAATGCGATCTCTGATTTCTGCAGCGGTGCTGCGCTCATGATGGTGGGATAGCAGGGAGAGATGAGGCACGCCTTTTTAAAATGGTTGATGTGTTTGAGAAAGGGTATTTCTTTCGCGGTGACGGCGGCCAGCCCGCCGCTGCGTGCAAATCTGCTTTCCAGTGCACAAAAAGCCAGATGCAGCGGCTTCAGGGCCGTCAAGCGGCTGTAGATCTCCCCGGTCTGTTCCGTGGTGAAGAAAGCACCCATCATCATCCAGTCTTTGCGCCAGTGGTGTAACTCGATATCCATAGGGACTCCCTGAAAGTAACCGCGCGCTTCATCCCTCCCGCTGTCCCGATTTCTCCCTGTATTATGCTTTTTTATTTGTTGCCTGTGCGTACAACTCCGGAAAGTGCAATTTGACTTGCGCCTCAAGTTCTTCATCGGAGATGGTGGTGAGGCGCTTCTCCTTTTCGTACTGATCCATCACCCAGCGTTGTATTTTTGCCACTTTCATGACGGTGAGCTGCTGCTCTCCTTTGAGGCCGAGGAAATCGTTCACCCACAAAGCCACGCCATCGGTGCCGGACTTGTCGGTGATGGCGACGCGCGGTGGTCGGTTCAGCAGCGCGGTGGTGTCAAAAATGTTATAGATTTCCTCATTGCGGCGTAAACCGCCGGCGTGAATGCCCGCCCGTGTGGTATTGAAATCCTTGCCGACGAACGGATAATTGGCGGGAATGGGCGCGCCGATCACTTTGGTGAAATATTCGGCAATCTCCGTGATCACCGCCAGATTGACACCGTTGAGTCCCCCTTTGAGCGCCACGTATTCCATCACCGCGCTCTCCAGAGGCGGATTGCCGGTGCGTTCGCCAAAACCGAACAACGTCGTGTTGACGGCATTGAGTCCATAGACCCAGCAATTGGCGCCATTGATATGAACCTTGTGAAAATCGTTATGTCCATGCCATTCCAGCCGCTCCGCGCTGACGCCGCATTCTTCCTTCATACGATAGATCAATTTGGGGATGGAGCGCGGCTCCTCAACGTTGGGATAGGAGATGCCGAATCCCATGGTGTCGCAGAGGCGAATTTTCACCTTGCTGTTTTCAGGGAGGCTCTCCGTCATCTTTTCCAGCCGCTGCACAAAAGGCAGGACGAATCCTTTGATGTCGGCACGGGTGACATCTTCGAGGTGGCAGCGCGGACGAATGCCTGCTTCCAGCGCGGCTTCCACCACCTCGCAGTACTGATCCATGGCTTCCTGACGCGTCTGATTCTGCTTGTAAAAAATGTGATAATCCGAAGCGCTGGTGAGCATGCCGGTCTCTTTAAGCTGCATCTCCTTGACGAGGCGAAAATCCGCCTTGTTGGCGCGGATCCAGCCGGTGATTTCCGGATATTTCAGTCCGAGATTGCGGCAGGCATCCACCGTATCGCGGTCGTTTTGGGTGTAGAGGAAAAATTCTGTCTGGCGGATGACACCCTGGGGTCCCCCCAATCGCGAGAGCATTTCATAGGTCTTGACCATCTGTTCTCTGGTATAGGGCGGCCGCGATTGCTGTCCATCGCGGAAAGTGGTGTCGGTGATGTGGATATCGCGCGTCACCGCCGAACGAGGGTCGAAATGAACCTGCTTGCCATCGATCGTTTCGATGATATCATCCGTAAATTTGATCAGCGGCGGCAGCGTGTATGGAAAGGTATCCTTGAGCAAATTGGGTTCTTGCACGTGCACGAGGGGATAAGGTTTCATGAACGACCTCCATGGTCTAGACGGTACATTCGGTTTTTGCCGCGCGAACTATTCGGGCAGCAGTTGCACGAAAAAGTCGATGGCAGCGCCGACGGTCTGTACTTTGAGCGCCTCTTCTTCGTTGAGATTCAAATCGAACTCTTCTTCAAATGCCGCCACCAGCTCGATGGATTTCAGCGAGTCAGCACCGAGGTCGAAGGCAAAATGATGCGGTTCCTTGATCTCTTCGGGCTTTTTCCCCAATTCACGGGCGGTTACAGCGATCACCCTGCGGGTAATTTCTTCTCGTGTCATGGACATTCCTTTCGGTTGAGGTTACGTACCCAATCAATCGTTGCGCAACAAATGCAATATATGCTGCGATCTGCGTTTTATGGCCGCTGCATCCTCTTCGCACTGTTGAATGACGCGATTGCTCTCCAGGCTGCCGCGGACCTGAATGAAATCCTCTGTTTTTTCCCCTGCAGCAGCCGTCAACCCGTAGCCGATGTGCGCAAAATCGGCGAACTCGATTTTGGCGTCGGCCAGGATCAGCGCCTGGAGTGAGGAGGCGGCGTTTTGCCAGCGTTCCACCAGTTCCCGCAAGGGTGCCGCCTGCAGCGCATGAAGGGATATGCCATATTCCTGTGCGAAGGCATGGCAGATATAACTCCATTCGTCACTCTGATAGGCCGCATGCAGCCCGGTGAGGCGGTCGAGTAACTGCTCCAGGGTAGTGATGGAGCGATCGCTCACATCATGCATCAGTTGTTGATACCTCTCCCCCGTCACCAGAACGCCGGCGATGTCGAGCCAGTGATCGGGCTGCTGCAGGGGTTTTGCCTCCGGCAGGGCGGCCAGGGCTGCTTCCAGTGTCAGGCCTGCATCGAGGTTGACCTCAATGGCGCTGAGGAGCTTGCCGATGAGATAACGGTCAATGGCCAATTCATAATATTTCGCCCCTTTTCGCAGCAGGAGCCGTTTTATGACCGCGCCGCCGAGGTGGAGGCTGTCGCTCTCTTTGGGTGTTTCCGCATAAAGCTTTTGCAGCGTATCGCGTCCGCGGCGCATCTTTGCAACGGTGTAGGGCGAAAAGACGTCAAAGTGGATGAGATCGCGTTTCAGCGGCGCTTTGCGGCGATCTCTTGCCGGCCATTTGGCAGCATCGCGCACCGTGCCGATGGAGAAGAGGTTTTTGCCGGGGATGATCATCGACCTGCCACCTTCATCCGCAATATAGGAGAAGGGGAAATCGCCGAGATCGAAATTGGCCATATGTTTGCCGATGATCACCGTGAAGGCGGGGATGTGGCTTTCGAGCAGCAGATAGCTGAAAGAGCCGGTCTTGCAGCCGCGTTCCAGGACGCCCTGATGCACCGGTCCCAGCTTGTACATGTGATTGCTCTGATTGCTGCCGCTGCCGGCATTATAGAACGAAAAGAGGCAGGCGATGAGCAGCGTCGAGCGATGGTGGGTCACCGAATAGGGAGCGGCAAAAATGGAACAGGCCTCCGAATGGAACGCCTCGCAGTTGGCAAAGAGCAGGGTATTTTCACCCGAGAAGGTTTTTCCCACCCGGCACGCCTGTCCGACGAAAACATGATCCAGCACCGCGCCATCGCTGATGTGCGCGCCTTCGCAAATGATGAAGGACCTGCAGATCGTATTGGGGCCGATGAAGACGGGGTCCTCCGGGCAGCTCAGGATCGTGCCATCGCTCAGTTCGCTGACCCCGTGCACGACCGCATGCGCGCCGATATGAACATTTTTGATGACACCCGCATCGCAGATTTGCACATGATCGGCAATGATCCCTTTGGCGGAGCGCATGGCTTCTATCTGGTCACGGAGGAGCTGTTCGAGGGCGCCCTGAAAGGGTGCATCATGTTTGTGAATGGCCTGCAGATAGGCGAGTTGCGCGTTGAGTCCGGGGAAAAGGGTGACTTCCCTTCCCCCCGCTTCATTCAACACACTCACTTTGACGCCGCAGCCACAGGCGGCCGCTTGATCGGCGATCAGCGCATGGACATTCAACAGGACGCTGCGGGCGCCGATGCGGTAATTGTGAATGGCGTCATGGACCCCGGAGATGAGGACATCATCCTCGATATCACAGTCGCTGATGATGGCATGATGGATGCCGCACGGGCGCTGGATCTCCCCGACGGTGATGACACCGGCGTTTTTGCCGATGGTAACCGCACCGAGGAAATGAACGTCCTGCAGACGATTGACATCGAATGCCGGGTCGACGCGAATTTTCTGCCAGTCTTGTGCGCGGCAGGCTTGCCGGGTGGCCTGCTGAATCTCTTCCCGGGTCAAATGACGGAATGGACGCATCAAGGCACCTCACAGTTATACGTCACGGTTTTAGCGACGGTTTCTGAGTGGATCATGTCAATAATAAAAGTTACCAGTTTATCAGAATAAAACAAGCTAAAAAACGCGCCAGTGTGTCTGAAGCAGCAAGATGACACGACAGGGCCTTCACCGGGGGATGAAGCGATCCTGCCGTCAAGTGATGGTGCAAAGCCATCACGCATCCCCGGATTTCGTGTCAGATTGGCCGGCAGTGATAACCCCGTAAAATCCGGGTGGATGGGTTCATACGGATGACCACGAAGCGGCATCATAAGCGTGACAGGGTCGCAACGTACAAATCCAGCAACTTTTCGTACGGGTTTTCTCCGCCGCCGCTATGGCAGAATCCCGTGGTGACCATCAAGGCATTTTGAAAACTGTGCACCGATACAATGGATGCAGGCGGATAGGGAACCGGGCCAAAGAGGGCGATGTCGCTGAGCGCCACATCGCCGAACTCGATCTGTTCCTGCTTGATGTTGCCTATATTCGCAAAAAAAGGATGCAGGCGGGAGGAGCTGATTTTCCTCTGTCGCAAGTAACCGGCGATGGCCTGCGCCGGCGCAAAACCCAATGCAAAAGCTGATTCAAGGAGAAGGGCGCCGCCCAACCATGATTGCCGGGATTTTTCCCGTTCGAGAACAGCATGAACGCGCCGCAGTGTGCTTGCAAAAGTGGCGCCAGGTTCACTGGTTATGGATGGGAAATAAACGCCCGCCAGATTGCAGATGGAATGAGCACGGGTGCCGGGTAAATAGCGCCGCAAATTGATCGTTGCCTGTATCGGCAGCGACAATCCCGGCGGGGGATCCAGCAACTCGAAAAGGGCATGATAGAATGCGGCGTGGAGCACGCTGTCCATGCTCACGCCCTGTGCCTGACAATAGGCCTTGATCGCGGCGCTGTGCCCTGCGGAAAAGCGCCGCAACGCAAAACTTTTCTCCGGGCATTCATTCTCCTGCGCCGCAAGCCCCCATGCGGCTCGCGGCAACCGGTAACTGAGACACCCGCGCAACAAAGCCTTTGCACCCGCCTGCCGCAGCGCCTGCCATTGTCCCCGCGATTTCAGGGAATCGATGTCATCGCTGGGCGCCTCCGGATCGGCCAGCCGGTGGTAGAGCCGGCCGAGCAAACGGATGAATTCGAGCATTCCACCTGCATCCGCGGTCATATGATGCATTTTTAGACATAAAATATCATGGTCTGTGCGAAAGAGGCGCATCTGCACCAGCGCATCGCGGCAGGGATCCATCGCCCCGGCAAGGAATTGTTGTTGTTCCCGTTCGAGATTTTCCGGATAGCACACCGGACATTGGGCGATCTGTTCCGGCTCCTCTTGCAGCTGCCAATAGGGACGCCAGCGATGTGCCACGAAACGGCATCCGAGGATGGGCGTGGCAGCGATGCTCAGGCGGATGGCCTGAGCAAGCCGGTCGATGTCCACAGAGCCGGAAAAGGTGAGGACACAGCGCGACTGGCAATCGTGCAGCGCGCGCGCCAGGTAGAGAAATTTGTCGATGGCTGGCGCCGGAAAGCGATCCCGTCTGTGCGGTCGTCTCATCAGACGCTCCTCTTCTGAAATCTCAGCAATGCGATGGTGAAGATAAAGCCGCCCAAAAGGAGCAGAGCGATACCCTGCTGATAGAGTTCACGGATCCCGGATCCTTTGATCAGCAATTCACGTGTCACCACCATCAGGTAGCGCATGGGATTGAGATAGGTCAACTGTTGCGCCCAATGGGGCATATTTTCGATCGGAAACATAAAGCCGGACATCAACAGGACAAACAGCATGACGAACCAGCTCATGAAGAGTGCCTGTTGCTGGGTGCTGGCCGACGCCGAGATCAGCAGGCCCAATCCCAGGGAAGTAAAGAGATAGATGAGCGTGAAAAGCGTCAGCAGCGCCAGATTTCCGGCGATGGGGATGTGATACCAGAGTTTGGCAACCGTCACCCCGATGAAGAGTTCCGCCAGGCCGATGGCCGCAAAGGGGATCATTTTCCCGAGTATGATTTCATATTTTTTCAACGGTGAAACGAGCAGTTGCTCCATGGTGCCGATTTCCCGTTCGCGCACCAGTGCCGCCGCACTGAGACCGGAAGTCGCCAGCGTCAGTAGAAAAACAATAATACCCGGTATCATAAAAGCGCTGTTTTGCAGATTGGGATTGTAGCGCACCAAAAAGTTGGCACGCAAGGCTTGCGGCGGCGGCGCTTGCGCCAGCATTTTGACGTTGGCGTGCATCTGCTCGGATGTGAATTCAGCCAGCAGGCCGTTGAGATATCCGAGCGCGATGGTAGCCGTGTTGACATCCTGGCCATCGAGCAGCAGTGCGATTTCAGCCGGCCTGCCCGTGCGGGCGTGCGCAGAGAAATGGACCGGGATCACCAGCCCCGCCTCCACCTCGCTGCGATCAAGACAAGCCTGAACAGCTCCCGGGGTGTTTACGTGGAAAATGCGGCCAAAGCAGGGACTGGCGTCAAGTTTATGAGCGATCGCGCGGCTCAATGGCGTGTCATCCTGATCGCAGATCACCACCCTGATATCATCGATCTCGGCGGAAACGACATAACCGAGAAGCAGCAATTGCAGGACCGGCATGCTCAGCAGGATCAACAAGGTGGTGCGGTCGCGGCGCAGTTGTAAAAATTCTTTTTGAATCAGATGTTTGATTTTTCCCAACGCCTACTCCTCCAGATTCGTCTTGAAGCGTAAAACGCTCAGGGCCAGGAGCAGCGAACCAAACAGGAGCAGGAAGAGCGTCTCGGTATAAAAGAAGGAAAAATCGAGGCCTTTGAGCATGATGCCGCGATTGATGAGGATGAAATGCCGGGTGGGAATGAGATGGGAAACAACCTGCAGCACAATGGGCAGCGAGCTGATGGGATAGATGAAACCGGACAGCAGCAACGAAGGCAGCTCGAAGGTCACATTGGCGGCGATCATGGCCGTCTGTTGCGAGCGGGCGCGCGACGAGATGAGAACGCCGATGCTGAGCGCCGCATAGATGAAACAGATGGAGAGCAGCAGAAGCAGCAACGCACTGCCACGCAAGGGCACCTGGAACAGTACCACGGAGAAAGCGATGATGCTGGCGGCATCCAGCAGCGCCAACAGGATGTAGGGCGCGACCTTGCCGATGATGATCTCGAGCGGATGGATCGGAGAAACCAGGATTTGCTCCATGGTACCCGATTCGCGTTCCCGGGCGATGGAGAGCGACGTCAACAGCGTGCAGATCATCATCATGATCACCACGCTCAATCCGGGGACGATGAAATCCGTGCTCTTCAAATCGGGATTATAGAGAATCCGGGGCCTGATTCCGATGGCGGGTTGCAGGCTGGCGTCGTCGAGCGGCGCGGAATAGGCGACGCAAAAGGATTGCAGATAGCTGCCGGCGATCAAGGCGGTATTGGCATTGCTGCCATCAACAACCAGCTGGATGTCGCTGCCGGCGTGGCGCTGCAGTTCCTTGCCATAGCCCCGGGGAATGATGAGAACCGCCTGCACCTCGCGCCGCTTCAGGAGCCGCTCGATCTCTGCGCGATCTGACAGGGTATGTGCGATTTTGAAGTAATTGGAACGGGTCAGCTTGTCAACCAGCATGCGCGAGGCGGAAGTTGCATCCTGATCAAGGAGACCGATTTTGAACTCCTTGATATCAAAGTTGATGGCATAGCCGTAGAGGAGAATCATGAGGAGCGGCATGAGAAAGAGGATGAGCAGGCTGCGTCCGTCGCGCCGGATGTGAACAAATTCTTTACACATGAGAGCGACTATGCGCTGTACCATTTTTTATCCCGTCAAAAACCTGCCCAGAAAGACTCACCCCCCTATTGCAGGGAAGATAAGACTATTTCGCGAGATTTTCAAGCAATTTGTCGATGGGGCTTACCGGATCTTGTGGCGGCGCCGCGCCGCGCGGGAGCGTCGAGGCAAAAGAGAAGGCACAAAAAATAAATGCAGAAAAGTCTTGACTTTTTCATCACAAGATTGCATATTTCAATGAAACAATAGTTTCATTGAATGGGATAATGAAATTAAAATTACAAGTACTTTTGATGAGCCCAAAACAAAAACTGGAACAAGCCATCTATCGGGCGTTGCCGGACATGCCGCCGAATCAGAAAAAGGTGGCGGAATTCTTTCTCGAAAACAGGACTCTGGTGGCTTTGCTGTCCATTCAGGATATTGCCCAGCAAGCGCGCGTCAGCAAAGCCTCCGTAGTACGATTCGCCCAGCTGATCGGCTATACCGGTTTTAAAGAATTGAAAGAAGAATTTTCCTCCAGCCTCATCGACCAACTCTCCCCTACCGAAAAATACAAAGTCGCCACTTCCGAGCAGGAAAACCGCATTGACAGCGTCACACTGGTCGCGCAAAATGTCATCACGAATATCCAGGAGACGCTGCAGTATATCGATAAAAACAAATTCACACAGGCGGTTGAATCCATCATCCAGGCCAAAAATATCTATTGTCTCGGACTCGAACTTTCCGCCGCTTTGTCTCAACTCATGACCTTTCTGCTCTGTCTCTATCATTATCCGGCGCATCATATGTCTTTGGATTACCTGCGCTTCAAAGAGCAGGTGGCTCACATGAACGCCGATGATCTCTTGATCGCTTTCAGCTTCTCGCCGTATTCACGTGAAACGGTGGAAGCCATCGCATTGGCGAAACAAAAGGGTCTCTCCAGCATCGCTTTTACCGATAAAAAAATAGCCCCCATCCGCAATCACGCAACGTACACCTTTCAAATCAAGACCGATAATCTCATGTTCAGCAACTCGGTTGGCGCGATCACGGTTCTGATCAATGCCATCATCACCGAATTGAATTTCAGAGACCGGGAACGCACACTCAAAGCGCTGGAAAACATCGAGGACAATATCAAGGACGAACGCTTCTTCATCGTTCCATAGGGTGGAAAACCATATTATGGCAAATCATCGATTACTCGATCTTTTTCTGCAACTGATAAGGATCGACAGCGTCTCTTTGCAGGAACGGGCCATGGCCGACCATCTCATGGCCACGCTGGACGCCTGGGGTGTGCAGGTCCATGAGGACGACGCCGCCTCAAAAATAAATGGCACGGCCGGCAACGTGATCGCTAAAATCCCCGCCACCAACAGCGCGCATACTTCCCCCCTGCTGCTGTTGGCCCACATGGACACGGTCCGTTCCACCGCCGGTATTGAGGCCGTCATTGATCAAGACGGCGTGATTCGCTCCGACGGCCGCACTATTCTCGGAGCAGATAATCGCGCCGGCATGGCGCTGATTCTGCATGTACTGGAGCACATCCGGCATAACAAACTGAGTCATCGCCCGCTCGAAATTGTCTTTTCGGCCGCGGAGGAATTGGGCATGTTGGGCGCGGTCGCGCTCGATGTTCATCAACTGACCGCCAGGGAGGCCTATGTTTTCGACTGTTCGGCGGGCCCCGGTTCCTACGTTGCGGAAACGCCGACGGCCATGGATTTTAAACTCATTTTCAAAGGGCGGGCAGCCCACTCTGCCGTTTCGCCGGAAAAAGGCATCAACGCCTTGACCATGGCGCTGTCGGTCATCAATCGCTTCCCGGTCGGCAGACTCAACCAGAATACCGTAACCAACATCGGCACCATTCATGGCGGCAGCGCCGATAATGTGGTGCCGGATCAGGTCTCCATCACCGGCGAATTTCGTTCCTTTCAAATGCAGGAAATCGAAGCCATTCGCGCAGGACTCGAACGCCACTGCGAGCAAGCCTGTGAGCATTCCGGCGGAGCCTGTGAACGTTCTTTTCAGATCGGATTTATGGGATTCAGGCTGACCGAGGAACTCCCTGTCATTCAGCGCTTGCACAAGGTCTATGAGGCACTCGGCCTGCAGCCCAATCCCATGGTTTATTCCGGCGGCAGTGACGCCAATGCGCTTTATGCGCATGGCATCCATACCGTCAATCTCGGCATCGGCGCCAGCAACGCCCACTCGACCGAGGAAAACATCTCCCTGCGCGATATGGAGACCGGCGCGGAAATTTTGATGAGACTGATTCAAGCGGAGTAGCCATGCGACACAGGACCAAGTTGTCTGGGATCGTACTGATTTTATTATCCTTATCGCTCTGCCACTGTTCAGGCGTATCAAAAAAAGGATATCTGTTGATCGTCGGCGGCGGCCATCGGCCTGTGGCTGCCCTGCAAAAATTCGTCGCTCTCTGCGACAACGGCCCCATTCTCGTCATCACTGCCGCCAGCGCGGAGCCGTTTGAAGCCGGGTCGCGCCTGGTGAAGGAATTCCGTAACAGCGGCGCAACCGATGTATCCTGGCTCCATATTGAGACGCCTGATGCCGCCAACGCCGATTCGACGCTCGCCCAAATCAACCGCTGCCGCGGTATCTTTTTCAGCGGCGGCGTCCAGCAGCGTCTGATGCAGCGCCTCGGCGGGACGCGCGCGGAGAGCGCCATCCGGACGATCTATGCCAACGGCGGCATCATTGGCGGCACCAGTGCCGGCGCGGCGGTGATGAGCCGGATCATGATCACCGGCAACGAACTTGTCCACAAAGACAGCACGGATTCCTTCTCTACTATCCAATCGGGAAATATCGAGACCCAATCCGGATTCGGATTCGTCGACCAGGCGATCATCGACCAGCACTTTGTCAAACGCAAGCGCAACAACCGGCTCATCAGTTGCATTTTGGAACATCCTGAGTGGCTGGGCATCGGCATCGATGAATCCACTGCCATTTTACTGCATCCGGACAACCATTTTGTCGTCTACGGCATCGGCACGGTGCTGATTTACGACGCCCGCAAGGCGCATGCTCTCTCCATCGACGGCAACGGCCTGCTGCGCGGCAGAGGCGTGCGCATGCATGTTTTGACCGAGGGCGAAACGTTTACGATGAACTAACGGCAGAAAATACGCACATGAAAACCTCATTCAGTTTCAATACGCTCTTTATGATCTACGCCATTGTCGCGGCGGTGGCCGTGATGACCTGGGTGATCCCGGGCGGCGAGTATCAACGTCAGGAAAGAGAGGGCAAGACGCTGGTGCTGGCCGACTCCTTCGAGTTCGTAGCATCGCAGCCGCAGGGAATAAGCGCCATCCTCACCGCGCCGGTCAAGGGTTTCATCGAAGCCGCCCACATTATCGTATTCCTGCTCATCATCGGCGGGGCCTTTGCCGTCATCCAGGCGACCGGTGCCATCAATGTCTCGGTGCAACGGCTCGCGCTTCGATTTGCACAAAAACCCCATCTGCAAAAATATTTCATTCCCATCACCATGCTGATCTTCTCCCTGGGGGGCACCATCTTTGGCATGTGCGAAGAGACCTTGCCCTTCGTGCTGATTTTCATCCCCTTGGCTTTGTCACTGGGATACGATTCCATCGTCGGCACTGCCATACCGTTTCTGGGCGCCGCGGCCGGATTTGCCGGCGCCATCATCAACCCCTTCACGGTCGGCATCGCCTCCAGCATCGCCGAACTGCCGCTCTCCAATGGCATGCCCTATCGCATTTTCGTGTGGGTACTCAGCACGTTTTTCATGACGCTGTTTGTGGTGCTCTATGCCAGGAAAATCAAAGCGAATCCCCGGAAAAGCCCCGTCTATGAACAGGATCAGGAGCGCCGCAGGACGCTGCATCTCAACCAGGAGAAGCAAGAACCCTTCACCATTCGCCATAAAATGGTCCTGTGCTCCTTCCTGTTCGCCGTGTTGTTGCTGGTTTACGGCGTGCTGAAATTACACTGGTTTATCATTGAAATAGCGGCGCTGTTTCTCGGCACCGGATTGATCGCCGGCATCATCGGCGGATTATCGGTGACCCGGATAACCGACAGCCTCAAGGCCGGTGCCAGGGATATGGTGGGGGTAGTGCTGATCATTGCCTGCGCGCGCGCGATCCTGGTCATCGCCTCGGACGCCAAAATCCTGGATGCCATCCTCTACTACCTCGCCGGCGTCATTTCGCACCTCCACCCCATTCTCGCCGCACAATCCATGTTCGTCACCCAGGCCATCATCAACTTTTTCGTCCATTCCGGTTCCGGACAGGCGGCGCTGACCATGCCGGTCATGTCGCCACTGGCCGATGTCATCGGCATCTCCCGGCAAACGGCCGTATTGGCTTTCGTCTTCGGCGAAGGCTGGATAACACCGGTATTGCCCACCTCCGGCGTCACCATGGGGGTTCTCGGATTGGCGGGCATCACCTGGGATAAATGGTTCAAATGGATGCTGCCGATACAAATTTTCTTTTTCATTCTGGCATTGCTGCTGCTGATTCCACCGGTCCTCTTGAATTGGCACTGACAGCCTGCCGGACTTGAATCATCAGTGAATTATTTTACACCCTAAATGACGGGTAGTGCGAAATCACAGCCCTTCGTGACCTCAACAGAGCCATTCATCAACTTCCCGGAAGCCGTCCGTTTTCGGAAAGGCATAAAAGTGAGAACCAATCGCGCAACCCGGGCATCGATAAATTCGTTATGAATTCGCCGCATTGCGAATCACAGACTCCCAAACTGGATCGTCCGGTATGGCAGTCCGTGAGGTGCCATCGGCGCTCGTCATCCGATTCATTTTTCTTCAGGAGGCATGCATGGTAAAAAGGATAATCATCGTGGCCGCAGCAGCCATCCTCATGCCGGCCGTGTCGCTGTTTGCCGCCAATTTCGGCAAGATCAGCGGCACCGTAGTCGACAAGGCAACCAGGGCACCATTGATCGGCGCCAACATCATCGTCGAAGGCACGACGCTGGGTGCGGTGAGCGATACAGAGGGCCATTTCGTCATTCTCCAGGTTCCCCCGGGTTCCTACAATGTACAGGCCAAATTGCTCGGCTACAGTCCGATGCGGATGGAGCAGTTGTCCGTTGCCACCAACCGCATCGCCACACTTACTTTTGCGCTGACGCAGACGACGCTGACGTCCGAAGCGGTGCAAATCATCGGCACACGGCCGGTGATCGAAAAAGACATCACCGCCACGTCACGCACCATCAAGGAAAGCGATATCGCCGCCCTGCCCATGACAACGGTCAGTGATGTGCTGCAAATTCAGGCCGGCGTGATCAGTTCCGGCGGCTTGCATATCCGCGGCGGCCGCGCCGGTGAGGTCACCTATTACATGGACGGCATACCGTTGGTGGACCCGCTCTTCTCCGAGATCAACTCCTCCGAAATCATCAACCGCGATGCCATCGCCGAAATGCAGGTCATCAGCGGCACCTACAGCGCCGAGTACGGCAATTCCATGAGCGGCATCATCAACATCACCACCAAGGAGGGCGGTGATCGTCTGCGCGCCGAACTCAACGTCAAAGGTTCCGGCATCGGCCTCGAGCAGCCCAGCAGCGATTACAACCGCACCATCGCGCGCGGCAGTCTCAGCGGCCGCCTCTTTGCCAAAACCAACTTTTTCCTCTCCGGCAGCTATGACGACCGCGACAATTATCTGCCATGGGGCTATCGCCGCGAGGGCAATCTCTTCGTCAAATTGACCGACCGCCACATCAAAGATATGAAATTCAATATCGGCGTCAATCTCTCCAACGGTCAGCGAAAAAACTATAGTCATCGCTATAAATACATAGCCGATGACTACTGGTTTGAACCGCGCACCCGGTCGCTGCTGACGCAAGTGGGCCTGACCCATACGCTGGCCACCAATCTCTATTACAGCCTCAACGCCTATTATAACACCTATCATTACGATGCCGGCGACTTTGATTACAAGGCGTTGACGCCGTCCTACCAGCTTGACGCCAACAAGGAATTCTACCTCTTCAGTCGCGTCACCAATTACGAAGAGGATGACCAGACCACCCTTGGCGTCAAGGGCGAAGCGTTGTGGCAGGCCGACGCCAGCAATGAAGTCAAGGCGGGATTCGAACTGCGACGCCACCATCTCAAACGCTTCTATATCGCCAATCCCTATTATGATGATCACGTCAAGGATGATTATTCCCGGGAACCGCTCGAAGCGGCGGTATTTATTCAGGACAAAATCAATTTTTCCAGCATCATTCTCAGCGCCGGACTGCGCTTTGATCTGATGGACCCGAATTCCGGGTTTTGGCCGAATCCCTATGATGTCTTTTACGGCCGTACGGAAACCTATACGCAGGCAAAAACCCACACCCAACTCAGTCCACGTCTGGGCATTTCCTATCCGGTATCGGACAAAACCGTCTTTCATTTCGGCTATGGCCATTACTTTCAGCGCCCGGAGTACCAGTTCATGTACAAAAGCATCACGGATAAGGAATACGATTTGAACATGATCATGGGCTTGCGCACCGGCAACGGCCGCTTCGGCAATCCAAATCTCAATCCGGAGAAAACCGTCGCCTATGAATTCGGCGTGAGCCATCAGTTTTTTGCGGACTATCTCTTCAACGTCACCGTGTACAGCAAAAAAATCACCAATCTGGTGGGGGCGCGCACCTTTTTTGCCGGTTCGCGGGCGGACATCTGGGAGACCTATAGTCTGCACATCAACGAAGATTTTGCCTACAACAACGGCATCGAATTTCAACTGCGCAAAATGCACGGACGTTACCTGACCGGAGAGGTCAATTACACCTATGCGGTGGCCGAAGGCAGCAGCTCCGGGCCGCTGGAACGCGTTGGCGTCGAAGAGGCCAACCGCCAGACGCTCAAATTCTTCCCGCTCGATTTTGACCAGCGCCATACGGTCAATGCCTACCTGGCGTTCAATGTGCCGAAAAATGAAGGACCCCAATGGGGCGGCGTCGCCTGGTTCGAAAAGCTGCGCGCCTCGTTGATTTTTCAATACGGAAGCGGCCTGGCTTATACGCGCGGCGTCCGCGGCGCCACCGAACCCTATGAAATCAATAACGCACGGCTCCCCGAACGCTGGACCCTGGACCTGAAAATCGATCGTGATATCGATTTGGGGTTCCTGCGCCTGACGCCCTACCTGGAAGTCTACAACCTGACCGATCGGAAAAACGTGCTCTACGTCGATCCCTATACCGGCAAACCGGATTACAGCTATGGGGTGACAAAAGAATATGCGGCGGATCCGAGGAACTGGGATAGCCCGCGGATTATCTATTTTGGATTGGGATTCTCTTATTGAGCGGCCGTAGTCGCCGTTCTTTCATGGTCAAGATTTGCGAGGTGACAAGCATGGTAAAAAAACAGATTAAAGTATTGGCGCTTCTTGTGGCGATCGTCCTGGTGATTTCCGTCGTCGATATCCAGGCGGGACTGAAAGACCGCGCCTTTGCCACCCACAATGTGGGCAAGCTCGGTTTCTTCACCACCAATATCGGCCAGTTCTACCCCTATGGCGGACAGTTTGAGAAGACCATCGAGTATCCGATCAATTCCGGCCGCATCTGTATGTACCGGCAATGCCTGATGATCGCTGTGCCCTACAACGTCGTCAGCGCCGCGGACGGCCGCTTCGAGGAATTCGATGCCGTCGCCGGCTTCAACGCCGGCAAGGCACAGATCGCCATGAGCGATAATCCGGCCACCTGGCCCAATTGGGGCTGGCCGGTGCGCGACGCGCAGGACAATCCGGTGATTGTCTCGCAGCAGGACAGCTATTGCGTCTACAGCGACTCCACCAACTGGCGCTATTACAACAATAAAGAGAAAGACAAACTGCTGGACATCCGCGTCCATCAATCCATCTATTCCTGGGGGGTGCCGGATGCGGATAAATTCGTCATCGTAAAATTGGAAATTGAAAACCGCAACACCATCGCCCATCGTGGCATGTACCTCAATTTCTACTCCGATCTCGATATCGGCGGCATCGGCAACAGCTATAATGAATGGGCGGATGATTGCATCGATTTCGACAAATCCAGAGAACTGGTTTATTTTTATGACTCGGACCATTACAGCAACGAATGGGGCGTGAACGATCCCTTTCTCGCCGGCGTCACTTTCCTCAAAACACCCAATGGCCAGGGCATCACCGACTGGCACTGGATCGATGTGGGCGTCGATGAAGTCCTGGTCAACAACGCCATGTGGGACTCTCTGCACTACAGCCTGATGGCCAGCGATACCATGTATTTCCACAACCATCCGCTGCACCATGTCAGTGACTATTTCCATCTCGGCCCCAATCCCATCAAGGGGGCGCACTATGACGATCCGGCCACCACCCGGATCACCGACGGCACCGGCAAGGTCGTCGGCGGCGCCATGGTGGCTTACATTTGCAACGGTCCGTTCGACGTCGAGCCCGGCCAACGCGTCGAATTCCTCATCGGCGTCATGGTCGGCGACAACAAGGAAGATCTGCTGGCGGTCACGGATAAAATCTGGCAATACTATGGCGATGATTTTCAAATTGCCACCGTGCCGGCGCCCGATCTGTCCGGTGCAGCCTCCGACCGCGAGGTCACACTGACCTGGAGCAACCGCCTCGATGTAGAATACACCAATCCCGTCGCCAAACCGCCGGCGAACGATCTGCAGGGATACAAGCTCTACCGCACCACCGATCCGCTGTTGAACAACTGGCAGGAGATCGCTACGATACCCATGCAGTTCAAAGAGGAACACACGGCACGCCCGGCCGCATACACCCATAGCGACCGCGCCGGGGTCTATAACGGATTCAACTATTACTACTGTCTGACCGCCTACCGGCTCAACCCTGCCGGCAAACTGGAAGAATCCGTCAAGCTCTCCGATCTCAAAAACATCGCCAATCAAAGCAACGCCATCGCCCTGCAGCCGCGTACCGAGGCGGCGACAGCAACGGCCGATCTGGAGCGCATCAAAGTGGTGCCCAATCCCTATGTGCTTTCCGCGCGCTGGGATGAGGCACGATTGGGCAATTCACCCTTCGGTGAACCGTTGCGCAACCTCGCTTTTACGAACCTGCCTTCGTCCTGCTCCATTAAAATCTATTCCCTGGACGGCGATCTGGTTAAAACGATCGAACACAACAATGGCACCGGCCGGGAGGAATGGAACCTGCTGACCCTGGAAAACCGTCCGGTCTCCTCCGGTGTCTACTTTTTTCATGTCAAATCGGTCCTGGGTGAAAAAATCGGCCGTTTTGCCGTCATACGCTAATTGGAGGGAATGATCCATGAAAAATAGATATCTATTCACCCTCGCTGTTGTGGTGTTCATGTATGGCGCGGGGGTATTGGCACAGGGAAATCTCGGCCAGGCGGGGGCCAATTTTCTCCAGATCGGCGTCGAGCCGCGCGGGAGCGCGCTCGGCGGCGCCGTGACCGCCACCAGCGACGGCGCCGCAGCACTCTATTGGAACCCGGCCGGCATCATCAACAGCAGTAACATCGATATTTACCTCGCCAATACCAACTGGTTCCTGGACACACAACTCTTTTACGGCGGCGTGACCAAAA
>DCUM01000253.1 GCA_002327255.1 bacterium UBA2214 | reverse complement strand
TCTATGCAGAAAGAGATAGTTTGTCCTCACTCATGGAGGTCCTGCGACAAACTATCTCTTTCTGCATAGACAAATTGCAGCGATTTGGTCTGCAAATGGTGGAAATAGGAGCTCAATTGCCGGGTGCTCCAGGTTGAAAAATCCAGCAAAGGAAATTGTTCCCGAATAATAGCCATGATCTTTTGAATGGGTTCTGTATCGAGGATGAAGGGGTGTGGGATAGTGGAGTACCAGCCTCTTCCAGAACGGAACAGGGTATCAGATTTATGCAGTCTGTAAAGAGATTTTTTGATGCTCTCTTGGTTACAGGAAACTCCGGCTGCTTCCATGGCCTGCTTCAATTCCAGGATGTGAAAGTATTTTTTGCTGACAGCAAATTCGCGGACAGCTGTATTGAGACTGGTGCTGTTATGTGTTTTATTTTCGATGGATTTCATTTAGAACATCCAGATTGTGGTTGTAAAATTTGAATGCAAGAGATACAGGAAACCTTGGAGGTGTCCTGCAGCTTGTGACATAGGGCTAAATCAGGACGCCCGCCAACCAACTTCGGCAGCAATTCTTTTGATCTGATGTATGAATGAATCATTGGATCGTGTTTCTTCTATTTTTTGCTTATCTGCAGATGCCCAACGATAAATTTGTTCGATACTTCCATATCCTCTTTTAAAAGCTTTTGCGAGCTGCAGCATGTTTTCTTTGGTGGGCTGCATCTGCAAAACCAGGCGCAGTTCGTCATCTGCCCATGGTTTTCCCTTGTTGCTCTGATCATAATCAGATTCCACGTCCAGCTCTAATATTGTTTTGTGTGCAAGGGATATTTTTTCATTCCAGGATAAATTTGCTACTTCCTGTTTCAGTGTATGAACGAGGTTATCCTTGAATTCCTTTTTGGTCATTTTTTTCCTCGCAGGCATCATTAACATTTTTTAATTCTTCATGCATCTATCTATTTTGATATTTTAACCATTATGAGGCTGAAAAACAAATCATTTTGATGAGATGGATGAATTTTGATAATTGATTGTAGGTGCGGGGATTGAAACAAGGTAGCGAGGATTGTGGTCAGCCGGAAGTATGTCGCACCCCGCGCGGGTGCGTGGATTGGCGTGTAAAGCGGGGCTTGATTTTCACATTTCAAATGCTTACCATGTTGTGACGACTTTCAATATCATGGAGACGATAAAAGATGAAGAAAATGACCCGCCGGGAATTTCTCGGCACCCCGCCCAAGATTCTCGCCGCCGCAGCCCTTGCCGGAGTGGGTGCATCATTCCCGGCTTCCCTGAAAACGCCTCCGAATATCCTGTTGATCATGGTCGACCAAATGCAGACGCCACCCGAAGGATACGCTCCCGACGAAGGCGTGGCCCAGGGCATCAAGGAGATTTTGGGATTCAGACCGCTCTCCCCGGATAATGCCTTCACCAGTTATTTCCCCGGCATGCTGCGCCTGCGACAAAATGCCGTGGTCATGCGAAAACATTACACCGCCTCTGCTGCCTGTGTGCCGAGCAGGGCCTCCATCATGACCGGCCAATATCCCTTTGTCACCGGCGTCACCCAGACGGATGGTTTGTTCAAAACCGCTGCAGATGTGCCGTGGCTGGACCCGGACGGCACGCCGACCATCGGTGACTGGTTCCGCGCCGCGGGATACTCCACGCACTATTACGGCAAATGGCACGTATCCGAGGTTTCCGCGGAGAGCAAATCCCTGGAGCGTTGGGGATTTGCCGGGTGGGAAAAATCCTATCCCGATCCGCACGGCGGACCTGCGGATAATGCGGGCGCGTTTCGCGATGTCGAGTTCGCGGATCAGGTCGCCGAATTTCTGCGAAACAAACGCGAAGAGACCTCGCCAAAACCGTGGTTCGTCGTCGGCTCGCTGCTCAATCCGCACGACTGCAGCATCTGGCCCATCAACTGGCATGCGCCCGCCGGCCGCGGCGTGGTCCCATGGGCCGCGTATCCACCGCCGCCTCCCATTCCCGCTCAGGGCGCGACCAGCCGGATGGGCGGCGTGCAGAGTCCCCATGTCGTTGAGCTGAATCCGGACGATTTCCCGCAGAACAACAGCACCCTGCCACGGACTTATTCCGAGTCCCTCGACAACAAGCCGCGCTGTCAACTGGATTACGCCTTCAAGTGGGGGACTGCCTTCGCGGCCAACATGGATTACCACTTCAAACAGGTAGGCCTCGATGTCGCCACCCCGCTATCCTTTCCCATGCAGGGAGAAGACGCCGAAGCATGGACTCTGGCCTATGCGCAGTTCTATTTCTACTGCCACTATCTGGTCGACAAGCAAATTCACCGCATCCTGCAGGCACTCGATGACAACCATTTCACCGAAAACACCATCGTCGTTTTTCTCTCCGACCACGGGGAATTGGCCGGCGCCCATGGCGGTATGATTCAAAAATGGCACAATGCCTATGAAGAGGCCATTCGTGTGCCCATGGTGGTCTCATCTCCCCTGCTCAACGCCCATAAAGAAGAGATGCGGGAAATCACACAACCCACCAGCTCGATCGATTTTGCGCCTACTGTTTTGGGCCTTGCAGGATTCGATCTCGAATCCCTGCGCAGTGCCATGGAAACCATCCATGGCCAGGCAGTGGTGCGACCGTTCGCAGGTGCCGATCTCTCCCCGCAGGTGAAAGGGGAAAGTCATGGAGAAATCATCGGAGCGGATAAGAATCCGCGCAAAGGCGTTTTCTTCATGACCGACGATTCCATTACGGCGCTCTGCGAACATCCGGGCATTGATGCACAGCAGGCATACGACCTGTATAACAACCGAATCAATGGCGCCATCGATGCGGGGATGCCCCTGGCGCCTGGCTCTGTTCGCCAACCCAACTTTGTCCGGGCCCTGTGCACGGGGGACTGGAAGATCGTTCGCTATCTGGATCCCCATGGCGTGGAAGCGGATGAATGGGAACTCTATTGTCTGACCACGGACCCGATTGAAGCGATCAATCTGGTTGACTTTAAGACCGGTGAGGTGCGCGCGGACGCCACGGTGGCCGGTTTGACCCTGACCGAAATCAAGGCAAAACACGAAGAACTGCGCACCGAATTGGCCCGGCAGGATGCCCTGGCGACACAGGTCGCCAAAAAACCGGCCGCGCCCGCCCAGTTTCAACTCCATCAGAATCACCCGAACCCGTTCAATGCGAATACCCTGATTCGCTATACCCTGCCCAAAAGCATGGACGTGAAACTGGAAATCGTCAACACGTTGGGACAAACGGTGCGAACGCTGCTCAACGCCAGAATGCCGGCCGGAACCCATGCCGTGCCGTGGAACGCGACCAACGACCATGGCGCTTTGGTCACCAGCGGACTCTATTATTACCGGCTGTCTGCGCAAGGCACGCAGCAGACCCGCAAGCTCATGCTGCTCAAATGAGGAAAACACGCGCAACAGGCAAGTCGTCCCGGCAAATCCGCAACAGGACAA
>DCUM01000123.1 GCA_002327255.1 bacterium UBA2214 | reverse complement strand
TGGGGTATATGACTGAACGATGCGTCTCATACTGATAAAACTGCCTGCTTGCAAGCGGACGAAGCAGACGCCGCTGGGCTGCTGGCTAGCGTTCCACATGACCTCATGTGATCCTGCTTTCATAAACCCTTCTGCCAGGCTGGTAATCTCCCGTCCGGTGAGATCGAAAATCTTCAAGCTGATCGGCACATCAGAAGCAAGCCGATAACGGATATTGGTGGACGGATTATATGGATTGGGAAAATTCTGATCCAAACCAGACGCTTCAGGCAGGGCGACGATCTTGGACTGTTCCGCAACCGGTTTGACGCCTTGTTCTTCACCGCTCATCAGCATGAATTCCACGATTTGACGCCAGCCACCCTGCGCATGGGACGAACCGGTGAAGGTTTCCCCGCACGGATTCAGAGCAGGGCAGGGCAGGGCAGGGCAGAGCTAAGCTAAGCAGAGCAGAGCCTGATGGCGTGACCTGCTGCCGGTTCACTTGCCTTTGCGGCGCGTCAGCGACAATCCGCCGAATCCGGAGATGATGGCGATATAGAATCCGAAATCGTACCACCAGCCGGTGTTGAGCGGTTCATAGATGCGCACATTGGGATCGAACAATCCGACGATGACGCAGATGGGGGCGATCCAGCCGTGCCAGACGCCGCTGAAGAATCCGGCCGGTTGCGCGGCGGTGAATTTTCCGGTGCCCGGGGCGCACGCCAGCAGCGCCACAACCGTCAACAACAGCACCAGGATGCATACGGTACGCAGTGGTTTCATGGGCTCTCCTTTTTTCACTGATAAATCCCAAAAGCATGAAGGATATATGAATCATTCTCATCAAAAGAGGCCTTGCGGCAGTTCGGCGAAGTCGAGCCAGTCGATGAGGGCATTGCCGAGCTCCACCTGGATTCTCACCTGGTTTTCTCCGGCTTCGAAACCGATCACGCCCGGCGAGACCACCTGCCAGTCGCGATCCTCGATGGCGAAGTGCCACTGCTGCCCGCCCACGGCGATGCTGACGCGTACAGGCGCCCGCTCAGGTTTGATCTGAATATTGCAGGCATAGGCCTGCTTTTTCATGCTCGATATCGTATAGCTGCTCCATTCCCCGGCTTTCAGGACGATGCCCTGCTCGGAGAAGCGCGATTTTTTGTCATTTTTAATGAGCTGCACCGGCACCGGTTCTCCCGTGCGATAGCGGGCGGAGCGATGGGTTGTGTCGTGGACAAAATAGGATTGTCCGTATCCCAGATGACCATAGTTTTCGGCTTCCACTTTGCCGGGGATGCGTCTGAAAATCGCATTGACGACATCGGGATAAAAGGTGCAGTTTTCCAGCTTTATGTTTTCCAGTAGTTCCTGGAAGACCGGCGCCATTACCATGAGGTCGTGCTTGCCCTTTCCGGCGGTGTATTCGATGACCATGTGCCAGAGGTCCGGCGGCTGGATGGAATAGGGCGTGTTGCGCGTGTCCATCTTTTTCCACGGCCAGAAGGACCAGCCGATGTTATGGGACTCGAAATATTGCGTGGTGCCCCAGTAAATCGTGTTGCCTTTCTCGCCGGTTTCTCCCACCCAGATGGGCGTGTTGAACTGGTTGCGTTTATCAAGGAAATAGGAGATGTCTTTGAGCAGATCGGGTCTGTCCCAGCAGTAATAATGGAATTGATAAAAAAGGTTATCATCAAAGGGTTCTGAAAAGACGGACCAGTCATTGGACCAATCGACGCCCTCCAGGGTGATCATGTGTTTGCGATCCACTGCGCGGATGGCCGCGGTGATGCGTTGATAGAGCGGTTCCAGTTGATCCTGATATCTGGCGGCGGCGCCGCTGCGATGGGGCAACGGTTCGTTGAGCAGGTCATACGCCGCGATGATGGGTTCTTCGCTGTATCGGGCGGCGATTTTTTGCCACAACGCCACCAGCCGGTCCTGGTTGCGCTTGTCCATAAAGAGCTCCGGTTCATCGCGGGGACTGTCATCGATGTTGGCGCCGGTCTGGCCGCCCGGAGCGCCGTGCATGTCGATGATGACGTAGATGCCGTGCCGTTTGCACCACGCTACCAGCCGGTCCAGCAGTTCGAATCCCTCATCCACAAAAACCGCGCTATCGCCCTCGCTGAGAAAGAGGCGGGCATTGAGGGCGGGCCGGACGGCATTGAAACCGAGTTCGGCAATGCGGTGAATGTCCGCTTCGGTGATATAGTTATCCCGGAAGGCCCGCCAGAATTGGGCGGCTTCTGCCGGCCCAATGAGATCACTGACAATCTTTTCGATTTTGCGCGGCCGGTCGCCATTTTCCTGAAATTTCCACATGTAGCCTTCCGGCAGGAGCCAGTTGCCCAGGCCCACGCCGCGCAACAGCACCTTTTCTCCGTTTTCGTCCACCATGTCATGCCCCCGGGTTCGGAGAAAACCGCGATCCTGAGCCGCTCCCGGCAGTACCAGCAGGACAAGCAGGAGCAGGAGCAGCCGGTGAAGGGATTGATGGGACATTTTGTTCTCCGCTGTTTGGGTTGGCTGTTTAACTGCTAGCGCACGAGTACGATCCGCTGCGAGCGCATCTCGCGATCCGCGCGCAAGACGGCGATATAGACGCCAGACGGCGCGTCTGCGCCGAGATGGTTCTTTCCATCCCAGGTGATTGTATGCGCGCCCGCCGCACGTGCACCATCCGCCAGGCTGGCGACCCATCGGCCATTGATATCATAAAGATCGAGTTGTGCCGTCCCCGGCCGTGACAGGGCATAACGCAGATGGGTGCTGGCATTGAACGGATTGGGGTAGCAGGGCCAGAGCTGGAAATTTTCCACGGGCTGTGCATCGCGATCCGCAACGACCCGCGTCTCCTGCAACAGGGTGAAGCGAACGCCGTCCGCTCTCAGGACGACGCCCTGGCTGTGGCCCGGAACGTTGATGATGCGCAACTGGATGGACACGTCCCGGGGCAGATTGTAAAGGCCGAGGGCGCGCCAGGCGCCGCTGCCCGCGTTTTGATCGACATAGATCGAGTCGATGGGCATGCCCTGCACATACAGCACATAGAGCGCCCGGTCGGTTGCATTGACCGTGGTGGGCACAAGATCGCTGATCTCATACAGGCCGCTTTTGTGCAAGCGCGTGGTGAATTGTGCATAGGCGCCGAGGTTGCCGGCGAGGTAGACATAGCGGCTCGATGGCCCCAGCGCTTGCGCCACCGACGTTTGCCAGGGACCGCTCTCCGCATAATGCTCCGCATCTTCATTGTCGATGATGGCAAAGTAGTGTTGGGCGTTGATGTTGAGCGCCCGCCGGATGTGGGGATGGACGGGATCGTCGCTGTGAATGTGCAGCGTATCGGTGCAGATCAGCGGTTGTTCGGTATAGAAAGTGAGCACCACCTGCTGCTGCGACAGCGGCGCGATGGTGAGCGGCAGCCGGGCATCCGTCCGCACGATCCCGGATGGAACGTGCATCTGCTGAATCAGCACAGGCTCTTCGCCGTGATTCGACAAGGTGAGCGTCGTCCGTGAGGTGTCGTAGAGACTCATCTGCTGCCACGGCAGCACCTGCGGCGTGACCGCCAGCTGGCGGTCGGCGATACGCGCGCTCACCCTGATGCCGTCGGGCGCAAATGTGCGCGTCGAGGCCGAGCGGTTTTTGCCGATGAGATAGAGCAGGGGGGAAGCGCCCGGATCCAGCTCTGCGGTATGAAAGTAGTGCCACGTTTTTGCCGCCTGATTTCCGGCCAGAGTGGCGCGCCACTGGATGCGGTTGTTCTGGGCAATGACCACATCGAAGGAGTCGAGCGGCGAAGCCACCGGGGCCATCTGGAAATAAAGATGATATTTGCGCGCTTCGCTGACCGGGATGGGCAGGCGCACGATCGCCGAATCGCCCGGCGCCAGCGTCGCCGCGCGCGCATCGGTGCCCCATCCGTACGCGGAAATGGTCTGGAACTGCCGGGTGGTTTCGAGATAGCCGGGGGAGCGGTTGTCGAGGAAGAGATCTTCCGGCAGATAAGAGATAAAATCCATGCTCTGGTTGCCCACGGTGTCGGTCACCATAAAACCGGTTTTGACGATGCGGTTGCGGGCCAGCGGAGCGACCGCCTCCCAGGTCAACGCGCCGGTCGGGATGCAGGGGACGATGTGATAGCGTTCATAGATGTCTTTCAGCGCGACGAAGGGCTGCTTCTGAAAGATCGGTTCATTGCTGTGGATGACATAAACAGGGGTATCCCCGCCGGGCAATTCGGTCACCTGCAAGAGGGGCGCGTCGCGATCCTCCGTTTTGAGCCATGCCTGCATGGCGGCGATGGCCGTCTTGTAATGAAATTTCACGGCCGGATATTTTTGCGCGGCAGCCACCGCCAGGGCGTGGATGCGTTGAATCTGCTCCGGAAAATCGGTTTCGGGCAGATGGGACCACAGGCAAACGACCTGATCGGTTCCGGCCCCCGCCTTTTGGAACGTCTGATCCATAAGGGCCTGGCTCATGCTTTTCATATAACGGGAACGGAGATTCCAGCCTTTGCAGGTTCCGGGCAGCTGGTAATTGTCCGGGGATGGATGGAACGGCACGAATTCCGCTGAGGCCAGGGACCAGTCGTAGATATTGTCCGTCGGTTCCACGGTGTCGTCGCGTTTGGCGGGATAATCGTTGTGCATGGAGAAGGGCAACAGGTTGTCGAGATGGTTCTGCCAGAGGTTGTCCATATAGTGCCAGCCGCTGCGGAAGGAAACCGGAAAGACCTGCTCTTCCAGAAGATATTGGCAGAGGGTGACATCAAAGTCTTCGCGGCACTGGGCAAACGAACGCGCCTGGTTCCAGTAATAGATGCCGTCGCCATTTTCATCGGTCCAGTCCCAGGTGTGATAGTGCAGCGACAACTCGTCGCCCAACTGCGCCACGGCGTTGCCGTGATGGGCTTTCATGAGATGCAGGGCGATGGTATTGGCGAGAGGCACGTCGCAGTTATCGGCGAAGCGGAAGACGTTGCCGCTGTGCATCCACCAGGTGAGCTGCAGGGGCACCCCCTCGCTGTCGCGCAGGGGGGAGCGGAAGGCAGCGTTCATGACTTTGCCGGCGTTCATGGCGGGATCGGTGTAGAGGGCGCCGTTGTAATGGCAGTGATAACGGCTGGTGCTGAGGCCGTCCCAGATGCTGGTATCGGAACCCAGCACCAGATAGACGTGACCCGGCGCGGAGAGAGGCTGACCCGGCAAGATCAGCAGGAGGGTCACGAGTGCAGCGTGCATGCTGCGGCGGCGGAGGATTCGCAGTTGAGACATGGCAATACTCCGGATTGAAGCGAAGGGTAAAACGAGCCAGGGCTGTGCTCAAAGGGAGCGCATCATCTGCCGCCCCGGCTGGTGACGGTTGCTTACTGCACAATGTAACGGATCAGAAGGTTTTATTCAAGGATAATCTGCCGCAGGAATAAACGAGAAGGCCTGGCGGAAATGCTTTCCGCCAGGCCCCGGATTTTAACTGTAAAACTCTCTTCCCGATGATGCCTACACCTCCACCGTTGCACCATCCGCGTCCGCGAGGCCGACCATGTCGCGGTAGGCCGCTGCCGTGGCGGCAAGGCAGACCGGGATGGCGATGAAAACGCCGACGAAGCAGAAAAGCAGGCCGAGCAGGAGGATCACGCTCTGCACCAGAACGAATATCGAGAATTCGAACCAGTAGGGCTTGATCGCCTGGCGGCTGGCTTCCATGGCCTGCCAGAAGTCGAGTTTTTGTTCGAGCACGAAGGGCAGGGTGAAGAGATAGAGTCCCATGAGAACAATGCCCGGAAGAATGCAAAAGATCAGGCCGATGCTGACAAAGGCCGAAATGATGACGCTGGAGAGCAGTGAGGCGGCAAAAAAGTCAAAGCCTTTGCCAATCTGTCCGATATCCGTTGCCTGACCGCGCATTTTGCGGAAGATGATATAGAAAAAGCCGGCGGTCAGGGGGCCTGTGAGCAGAAAGCCTATCACGGTACTGGAGAGTATGGTCACGAGAATTGAATAGATCAAAGTGAGCAGAAAAAAGAAACCGATATCCGCTTCCACCAGACGCCAGCCGTCGCTGATCCATTTGCCCATATTGACGGCCTGGGCGGCGGGTCGGGGAGGTATCGTTTGCTGTTCCATGGGCAATTCCTCTGTTAAGATAGCTGTGTCAGTTACTTTTTCTGTCGACGCGCAGATTCAATTCGCCGATGCCGGTGGAGACGATCAGGTAGAGAGACTTTTTGGCGTTTTTATAATTGCGCGAGTAGTAGTAGGAACCATCCTGTTCGAACCAGTTGGGGTATTGTACGTTTGAGAGGAACAGGAATTTGGATACCCGTGCCTTGACGCCGATGTTGTCCGGCACGATGATCATTGTTTTACCGATCTCGAGATCGATGCGCGCCATGGCGCGCTCGGTATTCTCGCCATTGAAGTCGAGCGTCATTTCACCGATGTTGCTGTTGATGTTCGCCTCCGAAAAACGCGCGTTGCCGAGGTTGAGGAGCTTGACCTCACCGACCTTGAAATCGACGTCGAGGGTTTTCAGGTCGCAACGATTGGGTTTGTCAAAGTCGATGCGCGCTTCGCCGGCCCAGCTTTTCACTTCGAGATTCTCCAGATGCAGATCGCCGAGTTTGAAATCCAGCTTTCCGGCCTTGATGACGGCATTGATGCTGAGATCGGGCCGGTGCGGCAGTTTGACCTGGACTTTGGCATAGTTGGATTGATTGGCATCCCCGCTCTTGCCCATGGACCAGTTGTCATGGTCGATGTAGATTTCCAGTTCATTGTTTTTTTCGTCGAAATTGACATCGGCGCGGCATTTTTCCTTGTTGTGTTCGATGTATACGGTGCAGTCATTGTCTTCGTTTCTGAGCAATTCCACTTCGCCGCCGTCGACGCGGAGCTGCAGCGTCATTTCACCGCGAACCTTGAAGGTTTTCTCAAGGATCTCCTTTTCACTATTTTTCTGCGCGATGGTCAGGCCGGTGATGAGCAGCAGGCATGTTATGGTGAGGAACGTGATACGCATGATTTTTTCCTCCTGATAATCCGGCCGCTGAAGCATGCCGGTGTGGTTGTGGGCACGAGGCGGCAGAAATCCTGCCGCCCTGATAGTTTTACGCGAGGCAGCCCAAAAGGTTTCTCTCAGAACGCTTTTTTTATGCGGAACGTGATCACCAGATCGCTCGCCTTGTGATCCGTGGGTTTGGCAAAGTCGATGCGGAAATCACCGTCGCGGCTGGCGAGACCAAGCCCGACATTGGTCTTCATCCTCGACCAGGTCAGTGAGCCGAAATCGTCTTTCCAACTGGTGGCTGCTGTCCGGGATTGGACTTTATGCGGCACCGGGTAGAGGGCGAGTTCATCGGGCGTGTGGCCGTTGGCGAACCAGGCGCAGCCGCTGTCGACGAAAAGGACGAGATCGAAATCGTCGAGCAGGAACCAGTCGCTGCCGGCGGTATTCATGCGATACTCGATGTTGGCGAGCACCATGCGGTCGCCGCTGAATGCTTTGAAGCGATAGCCGCGCAGGGTCGAGATGCCGCCGAGATCGAACCAGTACATCGGGGGCAGCAGGCCCTGAGAGGTGCCGGCGCGCAGACGGACGTCGAGGTTTTCGATCCATCCCAGCGGCTGGTAGCGGCGCAGATCGATCACATAGCGGTCAAACGAGTGGCCATCGCTTTCTGTAAATTTGGCCTGTTCGGCGAAAGCGTGCACATACCAGCCTTGTTGCGGTGCCGTGCGGCTGTCGCGGGTGTCGAGTTCGAGCGTGGCCTGCACCGATTCGAGATTGCGGCAGGTCACGGGTGACTGATCCGCAGCCATCTCCGGCAAGGCGTGGGGATTGGGGCGGAATTTCTTTTTGCCGCCAAAGACGGACCAGTTTGTTTTGGTGTCGAGATTGCGGATGTCGTCGTTTCGGTAATCGAGACGGAGATTCACGGTCTGGCTGATGGTCTGGCTGAGGTAGAGATTATAGCCGATGCGGCGATAATAATCGCGGAAATCCTCGCGCAGAAACAGGGCGGCCAGTGTGTTTTCGATATCTCCGATGACCCAACGGTCTTCGCTGTCGCAGAGATCATGATAGTCACCGCCGAAGGCGATGGGATGGGCGCTCATCAAGCGGCGTTGCATTCCGATCTGGTACTCGCCGCGCTTGGCGGCGAAACCGTAGCCGATTTTCCCATAGAGGCCAAAAGGCCGGCGCTGCCGTTCCCACCACTGCGGGTTGGGCAGTCTAAAACCCAGGGTGTGCCCGTAGACGCGATTGTATTCGAACCACAGCCCCTCCAATCCATCATCCAGATCATTGCCATGCCTCCAGTGGCCGTGCCAGACATTTTCGTCACCCTCCTCATCACGGTCGCCATATTTACGGCCATGACGGATGCGATCATGGGTCATGCCGGTATCTTTTTCGATGATGTCTCCGGATACGACCGCGCCCGATTCGCGCCAGATTTTGCCGTCAACGCACACGAGAGCGCCCTGCACCTCGGCCGTGCGCAGCAGTTCGAGTTCGGAGAAGAGCGCCAGGACATTGCCCTTGACGCGTCCCTTCAGGATCAGAGTGCCTTTGACGACCACGACATCGCCCTCCACCAGGTCGCCGCGTTCAATGACGCCATCACCGAGGATGCGCAGCACCTTGTGCCGATCCGGATGCAGATATTGGCTTTCGTACTCGGCGACAACCGTTTTCTCCTCTTCCGTTAACGCCTTGCCATAATCATACCCCTGGGCAAAGAGCCATCCCGGCAGCAGCCAGGAGAGAATGAAGAAGAGGCCGATGACAACCGGGCGCTTCCTTAATTTCTGTATATCGTTTGACATGATAAACCTCGTAGTGGTTAATGGTGTTGTTTGTACTTACCCTGTCAAACATCGTGCCAATCCAATCAAGCGCTTCCCTCGAAAGCCGAAATATAGAGTGTAAATAAATCAAAAGGTTACGGCAAAGCAGAAAACCACAGGGTGGCGCCGCGTCCAAAGGTGTGGTAATTTAACACAGCTTGAGATGTGTCAAATAGACACAGAAAACTGACGCAGTTCCTGCAGCAGTCCGGCCATGTCTTCGGGGAGGGCGCTGCTGAAGCGCAACAATTCCTGCGTGACGGGATGGAGGAAGGCCAGCGTGCGGGCGTGAAGCATCTGGCGGGTGCAGATTTTCAGCAGGTGCAAGCCCAGCCGGGTATTATCGTGATTCAATCCCGCGAGCTGCCGGGAACGGCCGCCATAGGTGGCGTCGGCAAATACGGGATGCCCCAGTGACGCCAGGTGTACGCGAATCTGGTGGGTGCGTCCGGTTTCGAGGTTGAGTTGCAGATAGCTGGTGAGGAGAAATTTTTCCAGCACGATGTAATGGGTGACCGCGTGCTTGCCGTCGGGATGAATCATCATGCGCAACCGGTCTTTGGGATTGCGCTGCAGCGCCGCCTCCACGGTGCCGCGCGGTTGACGCGGATGGCCCCAGACGATGGCATGGTATTCCCGTTCCATTTTGCGGTCGGCGAGCTGGCGCGCCAGGCCCACATGGGTCACGTCATCCTTGGCCACGACGAGGAGACCGGAGGTATCCTTGTCGAGACGGTGCACCAGACCGGGCCGGGTCTCGCCGCCGACACTGGAGAGTTTGTTGCAGTGCGCCAGCAGCGCATTGACCAGGGTGCCGCGAAAATTACCGCAGGCCGGATGCACCACCATGCCCGCGGGCTTGTTGACGACGATGAGGTGGGCATCCTCAAAGACGATCTCCAGCGGGATCTCCTCGGCTTCTACTGTGGTGGGCATCACGACGGGAAAGTGTACCACCACCTCTTCGCCGGGACGGATGAGGTGGCCGGCCTTGGTGGGTTTGCCGTTCACCAGGACTTTATCGTCGTCGATGAGATTCTTCAATTTGGCCCGGGTCACGGAAGGCAGCTGGTGGGTGAGAAACTTGTCCAGCCGCTCTTTTTCCTTGTCTTCCGGCACAGTCAGGGTGATTGTTTTTTCGCTCATAGGAGATCAATAATTGGCATACAAGCCGCCGCTCTGCGCGAGCCAATCGGCTATGCGGTCGCAGGCGGCGGGTATGTTGTTATCCGAAACATCCAGGATCCACGTGGGTAGCAGTGATGATTCCGCCAGCTTTTCCATATAGCGGTGCAGGATGTGCGCAAAGGGTTTGCTGCGCAGGAGTTTGTCATCGGTCTCACAGTATATGGACAAATAATCGAAGATTATTTGTTCCGAGTTGATGGAAAATCCCCGTTTCATGGTTGGCTTCCTGTTTGTAGGTGGACCTGCACCTGAAACGAACCTGGCGCCACGGCACCGCATGCATTCGTTTTCGCTGCAAATCTGTGATTTGCTTTTTATGCTGGCATGCTGTCTCCTGCAGGGACGCAGCACCGCGAGTGCAAACGCCGTGTTGTCAAGAGCTGGTCTCGAAGGCTACTTTTTCGATAGCCACCGGGGCATGATGTTCTGCAGAAAGCTCTTTTTTTCCGCCCTGTTTTTCTGCATATCGAGACCGATGTAGGCTTGCGCTTTTTCCTTTGTCGAGATATCCGGCATGGCAATGGGCTGCGGCACACCCAACTTGCCGAGGAGTACCGCCAGCTCGATGCGCGCCGCGGAGGCCTTTTTAATGGCGTTGCCGAGGATGCGCGCGCATTCGAGGGGGGCGTGAAAACTGCCGCCGTGGCTGGCGGCGACGAAATCCCAGCGCCATTGCGCTTCGCGGATCATTTTTTGCGCTTCGCCCAAATCCTGCGGGGGGGCGCCTTTTTCGATCGCCAGTTTGGCTTCGATATGGGCCCTGGCGAGGAGTTCTTCCGCCATGCCGGCCAGTTGCCGCACCTTTTCCTGGCGGTCATAGACGTTCTGGGTGAGCTCCTGTTCGCTTTCGCGGTGGCAGACCTGACACGATCCGGAGATGTTGCTCAGCGGACTGGCGATGTGATGATGGGTGAACTTGACGCCGCCCTGGGCGCGATAGGGCATGTGACAATCGGCACAGGAAAGTCCGCGCTGGTAATGGATGCCCGCCTGAAACAGCTCCCAGTCGGGGTGCTGCGCCTTGAGCATCGGGGCTTGACTCAGCGCATGGCGCCAGTCGACGTGTTCGATGGCATCGTAATATTTCTCAATTTCTTCCACGGTCACGCCCTTGTCCCAGGGAAAGGTGAGATAGTTTTCCGTTTTGCCTTTGAAATAGTATTCGACGTGGCACTGGGCGCAGACCTGAGAGCGCATCTCCTGATGGGTCGCTTTTTGAATCTCGATGCCGCGGCGTTGATACGCCTCGACGAGCGCCGGCCGGGTGATGCGGAGATTCATGGTCTGTGGATCGTGACAATCCTGGCAGCCGATATTGTTCTGAATCTCGTGCCCGATATCCTGCCATTTTGCCTTGTAAAAATTTTCCACACCCATTTGATTCATCAGCCGCGGCACATCGGTGCTTTTGCAGGTCCAGCAGGTGGCCGGCTGCGGCACAGCGGTGCGCAGCGTTTTGCGGATATCCTGCACGGCGTGATAATGGCCGCGCGATTGCAGATAGTCGCGGCTGAAGGCGTACCCCGCCCAGAGGATCACGAGATTGGGATAACGCTCCAGCATATCGATGGTCGCGGAACCGCCGTGCAGACTGGCGAAGGTGGTGTCGATGGTGGCCCGATAGGTTTCGAATTCACGCGGATAATTTTCACCCCAGACTTCGTTGCGGGGTTCCCACTCCGCGATCGCTTTCACGGGCTGAAGCAGCTGGTAGGATTCACTGCGGCGTTCCATCACGGAGGCGCCAAATAATCCAACCAGAAAGACGACCAGCATGGTGGCCAGGAAAAGAACCCATCTCAACCACGGGTTGCGCTGCAAAAGAGGCCTTTTTGTATCCATAGGATTTCCTCGTCATACCAATTGATGACTATTTCTGTCCGGAAAAATCGGCCAGCCAGCGCGGCATGGCCGGCGTCAGACGCGGCACGCGCGCCATGGGGGTGGAAGCCAGGTTGTTCACCCGGCCATGGGGCGTCTCTTCGTGACAGGCGGCGCACTTTTTTTCCGCCACGGCAGCGGCGGGAGCGGCGGCGGCAAACCGGTACATCGGCAGTCGTTCCACCAGGTGACGGTGACAGCGGATGCAGTTTTCCTGAACGACGGTTGCCCCGGCCTCATGAATGCGGATGATCTGCGGCTCGAGGCGAAAGGTGAACATGAAGGCGTGCCGCAAGCCGTCGCGGGCCTTGAAACTGTAATGGCGGATGAAGGAATCGTGCGGAACGTGACAATCATTGCACGTCGCCACACGGGCATGACTGCTGCGCTGCCAGGTGGCGTATTGCGGCGACATGACATGGCAATTCATGCAGGTTTGCGGCGCATCGGAAAAGTAGGAGGTGACACGCGCCAGATGGATGACCAGTCCCCCCAATCCCGCCAGAACGGCAAGCAGCAACAACACCGGCACCTGCCACGAGGGGGGTGGCAGCCATGCCTTGAAAAAGCTGGTCAAGTATCGCCACATCAGAACGATCCGATTTTTTAGACGCGTTGCCGGGTAATGTCATAGCGTGACGGTGAAAAATAGGGAACCCAACCCGCAAAATCAAGGAAATTAATTCAGGGGCAGGCGCTCGCCATCACGGCGCTGAGCGCCGGGTGCGCCACGATCTCCACAAGCCCGCCACGTGATGCTTTTTTTGCTCGATGCTTCCGAATCCATGGGGAGCGAACGGCGCATGCAGGCCGCCAGGGGCGTTGTGATCAGTCTGCTGCGCCAGGCCTGTCCGGGGCGCTTTGCGCGCTGCTGTCGTGGTTGGCTCTGCCGATGGCGGCGGCCTGTTATCATCTTGGCCGCGTGCATGCCAGAGGGATCGTGGAGGTGCGGGTGTGAGGGCGGAACATCACGATCAACAACTTGTCATTTCAGCCCGAACAATCTCACACCGGGTGTCTCGACCCGACAGGTATAGATGGCGTTGCTCTCGTCTTCGGTGATGTAGAGTGTGCGCAGATCCGGGCCGGCGAATTCGACATTGCTGGGCTTTTTGCCCGGCGTCATGATGATCTTCACGATCGTCCCCTTGTTATCGATCACACACAAGCTGCCGGCGCCGAAATGGGCGACATAGAGATCGCCCTTGCGGTTGAAGGCGATGCCATCCGGGTCGCCGCCGGGCAGATCGACAAAGACCGCGGCTTCGCCCAGACTTCCGTCCCTGCGCACCGGAAAACGCAAAATCCGTTCCATGGCCGATTCGCAGACGTAGAGCCATTTGCCGTCGGCGGAGAAGGCGATGCCGTTGGGAAAGGCGAGATCGGCGGCGGCACGGGTCACGTCCCTGGTTTTGGTGTCGCAGCGGTAGACAGCGCCATCGCGGTTGTTGCGGTCGTAGGATTTGGGGTCGGTGAAGTAGAGGTTTCCCTTGCGGTCGAAGGCGAGATCGTTGGGGCGGTTAAAGGGCTTGCCCAGATAACCGTCGATGAACACCTCGCTCACTCCTGTGGGGCTGATGCGCAGGATGGCGCCGATGCCGAAGTCGCAGGCATAGAGGTGGCCGTCCGGACCAAAGGTCAAGCCATTGGTTTTCGAGAAGGTGAAGGGATCGTTGCCGGCGCGCAGAAAAATGGTCGTGGTGTCCGGCGCGATGACGGTGATCCAGTCGCCATGACAATTGGAGGCATAGAGTTTGTCGCGGCCATTCCACGCGGGTCCTTCCGGAAACTGCAGGCCATCGCGCACCTTGACAAAGCCGGCATCGGCGACGGGCTGTGCAGCTGTTTTGGAAGCGGTCATGCAAAACGATCCGACGAGGATGAAGAAAAGAATGCTCAGACGCATGGTGTAGTCTCCTCCCTTTGATGGCGTCACTGCGGTTGATAGAGTCCCGCTGCATCCGCCCCCAGCAATCCGGCCTGATAGGACCTTTCATCCACGCGCTGCAAGCGCTGCACCTGGTTCGGGGCGAGCAGTGCGATGCGGCGGATCTCGTCGAGCCGGTCGGCGATGCCGTCGAGGGGGGCATCGTTCACCTCCCAACCGAGGCGGTCGAAGCGGCCGAGATTCAGGGGTATGGTATAGCCGCGCAGGGTTTTTTCTCCGGCGACATTATAGTAGGGTTCAAAATAGGTCATCACCAGTTCGCGCAGGGAGCGGTGGATGGGTTCGCGGAACCGCAAGCCGGCGAAATTGGATTTGGCCACAGCGCCCCAGCAATCGTCGTTGCGGTACAGCGCCAGCAGATGGTCATCGTCTCGTTCTGCCAGCAGGTCGATAATGAGCGGGCGATGGCCGATGCGGCGCAGCGCCGCGGCGGCGAAGAGGGCGCCATCGAAACAGTGCGCTCTGGAATCCCGAACGACACGGGCCGGGCAGCGGTAGATCGGATCGGTGCTGTAGGGAATGTGGTCGAGAAAGTGTTGAATTTTTCCGGGTGTGGTGAGATCGTCGAAAACCGCTTCGTCGCCTGGCGGCCATGCCGTGTTGTGTTTGGGCATGTCATCGCTCCGCAGATTACTGCCCGGCCAGTTTCTTCACTTCCTCGTAGAGTTTGGCAAACTCTTTTTCATCGATGGTTTTATCTTCGTAGGCCTTGCGGAAATCCAGAAACAGGCCCTGAACTTTGGCGAGATCGATTTCGCCGTTTTTCAGTTTCTTTTGGGCCATTTCAAAGGTCTCTTTCACTTCGTCGCGATCGACGTCCGCGGGCAGATTTTCGATCAGCGTGGATTCGATGAGGGGCATGCTCTTTTCCACGGCCATCCGGGCGATTTTATCGCGGTTGAAATAAAAGAACGCGACGGCGGCAATCAGCACCACCAGGACGATGATCAGCACGGTGAACAGAATTTTTTTCATGGCATGATTCTCCCAGTTGAAGGATGGCACCTTCCAATTACCTGTTAATAACAATACGCCAAAATCATGAACAAATCAACTTAAAAATGCGTGCAGGACGGGAAAAATTCAGGTGTATGGAATGGCCGGTGCCGGCAAATGGGTCAAAAAGCCCTTGCTTTTATCCCCGTTTTTACTTACATTTCCTAACGGTAACAAAAAAATAGATCAGAAAGGAGGTTGAATTCTGAATGCCAGGAGTTCGCATTCGTGAAAACGAACCCTTCGAAAGAGCTTTAAAACGTTTTACCAAGGCTTGCGAAAAGGCCGGCTTGATGTCTGATATCAAAAAGCATCAGCATTTTGAGAAGCCCAGCGAGCGTAAGAAACGCAAACTCAATGCGGCGCGGCGCAAGATGCGCAAGCTGCAAATGATGGAAAGATAATGGTTTTTCATTTTCAGGCTGGTTGGAGAGATCATGAGTCTTCTTGAACGCCTCACCGAAGACATGAAGACCGCCATGAAAGCGGGCGAGAAAGAACGTCTGTCGACGATCCGCCTCTTGCGTGGTCAGATCAAGGACGCCGCCATCGACAAACGCGCGGATTTGACGGAAGAAGAGGAGTTGGGCGTCCTCACCAACGCAGCCAAAAAGCGTCGTGAAGCCATTCAAGCGTACCGGGATGCCCAGCGTGAGGATTTGGCGGCCAAGGAAGAAGCCGAATGGGTGGTCATCCAGGACTATCTACCCGCTGCATTGGATGTGGCAGAGGTTGAGAAAATCATCGATGCCGCCATCGCAGAATCCGGCGCCCAGACGCTCAAGGACATCGGCAAAGTCATGCCGGTGGTGATGAGCCGGACCAAAGGAAGAGCCGATGGCAAGATGGTCAGCGAAATGGTACGCAAAAAACTGAGTCTGTAGCGATCAGTCCATTGCGAATCGACCTGAAGTGGATAGAGCGTCGCTTGTCTTGGCGCTTTATTCACTTTTTTCGTTTTCGGATGAAAAATGCCAGGAATTGGCCTATGTACATGATGGACCTGTTGATTGTGGCGGCCCTGACTTTTTTTGTTTACAAGGGCGCGCGAAAAGGTTTGACCGCCGAGATGCTGGGATTGACGGGCTGGGTGATTGCCGCCCTCCTCGCACTGCGCTTCGGCGGCAGGGCCGGCATGATGGTGGCGGCGCGTTTGCCGCTCATCGGCGGCGTGACCGTTTCGATGGTCGGTTTTGTGGTGGTGCTGGTGGGCGTCCATCTCTCTTTCAAGGTGGGTTTTTTGGCCTTGAAGAAGATGGCGGGTGCCGATGGCCTGGCGACCATTGACCGCTTTTTCGGCGCCCTGATTGGCTTCATCAAAGGCGCTTTTGTGGTCAGTATTTTTGCCCTGGCTTTGAGCAGCCTCAATGCCGGTCCGCGTCTCGAAACCTATCAACGCCAGTCCGCTCTTTTTCCGCATATGACCAAATTCGCCCAATACATGATCAATGCGGTCATTCGCTTTGTGCCCGAAACGGCACAACCTTCCTATTCCCCTGGTGACGAGGAACCCCCTGGTTCATGATCTCTTTATTCCATACCCTCGAATTCGATCGCGTGCGCGAAAAACTCGCCGCCTGCGCCAGTTCCCCCCTCGGTGCTGAAGCGGCCCTCGCCATCGCGCCGTTGGCCGATCATGTCCGGTTGTCGCGCCTCATGCAGCAAACCACCGAGATGCGCGACACCCTCGATTACGATCAAGCCGTGCCCATGGAGGGTATTCACGATCTGCGTCCGCTGCTGAAACACCTGCGCGTCGGCGGCAGTCATCTCATGCCCGAAGATCTCGTTCTCGTTGCCCGAACCCTGGGTGCGGTACGGCGTCTGCACGCCTATTTCAGCAGCCGGCGTGAGAAGAACGCCGCCTTGTGGGAAACAGCGTCCGGCCTGAAACCGCTGCAAGCCATCGAGAAAGAGATCCACCGTTGCATCGATGAAAACGCCCTGCAAGTCAAGGATGATGCCACTCCCGAGTTGGCCTCTGTGCGCAAGCAGATCGCGCGTGCCCAGCATCACGCCCGGCAAAAGATGGAAACCATGGTGCGCCATCTGGCCGCTCAGGGCATGTTGCAGGAAAATGTCATCACGGTTCGCAGCGGGCGCCTGGTTTTGATGGTCAAGGAGGATTACAAGCGCAAGGTGCGGGGCCTGGTGCTGGACCAGTCGGCGAGTGGATCCAGCCTTTTCATCGAACCCCTGGAAGCGCTGGAAGACAACAACCGCATCCGCGAGCTGCAGTCCGAAGAAGTGCGTGAGGTCGAACGCATCCTGCGCGTTCTCAGTGACAAGCTCCGCGATGTTTACGGCGACGTCGACACCAATGTGGCCGTGCTGGCGGAACTCGATTTGCTCTATGCCCGGGGTGTCTTTTCACGCCAGTTGCAGGGCCATGCGCCGGAGCTGGTGGCGGAGCCTCTCGTCACCATCGCCGCCGGCCGCCACCCCTTGCTGCTGTTGCGCATGGGGGAAAAAGCGGTCGTTCCCCTGGATGTGACGCTGGGCGAAACGTTCCATACGCTGATCATCAGTGGCCCCAATGCCGGTGGCAAAACCGTGGCCTTGAAAACCGTGGGACTGCTGACCCTGATGGCCCGCTGCGGGTTGCACATTCCGGCGCTGCCGCACTCGCGCATCGGCACTATCGAACACATCTTTGCCAGCATCGGCGATCAGCAATCCATCGATAATGATCTCTCCACGTTCTCCTCGCACCTGGAGAGTCTGCGGCACATTGCCGCAAACGCGGATGCCCACAGCCTGGTTCTGATCGATGAGATCGGCTCCGGCACCGATCCGGAGGAGGGCTCCGCGCTGGCCATGTCGCTCCTGGAACGACTCACCACCGTCCGCGCCCTGGCATTGGTCACGACGCACCAGAGTGCCCTGAAGGCCTTTGCCTATCGCACCGGGGGGGTGGAGAATGGTTCCATGGAATTCGATGTCGAGACCTTGATACCCACCTACCGTTTTCGCAGCGGCATTCCGGGATCGAGTTATGCGTTTGAAATTGCCGGCCGCATGGGACTTGAGGAGGCACTCATCGCGCGGGCACGCGAACTGGTTGGGGCGCAAAAAGACCGCCTCGAAGGTCTTATTCTCGAACTCGAGAATAAAATTCAGAACTATCAGACCCTCTCCCGCGAGGCGGGGCTGCGCGAGACCGAATACCGCGGACTCGCCAGGCTGTACCAGGAACGCAGCGATACGCTCAAGCGCGAGGAAAAAGCGCTGAAACGCAAGGCCGCGGCCGAGGCGGAGGATATCCTGCTCCAGGCCAACGCAGCGGTGGAGCAATCCATTCGCGAGATCAAGGAGAAGAACGCCGAACGCGAAGTGATCCGCGCCGCCAAAGAGCGCTTGTCGCAGCAACGCGAGCGCGTGGTCACGGAGAAAAAACGCGTCGAGTCCGAAGAGACAGCGGCCATCGACACCACGCCTGCCGTCAAGGGCGATTATGTGCGCTGGGAAAAAATGAGCGGCCTGGGCGAAGTCATTTCCGAACCGGATCAGCAGGGTCGCGTTCTGGTACGGGTGGAAGGCATCAAAATAAAAGCACCCTTGCAGGAACTGCAAAAGGTCAACGCAGCGCCGCAAAAGCGGCAACTGCTCTCCACCGTGCTGCTGGAGAAACCCGAAGCGGTGCGCAATGAAATTGATCTGCGCGGATTGCGCGCCGATGAGGCGCTGGAACGCGTACAATATTTCCTCGATGAGGCTTATCTGGCCGGATTTTCCGAGGTGCGCATCATTCATGGCAAAGGCACCGGTGCACTGCGCAGCAGCATCGGCAAATTCCTGCGCACCAGTCCTCGGGTGGAGAGCGCCCGGCTGGGTAACTGGAATGAAGGCGATTCCGGGGTGACTGTTGTGGCGTTGAAACCCTGACTGGAGCGCCAGCGCCAGGCAGGGTCCGGGTTTTTGTTATTCCGCTCTCTGCATCTGTCATATACCGGACTCACGTTTAATGGATAAAAAGATATCAGAGGTTGCCATCACAGCGGTGCGCCGGGCCGGCGAGGTGCTGATGCGCCACTTCGGCACCATCGAGGCGGCGCAAATCGACAACAAGCAGGCATTCGATTTTGTCACCTATGTGGACAAAAAATCCGAAACCGTGCTGATCGATCATCTCGGGGCGGCGTTTCCGGATCACGCGTTCTACGCGGAGGAATCGCAACGCGCCCGGGCGGGCGGGTATCGCTGGATCATCGATCCATTGGACGGTACCACCAATTATATCCATGGTGTGGCGAATTTCTCCATCTCGGTGGCGCTGGAGCACGAGCGTCAGATTATCCTCGGCATCGTTTTCGATCCCTGCCGCGATGAATTGTTCAGCGCCGTTAAGGGCGGGGGCGCTTTTCTCAACGGCCGGGCCATCCGTGTCTCCGCGGTCAACCATCCAGCCCTCAGTCTGTTGGGAACGGGGTTTCCTTTTAAAAACAAACAGCATCTCGATTCCTATCTGGCGAGTTTCAGTGCGTTGTTTCAGCAGGTGAGCGGCATTCGCCGTCTCGGTTCGGCGGCGTTGGACCTGGCCTATGTGGCTTGCGGCCGTTTCGAGGGATTCTGGGAACTGGGCTTGTCGCCCTGGGATGTGGCGGCCGGCGCGCTGTTGGTGGTGGAGGCGGGGGGCATGATGAGCGATTTTGCAGGCGGCGACCAGGAGGTGTGGAACGGCCACGTCGTCGCCTCCAACGGCCTGCTGCATCCGCTTCTGCTGGCAGCGACCCGCAAGTATCTGTCGCCGGAAATGCTCTCGTGATAAAGAGATTATACATCCTTCTGCTCATCCTCGCGCTGGCCGGAATGATCTGGTCCGGGAAAAAATACAATCCGGCCATCACCCTGCGCATGTGTCTGGAAAATCCGCAGCAGTACGATGGCGAGACCCTGTTCATCGGCACGGAAATCACCGTGCGGGATGTGTATGAGGATGGTTTCAGCATTCATCAGATGGGGCATGTCGTTCGCGTCGCCGGTCATCCCGGGGGTGTGAAACGGGGCGATTTCGTCCAACTGGTGGCCATCTTTCGCGCCCCGGATCATCTCGAATTGCAAAAGCTTTATGTGGCGCAGAAGAGGCGCTGGAAGATCGGCCTCTCCATCTTGCCGCTGGTGTTGGTGGGTATCGGCCTGATATATTATTACCGGGTGAACCGGCAGACGGGGTTGATAGAGGAGCGGGGGCGATGCCGGATCTCGTAACCCACACCTTTGCGGCTTATGTGGTGACGCGGTTCGGTCCATGGGGCGCGGCGCGTTTTTTGTTCTATCTGGGAACCATTCTGCCGGATGTCGTATCGCGTCCGGTTTATATTCTCATGCCACGCTGGTACGAATATACCATTGCCCTGCATACTCCTCTTTTCATCGCTCTGCTTGGTCTGCTGTTGAGCGAAGGGTTTGCGCCCGCTTTGCGTGCGACGGCGCGCAAAGCGCTGTTGGCGGGGGCCGGACTGCATTTTCTGCTGGACATGATGCAGCGCCATCTTTCCGGTGGGTATCTGTGGTTATTTCCCTTTTCCTGGCGAACCTTTGAACTGGGCTGGTTCGATACGGAAGCCACGGTGGGGTGGACGCCCGTGTGGGTGGTTGCGGTGATCGTGATCGAAATATCTATATATCTGCAATCACAGCGGAGAAATCCCGCTCCTGCGAAAAGAAAGTCCTGCTGATCCACGTAACGATTCCCTCTCCCGCCGCGAACCATGCTTTGTGATCCACTTCACGAGCCGCTCTCCGCCATTTCCCCGGCATGCCGTGCCAGCCATTTCGCGGCAGCCTGCTTTTTATTTTCCGCCCGTTTTGCCATCTCGGCATCGACGCGGCATTCTGCGGTTTCCCGGTATAGCGTTTCTGCCCCCTGCAAATCTCCCATCTGTTCCGCACATTGCGCCATTTTCCAGAGGATGACCAGTTCATTATAGCCGTTGTTATGTTCCGCGGCGCGGGTGGAGATGAGCAGGGTGTCGTAGATGGAAAAAGCGGCCGCCCAGTTGTGGTCGAGAAAGTGCGCTTCGGCGAGCGGCCAGAGAAAGAAGCGGCTGCCCGGGAAAGCGGTCAGCCCTTTTTCGGCGTATGCGATGGCCTGCGCATAGTTCTTTTCGCGTATGTAAATCCAGGCGAGATTGGACCAGGCGGAGGATTGCGAGAGCTGACCGCACTCGCTGACGCGGACGATCTTCTCGATGCCTTCCCGGCGCCGGTCGGGGAAAAAGGGCAGCCAGGAGAGGCTTTTGGTGAGGTAGCTGCGCCAGTATTGATAGGTGCCAACGCCCAGCAGGGCATCGCAGTGGGAACTGTCCTGGCGTAAAAGCGGATTCAAATAATCCAGCGCCGTATCGATGGCACGCCAGGCGGGCCAGTATTTGCCATCGCGGACCAGCTGGGCGCTTTTATAGGCACAGGCAGCGCCGGCGTAGAATTGTGCCTGCGGGTCTTGGGGCTGGTGAGAAAGCAGTTGCCGGGCGCGGTGGATGGTTTGTTCGATATCCTGATAAAATAACGGCCGCCAGGTCACCGTTTCATAATCGAGCATCATGGATTGATAGATGGCGGCACGATAGAAGGTTGGCGCGGGATGGTGCGGATGGTCTTGATCGAGCCGGGTGAAAAGCGCCAGGGCCTGGTCATAGTGGTGATCGACCCCCCAATCGACCCCGCGCTGCAAATCCGCCAGGGCGGGTTGCGCGCCAAGGGGCGGGTTGGAGGCGAGCAGGAGCAGTGACGAGATCAGGATGCGGATGGCGTGCTTCATAGGTCTCCGGGCAAAAAAAAAGCCTGTCCATCAAGACAGGCTTTCAGAACCAAACGTTGTTAGTCCATGATGTAGTTGAACGGATCCACCGGTCTGTTATCGACAAGCACTTCATAATGAAGGTGTGGTCCGGTGGAGCGCCCCGTGTCGCCGACTTTGCCAATCACCGTGTAACGCGTGACGGTCTGGCCTTCCTTGACGAGCACGGCGTCAAGATGGGCATAGCGCGTTTTGCGGCCGAAGCCATGGTCGATGATTACGAATTTCCCATAATCATGATTGGGCCGGTAGCGCGTAACGGCTTCGGCGACTTTGCCATCAGCGACCGCATACACATCGGTGCCGCGGGGGGCGGAAAAATCGACACCATCATGATGGGCAAAACGATCGATGAACGGATCCAGACGATAGCCGAATTTATCGGTGACTCTTCCTCCGCCAATGGGGCGAATCGAGGGGGTCTGTTTAAGCTTGCGCAGGTTATCATAATACTGACGCATGATTTCCTGGCGGCTTTCCACGGCCAATTCGGCCCGTTGCGAGAGGTTGTCGAGCACGGTTTTTATCTTGAAAGCGTGCTCATTCATGCTGTCGGATCCATAAGCAAGATCGATGGCTGCGGCAGCCTGTCCGCCCACCCCCAGCTTTTTGACATCGCTGTTGATGGTCGGCAGATCGACAAAAATTCGCAAGTCATCGTCTTGTTTTTCTACTGTTTGCATTTTTGACTCGATGAGCTGAACTTTTTTGTTCATCTCTGTGAGCATGTTCTGCAAGCGGCTGTTGTTGCGGTTCTGATGCGTCATCTGCCAGTCACTGATGAATTCGGAAAAGAATCCGATCGTGAAGGAGATCAGCAAGAGAATCACCGATACACACACTGCAGCGAGACCTACAATGCGTTTCCAGCCCAGACTAATTTCCTTTAACTCGGTACCCCCAAAAGAGAAATAGAGTAGCTTGACTTGTTTGTTGCGCATTTCTATTCCCTTTGAGTTTAGTTAGAGTCTACTCTCACCCTCTGACGCCAGTTTGATGGTTGGATACTTTTTTGGAAGAAAAACGATGAGGAGCACAATTACTCAAATTTAGGAAGGAAATAGTTATTTGTCAAGAAAAAAGTACGATCTGACAAATAAAAGCCTGATAGATAACTGGAAGGAGCAAGAGCTGCAAACACCGCAAGGTTATCATCCAGGTCTCTGCTGTTTGTGCAAAAGGCGGGTTCATCCTTTTATCCCAGATATTTGCGCAGCAGGTTGCTGCGGGAATTGTGGCGCAGACGGCGCAGCGCTTTTTCCTTGATTTGGCGCACCCGTTCCCGGGTGAGCATGAAGCGCTGGCCGATCTCTTCCAGCGTCAGGGGATGTTCCATGGATAACCCGAAATAGAGCCGGATCACTTCCGCTTCACGTTCTTCCAGCGTCGCCAGGGCGCGTTCGATTTCGATGCGCAGTGATTCGGTTTGCAGTTGTGAATCCGGCGCGGGCATTTCGAAATCTTCGATGACGTCCATGAGTTTATTCTCTTCCTCTTCATCGATGGGGGCGTCGAGGGAGAGTTGCTTGCTGGTATTACTCATGATGTCCGAGATGTCCGCCGGACTCATATCGAGTTCTTCGGCGATCTCCTCCGAAGTGGGTTCGCGTTCGAACTCCTGTTCCAGCGCCGAGAAGAGTTTTTCGATCTTGTTGAGCGCCCCGATGCGGTTGAGCGGTATGCGCACGATGCGGGACTGTTCAGCGAGCGCCTGGAGGATGGATTGGCGAATCCACCATACCGCGTAGGAGATGAATTTGAATCCGCGGCTTTCATCAAAGCGCGATGCGGCCTTGATCAGGCCCAGGTTGCCTTCATTGATGAGATCACCCAGGGAAAGCCCCTGGTTTTGATACTGTTTGGCCACGCTGACCACGAAACGCAGATTGGCCTTGGTCAGGCATTCCAGCGCCTCCTGATCGCCCGTCCGGATTCGCTTTGCCAATTCGATCTCATCATTGGCATTGAGGAGGGAGATCTCGTTGATCTCGCGCAGATAACGATCGAGTGAATCTTCAGAGTTCAGCGCTGGGTATAAGTTGCCTGTACTGGCCAAGCAGGACTCCCCGATTTGCGGATGAAGGACAATGGGATAGCCTCTAAATGCGTTAATATAAAAAACGTAATGATTATAGTCAATATCTGATTATGAAATTATTGCCCCCCTGAAAATCCCGGTTTTTTCGCGCGAAACTCAAAATTAATTTGACTTTGGCAATAAAAGTGATATATTATGATGTATGAATCCGGTGTTTATTGACGTCGAAGATGGGAAATTAGCATGCTCAAGCATCCGATTTTGTTCGTTATTGCCGCGCTGTTGCTCATGGCGCCCGGTCTCTTTGCCGGCGCCGTCATTTCCACTTTTCAGGGTGAAGCAGGATATAATACCGTCAACCTGCGCTGGGTCGTTTCGGCCGAAACCAATTTGCGCAGTTATCAGATTTTGCGCAGCCTGAACAATGTGGATTTTGAAGTCATCGGCTATGTGAACGCAAAGGTTGATGAAAGTGGCGAAAAATCCTACTCTTATACCGATAACAGCGTTTTCAAGCAACTGGATCGCAGTTTTTACTACAAACTCAGATTGATTCAGCTTGACGGCAGCTTTATTGAATACGAAAAAGTGCTGTGTCTGACGCCGCAAATCTCTTCCGCCAGGCAGACATGGGGCAGCATCAAAGCCATGTTCCGTTAGCCGCATCCGGCTGCTCTTTCCGCGTCTGACGGTCTCTTCTCCACATCCTTCAGCTCTCATGCAACCCCGCTTATCAGGCAGTGCTTCATGCACAGGTGGAGGAGCATCATCGACTCAAAAGTCGAAAAACCTTTGGTAATCGCCATTGCCGGTGGCAAAGGCGGTGTGGGCAAGACGGTTCTGACCGCTGCCATAGGTATCGCTTTGGCCGAAACCGGTCACAGAACGGTTGTTGCCGACGCCGATTTTGGCGGCGCCAATCTCCATCAGGCCCTCGGTATTCCCTCCCCACCGGCAACTATCCGGGAATTTCTCGTCCGCGCACAGCCGGATATCAACCGGCTCGTCCTCGAAACCTTCATGCCCAATCTCTATTTACTCTCGGGCGCAGGCCATGCGGTCGGCCTGGCCAATATCACCTTCAATATGAAATACCGCTTCATCCGCCATCTCAACCGCCTCGATGCCGATTATGTGCTCCTGGATATCGGCGCGGGCACGGCTTTCAATGAACTCGATTACTTTCTCGCCGCTCCCGTCGGTGTGGTGATCATCACCCCCGAACCCCTCGCCATCCAGAACGGCTACAGCTTTGTCAAACTCGGTCTCTTCCGGCAATTGATGCGGCGCTTCCGCGCCCAGCCGGAAGTCTATGAGGTCTTGAAGAACAACCTCGACTTGCAGGACTTCCATGCGGGTCCGACCTTGCGCACTCTGACCACGATGATTGCCCAATTGGGCCGCCAGGTCGTCGAAACCTGGGAGGAGGAAATCGCCGCTTTCCGTCCCCAGATTGTGCTCAACATGCTGGAAACGCGTCAGGATTATGAAGAGGGCATGGCGCTGCTTATTGCGGCCAACGATATCCTGGGCCTGCGAATTCACCATCTCCATCATGTCCATTATGATGAGGGGCTGCGTCTGGCGGTGAAGGAGGGGCGCCCCGAGATGATCCTCAGCCGGGCACTGGGTGCGGCCGAGGATATCCGCTATCTGGTGCAACATCTCTTTTTCCGGAAAAAGTATCTGGCGCCCGCTTTTCGCGCAACTGTAGCGCCTGTGAACGGCCCTGAGGCTGCAGCGACAGAAAACCGGGTGATTTGCTCTGTGCATTGCAAATTATGGGGGAACTGCAGCGTACAGCAGGGGGGATATCCATGCCGGATCAAAGTGATTGGTTATGTCAATCGCAGCGAGAAAGAAAGACAAGATGAGTCCGCCGCTTGAAACCCGCGCGCTCTGCATCATCGGACACATACCGTTCTAACGAAAGGCGCTGCGCAAATGTCCGGGCGATAAACGCCCTCTCTGCATTCAACTTCGCAAACGTATCGTAACCGTTGTCCCTTCGTCCACCTTGCTCTCCATTTCCAGAGAACCCCCATGTTCGAGAATAATCCGGCGCGCGATGGTCAGCCCAAGCCCACTCCCCTCTTTTTTGGTGGTGAAATAGGGCTGTTGCAAGCGCTGCAGGGTCTCTTCGGCCATGCCGCAGCCATGATCGCGTATGGTGAAGCGGACGCCCTGCTCCTCCTCGTGCGCGAGGCTGATTTCCAGCGCCTGGTTTGCACCGCAGGCTTCGATGCCATTTTTGAGAAGATTGTGAAGGGCGCGACGCAACTGCTCCCGATCCAGGGCGAGGAGCGGCACCTCCTGGTCAACGCGCAGCTGCAACTGTGCCCGGGGATATTCGGCACGGATCAGTTGAATCGCTTGCTGCAAAACCGTTTCCGGCGCGGTCGGCTGCAGTTCCATGGCGGGCATGCGCGCGAATTCTGAAAAAGTGCCGGCAATGCGACGAATGGAAGCGACTTCCTCTTCGATGATGCGCAGGGCTTCCCGAATATCCTTATTCCGGGCCTGCCGGGTGGAGAGCTGCGATTTAAGGCGGTGCAGCGAGAGCTGTATCGGCGTCAGCGGATTCTTGATCTCGTGAGAGACCTGCCGGGCGGCATCGCGCCACGCGGCGGCGCGCTCGGCGCGCAGCAATTTTTCCCGGCTGTTTCTGAGATCATCGGCCATGTGATGAAACGAGTCAATGAGCACTGCCACTTCATCTTTGGCCCTGGCCGTGACGCGCGCCTCGAGATCGCCACGGCCGACCGCCTGCATCGACTCGGCCAGAGCGCGAACGGGCTCGCCGATTTCGTCGGAAAACTGCCGGGCGAAAAACACGGCCACCAGCGAGAGAACGATGAGCAACAACAGCGCCACCAGCCCCATCAGTCCCTGGTCGATGACCGTCTCGCGCAGCAAGGCAAAGGTCGCATGGCTGTTCAAAGCGTTTTCCAGCGCCTGACGCGCCTGCACCAGGGCGGGGGGCACCACCATGGCCACCACCCGCGTCGGCCCGTCGCCGCTTTTTTGATAATATTCGTACAAGGGCGGATCGGATCCCGGCACCCAAACCCCCTGGCGCTCTTGCGCATCCAGTTCCCCGGTCATCAGGGCCAGGCGCGGTACCAGACCATCCTGACTGCCCCAGCTCAGCCACTGGATGGTTGATGGGCCGTGCGAGAACGTCCCGGCATGGTGCACCCCGAGGCGGTGCAAATCGTGCGCTCTCTTTTCCGCCAGCGCGGGATGCTGACGCAGCAGGGTCTCGCCCATCTGATCCAGTTGTGCGTACACCGCTTGCAGCGACTGCTGCAACGCCCCGGAGATGCCCGGTTGTTCGAGCAGACGGTTGCTCTGCAGCAGCAGATAGCTCATCAGCAGTGTCAGACTGATGACGGGGATGAGGATGAAAAGAAGAAAGAGGAGCGTGAGGCGGGCCTGAAAGCGCGAACGCCGGGTCGTGCGCCACCACAGCAGCAGCGTGAAAGCCGCCAGAAGCAGGACGCCCAAAAACAGCCACCAGCCGAAGTGAAGCATCTCCTTGTTCACCCCCCGATGCGTTTTCGTTTGACCAGATATTGCAGCAGAGCGCGTTCAAAAGATTCCGAGGTATCCATCAGGACATAATCGATGCGATTTTCACGACACTGCCGCTTGAGCGTTTCGATATGTCCGGCCACCATCTGACGATACTCCCCACGCACCTGCCAGGGCTGCGTGGCCAGCTTTTCGCCGGTTTCGAGATCGACAAAGATGGCATCCTGTTTAAAGTCAAAATGGCGTTCGTAGGGATCGAGGATGTGAAAGACGATGACTTCGTGATGGTTGTGGCGGAAATGTTTGAGGCCGGAGAGGATTTCCTGCGGGTCATCGAGGAGATCGGAAAAAAGCATGATCAGGCCGCGGCGGTGGATGCGTTCAGCCATCTGGTGCAGGGTCGGCGCTATACGGGTTTGCGCGGCGCTCTCCGTCTTGTGCAACTCCTGCAGCAAAACATTGAGATAGCTGAAGACGGATCTGGGCGGCAGGTAGCGGCGTATTTTCTCGTCAAAGGTGACCAGTCCGACCGCATCGCGCTGGTGCATCATCAGGTAGGCGAGCGAAGCGGAGAGCCAGGTCGCGTAGGCCAGTTTGCTGACCGCATGCGATGAGAAGCCCATGGAGCCGGAGGCGTCGACGAGCAGCCAGGCCTTGAGATTGGTCTCTTCCTGATATTCCTTGCGATAAAACCGGTGCGTCTTGGCGTATACTTTCCAGTCGATGTGCCGGATATCGTCACCCGGATTGTAGGGCCGATGCTCGGCAAATTCGACGCTGAATCCGTGGTAGGGACTGCGATGGAGTCCGGTGATAAAACCTTCCACCACCAGGCGGGCGATGAGATCGAGATTGGCCAGTTTGGAGACCGTGGCGGGCTGGAGGAAATGGCGGTAATCTTCTGCCGCAGTGGCCATCACTCACAGCTCCTGATCCGCGGTGAGGCGATCGACGATTTGCGATGCGTTGACGCCTTCGGCTTCGGCGTTGAAATTGGTGACGAGACGGTGGCGCAGCACCGGTTTGGCGATGGCCTTGACGTCATCGATGTCGGGCGTGGGCCGGCCCTCGAGGATGGCGCGGGTTTTGGCGCCGAGAATCAGGTACTGCGAAGCGCGTGGCCCGGCGCCCCAGGTGATCCACTCCCTGATATACGGGGGGGCGGATGCATCCCCCGGACGGGTCTGGCGCACCAGTTTGACGGCATAAGAGATCACATTATCCGCCACCGGGACGCGCCGCACCAAATCCTGCAGCGCGATGATATCGGCGGCTTTGAGAAGAACGCGCAGGTCGGCGTGATAGGCACTGGTGGTGGTGCGAACGATCTGTTCCTCTTCGCTCTCGCTCGGATAGTCGACCCAGAGGTTGAACATGAAGCGGTCCAGTTGCGCTTCGGGCAGCGGGTAGGTGCCCTCCTGCTCGATGGGATTCTGCGTCGCCAGCACGAAGAACGGCTCCGGCAACGCATACGTGTTGCCCGCCACCGTCACCGTGTGCTCCTGCATCGCCTGCAGCAGCGC
>DCUM01000127.1 GCA_002327255.1 bacterium UBA2214 | reverse complement strand
ACTATGCGGCGGCCAAGGCCGGCCTCATCGGTCTGACCAAGTCCCTGGCCCGTGAGCTGGCGCCGCGCAATGTGACGGTCAATGCCGTGGCGCCGGGGTATATCGAAACCGATATGACCAAAGATTTACCGGCCGCTGCCAGGGAGGCGTTCATGACCATCATACCGCTCAAACGGGCGGGTACCGCCGGCGATGTGGCGGATATGGTACTCTTTCTGGCCAGTCCGCTGGCCGACTATGTCACCGGCCAGGTCATCCATGTGGATGGCGGCATGGTGATGTGAACACCAAAAAGAATGTTTAAACAACGGTATAGATCAAATAACGCAAACACAACCTAACTCTTATAGGAGGATACATAAATGGCCATTGAAGATCGGGTAAAAGAAATCATCGTCCAGCAGCTGGGTGTCGATGCCAATGAAGTGACCGAAACGGCTTCTTTCATCGATGATCTGGGTGCGGATTCGCTGGACACCGTCGAGCTGGTTATGGCGTTTGAAGAAGAATTCGGGATTGAAATCGCGGATGAAGACGCCGAAAAGATGACCACCGTCAAGGATGCACTCGAGTATCTAAAAAAGAAACTGGACCAGAACTAGTACGGCGAAAGGGGCGACTGAGGTTGCCCCTTTCTGTAAAAGCCCATCGCGACTCGCTTACGGAGTCGCCAATCCGTTCACATTCTATGGGATCTGCATGGAGCCAAAACGTGTCGTGATCACGGGCATGGGCGTGGTTTCTCCGCTCGGCCATGAACTGGAGCTCTTTTTTGACAATCTGCTGGCCGGTAAAAGCGGTATCACACGCTTTGAGGCTTTCGATGCGACGGCCTATGATACCCAAATCGGCGGCGAAATCAAAGACCTCGACGTCTCCCAATACCTCGATCGCAAAGAGGTGCGGCGCATGGACCGTTTCACCCATTTTGCCATGATCGCCGCCATGAAGGCGGTTGCCGATGCGCACATCGATTTCGATGGCGTTGACTGTGAGCGCTTTGGCGTCATCTGCAGTTCCGGCATCGGCGGCATGATGGTTTTCGAAAAAGAGGTTCAGGTACTGCTGGAACGCGGTCCCGGCCGCACCAGCCCCTTCCTGATCCCCATGCTGATCGCCGATATTGCACCGGGGCAAATTTCCATCCATTTTGGACTCAAGGGCATCAACTATGCGACGGTTTCGGCCTGTGCCTCGTCGGCGCATTCCATCGGCATCGCCTATATGCACATTCGTAACGGCGAAGCCATCGGTATGCTGGCGGGAGGATCCGAAGCGCCCATCTGCCGCATCGGCGTGGCGGGATTCAACGCCCTCAGGGCGTTATCGACGCGCAATGACGCGCCCGAGAAGGCCAGCCGCCCCTTTGACCTGCAACGCGATGGATTTGTCATGGGAGAGGGCGGCGCCATCCTGGTCCTGGAGGAAAGGGAACATGCCATAAAACGCGGCGCCAGGATTTATGCGGAAGTGGCCGGCTATGGTTTCAGCGCCGATGCCTATCACGTCACCGCGCCCGATATCAGCGGTGACGGCGCCATGCGCAGCATGAAACTGGCGCTGCAGGCCGGTGGATTTCAGCCCGGGGACGTCGATTATATCAACGCCCATGGCACCTCGACGCAATTAAATGACAAGATCGAAACAATGGCCATTAAAAAAGTGTTTGGCGAGTACGCCTATCAGCTGCCCATCAGCTCCACCAAATCGATGGTCGGCCACATGCTCGGCGGTTCCGGCGCCGTGGAAGCGGTTGCTGCCATCATGAGCATCGTCCGCGACGCCATTCATCCGACCGCCAATTACGAATATCCGGATCCCGATTGTGATCTCAATTATGTCCCCAAAGCCCTGCACCGGCCGGTGCGCGTCGCGCTATCGAATTCTTTCGGGTTCGGCGGACACAATGTAACCCTGGCTTTTAAAAAGTATTCCGAATAGCCGCCCCAAGAGGGGTGGATGATCTCCATACTGCAAACGGATGGTTCTTCATGGATTGGTCAAAGCTCTTTTTCCTGAAATTTTTAAACCCGCAGCGTACCTCTCTGACCTCACAGCTGGAAGATTTGATGTTGCGCATCAACTATCGTTTTCACGATCTGTCTCTGTTGACGCAGGCGCTCAAACATCGCTCCTACCTGGTACTGACCGGCGAAGAGCGGCTGCAGTCCAATGAGCGGCTCGAACTTTTGGGCGATGCGGTGCTCGGCCTGGTCGTTACCGAGTATCTCTATCATCATCACCCCGACGAAGAAGAGGGGACGCTTACCAATTTTAAATCGCTGCTGGTCAACCGCATCAATCTGGGCCGTGTTGCCCGCGAATTTGACCTTGGCAAGTTCATCTTCCTCAACGAATCCGAAGAGCGGGCGGGAGGACGCACGCGTGACTCCATCCTCGCCGATGCCGTCGAGGCGGTGATCGGGGCCATGTATCTGGACGGCGGTCTGGAACCGGCCCGCAAGATGATTCATAAACATATTGCCACGGGGTTGCCCGGCCTGCTCGCAGAGACACAATTGCAGAATTTCAAGAGTCTGTTGCTCGAACACTGTCAACGCGAAAACAAGCAAGGGCCGGTCTATCTGGTGGAAAATGAGGAAGGACCGGATCATAACAAACTCTTTACGGTGGGGGTACTCATCAACGGCGTTAAATTGGGCGCGGGCGTCGGCTCCTCCAAAAAACTGGCCGAACAGCGCGCGGCGGAAGAGGCCTTGCAAAATTTGCGTACCCACTTATGCGAAGGAAAAATCCCATGAACTATTTTCTGACCGAAGAGCAACTGGCTTATCAGCAATTGGCCCGTGAATTTGCCCGGGGCGCCATCGCGCCTGTAGCCGCCGAATATGATCAAAAAGCGGAATTCCCCTGGCCCGTGGTTGAGGAGATGGCGCGCATGGATTTCTTCCGTCTCTGGATTCCACCGGAATACGAAGGCCTGGGCGGCGGCATCATGGAGCTGGTTTTGGTCACCGAAGAGTTATCCAAAGCGTGCGGCGGCATTTCGCTGGCGCTGGCGGGAACCGCTCTCGGCGCGTTTCCGATTCTGATCTCCGGCAATGATGAACAAAAGAAGAAATACCTGCCTGTGCTCGCGAGTGGAAAGGGATTGGCCGCTTTTTGTCTGACCGAGCCCGAGGCCGGTTCCGATGCCGGCGCCATTCAGACCACCGCCCGGCTCGAGGGCGATCATTACATCCTCAACGGCACCAAGCATTTCATCACCAACGGCGGCGTCGCCAAATACTACACCGTCATTGCCTCCACCGATCCCAGCCGCGGAACGCGCGGCGCCTCCGCGTTCATCGTCGAGGAAGGGAGCGAAGGGCTGACCTTCGGCAAGAAGGAAGACAAGATGGGCATTCGCGCCTCAGCCACCTGCGAAGTCGTTTTTCAGGATTGCAAAATACCCAGAGCCAACCTCATCGGCCGTGAGGGTCAGGGCTTTATGGTGGCGATGAAGACGCTGGATAAATCGCGGCCGGGCGTTGCGGCGCAGGCTTTGGGCATCGCCCAGGGCGCCTTTGATCATGCCGTGCGCTATGCCCGCACCCGGCATCAGTTCGGCCAGAGCATCGCTTCCTTTCAGGCCATTCAATTCATGCTGGCGGACATGGCCACGGAAATCGAAGCCGTGCGCGCGCTGCTCTATAACACCGCGCGCATGATCGATGCCGGTGAAAAAGACTTTGGCCGCGAATCGGCCATGTGTAAAGTCCTCGCCGGCGACGTCGCCATGCGCGTCACCACCGATGCCGTGCAGATTTTCGGCGGCTACGGCTATATGCGCGATTATCCGGTGGAAAAATACATGCGCGACGCCAAGATCACCCAGATCTATGAAGGCACCAACCAGATTCAGCGCAATGTCATCGCCCGGCATGTCATCAAGGACAGCGCCAGTGGCGCATAAATAAACCGCCCCATCTGATCGGCCGGTGCGACAGAATGATCGAAGATGCTTATCAAACCCTTGCAGAAGAAGCGCAAGCCGAACTGAAAGTAAAAGGTTCGCGCTTCCTCGGTTTTGCCGCGCCGGCAGCGGATAAAACCGCGGCTGAGGCCTACATCGGCGGTTTGCGCAAGCGCTTTTTCGATGCGACACACCACTGTTTCGCCTATCGCTGCGACAGCGGCAGCGATGCCTGCAGCCGCTTCTCCGATGACGGTGAACCTTCGGGCACAGCCGGCAAGCCCATCCTCCAGGTTATCACCGGGCGCAGTTTCACCGATGTGATCGTCGTCGTCGTTCGCTACTTCGGCGGCACCAAACTGGGCACCGGCGGTTTGGCCCGCGCTTATGCCGAGGCCGCTGCTTTGGTTCTCGATCAGACCCTTCCCGTCACCCGCTATCTTTGCCAGCAGCTCGACCTTCAATTCAGTTACGAACAGCTCTCCCATGTGATGCCGTCTCTCGAGCGGCATCATGCCG
>DCUM01000112.1 GCA_002327255.1 bacterium UBA2214 | reverse complement strand
CATGCCGAGGATCAGCCCCCAAAAGGCCGCGGTGGAGGTGGTGCGTTTCCAGAACATGCCCAGCAGCATGGTGGCAAAGAGGGGTGCGTTGACCCAGCTGAAGATGGCCTGAATATAATCCATGATGGTGTTGAACTGCATGGCGAGATACGCCGTGGCGACCGAAAGCAGGATGCCGACCAGGGTGGTCACGCGTCCCATCCACACCAGATGCGCATCCGAGGCTTTTGTATTGATGAGAACCCGGTAGATATCATAGGTCCAGACGGTATTGAAGGCGGAGACGTTGCCCGCCTGTCCGGCCATGAAGCCCGCCAGCAGCGCGGTGATGCCGAGTCCCACCAGGCCCTGTGGATAATAGCGCGCGATGAGCAGCGGCAATGCGGTATCGTTCCAGGGTTCCCCGGTGACGGGGTGCTTGAGCAACTCAAAGTCAGCGCCCGCCATTTGCGTCAGACGCCAGGCCACCAGGCCGGCGACGACGATGATGAAAGGCAGGGCCATTTTGAAAAAGCTGGCGATGATCGGCGTCATACGGGCGGAACGCAAATCCTTGGAAGAAAAAGCGCGCTGCACCACGAGAAAATCGGTGGTCCAGTAACCGAACGACAAGACCCAGCCGAGACCGATGACGATGCCGATCCAGGTGACCCCCATGGCATTCAGGGAGGGATCTGCGGCCGTGGACCAGAGTTTGCTCATGGTATCCGGCAGACCGGTGAAGACCTGATCGATGCCGCCCATTTCAATGGTGCCGAGAATGGCCACCAGGAAGAGTCCGAACCAGATCAGGAAAAACTGAACGATTTCGGTAAAGATGGCGGACATCAATCCGCCGAGCATGATATAGCCGCCGACCGCTGCCGCGGAGACCCACATGGAGAGCTGCCAGTCCCATCCCAGGATGGTACGCAGCACCAGCGCCATGAGATAGAGGTTGATGCCGGACATCAGCAGCGTCATGATGGCAAAGGAGAAGGCGTTGAGCAAACGGGAGCGCTCATCGAAGCGGAGCTTGAGATAGCCGGGCACCGAATGAATTTTGCTGCTGTAGTAGAAGGGCATCATATAGAGGCCGAGGAAAAGCATGGCGGGGATGGCGCCGACCCAGTAGAAATGCGACACGAACATGCCGTATTTCATGGTGCCGCCGGTCCAGCCGAGGATTTCCAGGGCACCGAGGTTGGCGCTGAGGAAAGCGAGTCCGGCGACCCAGGCGCTGTTCTTGCGGCCGGCGAGGAAAAAATCTTCACCGGTACTGGTGAATTTTTTCAGATAGACACCGATACCCAAAACGAAAACGAAATAAAGGGCAATGATAGACCAGTCTATCCAGGATAATTGAATGACACTCATCGAATCCTCCACATTTGCAGATAACAGCCCTTTGACGGTCAGCGCCCTGCCTGCACAGGTGTGCTGCCATGATAATGGTTTATTAATGGTGCGGGGATGATTAATAACCTGAGGGGTTCAGCGCCGCAAACACCGCGAGGCGCAGCGTGTGTGAAACCCTGAAATCAGCTGCGATGGTTGTTGTGGATGTCAAGACGAAAAATCGGATCAGGCAGTGCGGCGCAACATCCAAAGACACAAACCGGCAGCCCCGGCGTCCTGTGCGGTCGATGAACTGATCAGGTGGACGGTTAAGATAAAAAATAAAAACTTCGAAGTCAAGCGCCAAAATGACCCCGACCGCCACGCTGTGCAGATTTTTTCATCTTGCAATTGGAGCGGAAAGTGAGTAAATTGATCCGTTTATTAACCAACTCATGCTATTGGGAAGGGTTTTATGGATCCGTTGATGCTTACCTCCATTCTCACGCTGGGTTTCCTCGGCCTCCTTTTTGGCTCCGGTTTGGCGTTCGCCGCGAAAAAATTTGCGGTTGCGGTCGATCCCAAAGTTGAACAGATCATCGAGGCCTTGTCCGGTGCGAATTGCGGCGCCTGTGGACAGCCCGGTTGTGCGGCTTATGCGGAAGCCGTTGCCTCGGGGAAGGCTGCACCCAATAAATGCACCCCGGGCGGCAAGGAGACTACGGACAAGATCGCCGTGATTCTGGGGTTGTCGGGTTTGCAAAGCGAAGAACCCAAATTGGCCGTGGTCCATTGTCAGGGCGGGTATCGCGAGGCCAGGGAACGTTTCAACTATCAGGGTGTCAAGGATTGCCGGGCGGCGCTGCTGGTGAGCAATGGCAGCAAAGCCTGCCGTTATGGCTGCCTGGGATATGGCTCCTGCGCAGAAGCGTGTCCCTTTGAGGCCATAACCATGAATGACAACGGACTGCCCGTCGTCGATGAGGAGAAATGCACGGGATGCAATGTCTGCGTGGTGACCTGTCCGCGCAACATCCTCTCCCTCATCCCGCGCAGCCAGAAGGTCTATCTCGCATGCCGCTCTCTGGATAAAGCCAAAGCGGTCAAAGAAGTCTGTACGGTGGGCTGTTGGGCCTGCAAGATATGTGTATCTCCCAAGGTCATGCCGTCAGGCGCGATCACCATGGAGGGAAATTTGCCGGAGATCCAGGATATCCATGCGGCGGAGTTGTTCAATGCCGTGGACAAGTGTCCGGCCAGGTGTTACGTGGTGCGCGGTGAACGGCCTGCGCTGCAAACGCAAGTGGAGACGGCCGGGGAAACGGCTGCTGCTGCAGATCAAGGCTGAATGATGCGCCACCGCGGACGCCGGGAGACGCCATGATTAGAGGGGCGACGATTATGGTCCCCTTCGCTTACGGATGGAAATAGATCACCCGCTTCTGAGTGTTAAAGGAATAATGAATCTGCTCTGCGGCCCCTGTAGACACGACGGTTCATAAACAGCGCTGGCCGGGGAGTCTCTTATTGACCCGTATAAAATGAGGTATAACGATGTCCGATCCCCTGTTTGACAAGGTGAACGATGTTTTGGATACCATCCGCCCTGCCTTGATGGCCGACGGCGGCAATGTCGATCTGATCGATGTCAAGGATGGTGTGGTCAAGGTGAAACTGGTGGGTGCCTGCCATGGCTGCCCGATGTCGCAGATGACCCTGCGCATGGGCATCGAGCGCGAGCTCAAGCGCCAGTTGCCGGAGATCACCACGGTCGAGTCGATTTAGCGCCGATCCCTTTGTATAAAAAACCCCGATGGCGGATGCGATCGGGGTTTTTTATTTTCAGGCTTTTGACCTGTATCTGTCAATAATGCCGCGAAGAACAACCAAGCACTTTCTATTTGAATCAGTCCGATAAACAGGACTTTGCCACAGCGCGATGCACAAAGGATGGAATGCCGGACGACACTTGCGAACTTTTTCGAACAGAGCATACCCGGACACGAGGAACCAGGAAAACGGCCGTCGGTTTGATTTGCCGGGCATTGTGGCATGCCCTGAGCCGTTCTTGATCTCTCAGGCCGGATGCGTGCCTGGCCTTATTTTTGTGTCTTTTCGATTTCGTTCATAGATCAACCGCAATCCCTCCAGGGTGAGGTAGGGATCGAAGGTGTGCACACTTTTAAGCTCGGAGATGATGACGCGCGCCAATCCGCCCGTGGCGACCGTCTGCGTCTTGCAGCCGAGTTCTTTTTCGATGCGGGCGATCATGCCGTCGATCATTGCCACCGCACCGAACATCAGACCGGATTGGATGCTGGTTTCCGTAGAATGGCCAATGGCTTTATCGGGGAATCGCAACTCGACCCGCGGCAAACGTGCGGCGCGCTGATGCAATATGGCTGCCGACGTCTCGATGCCGGGGGCGATGATGCCGCCGAGGTAGTCGCTGTTTTGTGACACCACATCGAACGTAGTGGCGGTGCCCAGGTCGACGACGATGAGCGGACAACCATATTTTGCAACGCCGCCGACCGCATTACAGATACGATCGGCGCCGACGTGATCGGGATTGCTGTAGATGATTTTTATCCCCAAATCCAACGCATGGCTCACCGTGACGGGTTCCTGGTGCAGGTATTTACGCGCCATTTTTTCAAAACTGGCGGTCATGTCCGGAACCACAGACGAAATGACGATGCCCTGACTCTGTTCGATGGCGAAACCATGGGCGCGGCAAATGGACTGCATCATAATCCAGGTTTCGTCCTCGGTGCGGTCGCGGTCGCTCGCCAGGCGCCAGTGTGCGCATAATTCAGCCTCGATAAACAATCCGGCGGCGATTTGGGTGTTGCCGATATCAATGGTCAGCAGCATGTCGCACTCCTTTTCAACGGCCTCTCTCCCTGTCTGACTCATGGCATTCTCAGGGTGCAATCCCCATATTGAATCGTCACCGTGGCGCTTGTGGGAAGTTCCAGCAAGGCGGCGCCGGAGGCGTCGATACCGTGAAAGATGCCATCATAACGATATTTGTTTTGCGTCACCCAAACTTCCTGATGCAAATGGGCGCAGGATTGCTGCCACGCCTCCACCAGCCATTGTGGATCCGAACGGAGCGACAGACGCCGATAGAGCCGGTTCATCTCTTTCAGCAGCCGATGCAGCACCTGATCCTTATCCACTTCTTTGCCAAGGGCCGCGGCCAGCGAGGTCGTCTGCTGGCGAATAGGTTCCGGCACATCTTCCGGCGCCAGATTGACATTGAGGCCGATGCCGACAATTACGGCGTGCAGCGATGTGGGCGCGAGATTGTTCTCGATGAGTATGCCGCCGAGTTTTTTGCCCTGATGATAGATATCATTAGGCCATTTGATCCGCGCCTGGATGCCGCCCATTTTCGCCATGGTGCGCACCACGGCCACAGCGGCCATCAAAGATATTCTTCCGGATTGCTGAGGTGGCAATGCGGGACGCAGAAGGATCGAAAGATAGAGGCCTTTGCCCCGCGGCGAATGCCAGATGCGGTCGCGGCGTCCCCGGCCTGCGGTTTGCGTCTCCGCAACCACAACCATGCCTTCTTCCTCCCCCTGCATAGCAAACTCCTTCATGAGCAGATTGGTGGAAGTGACAACGTCGTAGAGTACGATTTTGCGGCCAATGAGCGGCGAGAACAGCGAGACGGGGCGTATCATATTTTTAGTTTTCCTGATTCCAGGGGATGAAACTGCTGATGCACTGATTTGAGGTATTCCCGGTCAAGATGGGTATAGATTTGGGTCGTTGAGATATCGGCATGCCCGAGCATCTCCTGAACGGCGCGCAGGTCAGCGCCGCCTTCCACCAGATGAGTGGCGAAGGAGTGCCGCAATGTGTGGGGGCCCGCCTTTTTGGCGATGCCGGAGGCGGAAACATACTTTTGTATCAGGATCCAGACCGTTTGCCGGCTCATTTTTTTACCGAAGCGATTTAAAAAGAGCACATCAGCGGCCAGGCCGAGCCCGGCCAGCGCGGGCCGCACTTCCTGCTGATAACGGCGCACCCATAGCAGTGCCACCTTTCCAATCGGCACGAGGCGTTCCTTGCTGCCCTTGCCGAAGACGCGGATAAATTCATCATCCCAATAAAAATCGACGAGACGCAGGGCGATCAGTTCAGAAACGCGCACGCCGGTGGCGTAAAGCACCTCCAACAGGGCGCGATCACGGATGCCGCTGGTCTCAGCAATATCTGGTTGCTGCAACAACAGCTCCACTTCCGGGAGATCGAGCACCTGCGGCATCTTCATCCAGGGCTTCGGCACGCTGATGGTTTCCGTGACATCTTCCTGAAGAAGGTTTTCTGATAGCAAAAAGCGATGGAACGTCTTGATCGCCGAGACATTGCGTGAGATGGATGAAGGACACAATCCAAGGTCGTGCAGTAACTCAAGAAAATGGGTGATATGGTGGAGCGTTACGCATGAATAGTGCTCAAGGCCGCATTGCTGGAGAAACTGGATATACCTCAGGAGATCGCGTTCGTAGGCCAGCAGCGTATTGGCGGCCATCTGCCTTTCGATGCGCAGATAGTCGGTGAAGCTGTGCAAATAATCGATCAACTTCATGATGATATACTCGGCGGACTACCGCCTGGCTGAAAAGCGCACCGCATTCGCTCAGCGTGGTTCGGTTGGCAATAGCTGTTCTGCCAGAGAGAGAGCAATGCCGGACATCATGACTTCGGGGCCCATCTTGCTAAAGTCGCCGGATAGCAATTTGGCATCGACATTGGCATAGAGGGAGCATCCCCCGACCCGTTCGACGATGAGGCCGGAGACCCGGCTGCCACACTCACTGATGAAGGTCACTTCGCCAAGCATATCACTGGCTACATAGCCGGTGCAAAAATGCAACTGCAGGTGTGAAGTCGGCGTATAGACGGATATCAGATTCCCGCTGTTATCTCCGATGGGGATATCCGGATATATTTCCAGTGAGATGTGCTGTTTGGTCTCCTGATTTTCAATGATGAAGCGGTATTTATTGCCCAGTTGCTTGGGGGCTACGGTGAGGACCTTGCTGATTTTATCTATGTCTTTTTTATTAAAAACAGATGGCATAGTCACACCCTTTTTTTTGTTTTATTACGCAGAAAACTGCAGCGGGTTACAAAAAAACCCCACATAAATGCGGGGTTTGCTGCAGAGAGTGGCCTCGACTCAGACTTTGACGACCTTGGTCGCTTGCAGACCCTTTTCCCCGGAAACGGCATCAAATTCCACTTCCGTACCTTCAGGGAGCGTCTTGAAACCATCCATTTCGATCACAGAAAAATGAACGAAAACGTCATCGCCATGTTCTTGTTCAATAAAACCAAAGCCTTTGTTCTCATTGAACCACTTGATCTTGCCCTTGGGCATTCCGCGCACTCCTCCTGACAAATAACAGATTGATGAGCCTATAGAGTTCTATGTTTATTATAGTTGCATTTTGCTCATCCATCTTGTGCGTAATTTAAACATAACCCGCAAATATGTCAAGCGATATTTGCCGGATTGCAAACTTTTTAGACCTGGAGCAACTGCCGGTATTTTTTCACGGCCGCGGTAAGGTCCGGTTGTGAAAAGATGGCTTTGCCGATGACCAGCACATCGGCGCCATCGGCAACGACCTGTGGCACTGTTGTTGTATCCATGCCCCCATCCACTTCGATGAGATAAGCGTCTCCCCGCGCCTGCCGCCAGGCTGCAAGCTGGCGGATGCGCTCACGCGCCATGGGAATGAATTTTTGTCCGCCGAATCCGGGTTCCACCGACATGATGAGCACCAGGTCCACCAGGTGCAGAACGGGCAGCAGTACGGTGAGTGGCGTGGCCGGATTGAGCGTCACGCCCACCCGGGCGCCAAGCTCCCTGATGGTCTCCAGAGTCCGCCAGAGATGCGGCGAGGCTTCGACATGAACCGTCAACAAATCGGCACCAGCCGCCTTGAAATCGGGGAGGTAACGGTCGGCATCGGAGATCATCAGATGCACATCCAGGGGGAGCCGGGTGATCCGCCGCACCGCTTCCACCACCATGGGTCCGATGGTGATATTGGGCACAAAATGGCCATCCATCACATCGAGATGAATCCAGTCCGCCCCGCCTTTTTCAACGCCGTGTATCTGTTCCGCGAGGCGGCCGAAATCCGCATTCAATATGGAAGGTGCAATCTTTATCATTTTCATCACCCTCTCACTGGGAACCGGGTAAGATGCTGATGACCAGATCGACCGGGTCACCCCTGCTGACTTCCGTGCCGGCCACTAACGACTGGCTGATCACCGTACTCGGCAACAGTTCATCCGTTGCCTGCCGGGATAGGGTGCCGGGCACCAGGCCGGCTTTGCGTATATGGAGTGTGGCTTCTTCAAGCGATTTCCCGACAACGTCAGGCACGATGAAGCGTGACGGCACGACACCGACGCTGACCGTGAGATTGACACGGGTGCCGAGTCTGATATCGGTACCAGGTTCCAGCGACTGCCCGCAAACCACGCCTTCGGGCAAAAAATCGTCCGTCCGGTAATCGACATACCCCACGGCGAGGTTGGTCTCCTGCAGCAAGAAGCGCGCATCCCGTTCCGATAGGCCGATCAGTTTGGGCATGCCGAATATTCTAAAGCCTTTACAAACAGTAAGGTAAATTCGCCGGCCCTTCTTGACGGCAGCGCCGGGCTCGGGAACCTGGAACAGAATATGGCCCTCCGGCACCTTTTCATCATACTGTTCATTGCCCCTGACGGCTCTCAAGCCCGCTTTTTTAAGTTTTGCAGCGGACTCTTCCCAGGAGAAGTGAATGACATCCGGTACGGCAATGGATTGGTATTGCCGTGTATAGAGCGGCAATATCGCCCAATCCAGGAGCAGATAACCCAGAATGAGTATAAGCGTAAGATACAATACCTTGCGCTTCCAGTTCAGATCGCTCCAGTCAGTGATATCTTTTTTGATGCGCTCAAAGAGTTTCAAATTTTTCTCCCGCGACGACAGGGTGACCGCGCAGAAAAGCGGCTGAGGGCATGGGCCGCCCTCCCTCCGGCTGTACTTCCAGCAGACGCAGGGCGCCTTCTCCGGCAGCGACGATCCATTCTCCGCAGGCCTGTGCAAAGATGACCGATCCCGGGGTTGCGCCACCCTGCGTTTGTATCAGCGCTGATTTGATTATCTTGATGGATTTACCGTGCAAAACGGTGGTGGCGCCCGGATAGGGCGACAGACCGCGAATGAGGTTATGAATTTGAGCAGCGGGTTTCCGCCAATCGATCCTGGTCAGCTCCCGGGTGATTTTGGGCGCACGGGTGACGGTTCCGCTCTGCAGCTGCGGTCGCAGCCGGCCGCTTTCCACGCCCCGCAGCGTTTGCAGCAGCACCTCAGCCCCCAACAGCGAGAGGGTTTCGAAAAGTTCTCCCGCGGTGGTTTCGGGAGCGATGGGAACGCGCGCCTGTTGCAACCACATACCGGTATCGATTTTTTCCTCGATGTAAAAGGTGGTCACGCCGGTTTCCGTCTCCCCGTTGATCAGAGCCCAGTTGATGGGAGCGGCGCCGCGGTATCCGGGCAGCAGACTCGCATGGAGATTGATGGTGCCGCGCGGCGGTAACGTGAAAAGCACAGCGGGCAGTATCCGGAATGCGACGACCACATACAGATCCGCGGCCAGATTTCTCATCTGTTCGATGAATCCCGCATCCTGCAATTCCTGCGGCTGCAGCACCGCCAAGCCAAGTTCGAGGGCGCGTTTTTTGACGGCCGATGGCCGGAGATTTTGACCGCGCCCGGCCGGTTGATCCGGCACCGTAACGACCGCTGCCACCTCATACCCCTCCTCATGCAGACGGTTGAGGCTGGGCAGGGCAAAATCGGGTGATCCCATGAAAACGAGTTTCATCATTCATACCTGATGCACGTGTGCAGAGAATCATTCACCTGCGGTTTCGCCCTCGGCCAGCTTGCGGGCGATGGCGGTTTTGGTCACTTCGATCTTGACATTGTCGGCGATCTTGAGAATGACGACGTTCTCTTTCTCTTTGAGGCCGGCGACAACACCGAAAACGCCGCCAATGGTGAGGACGCGGTCGCCCTTTTGCAGGGCTTCCAGCATCTTGCGCATCTCTTTCTGTTTTTTGGCCTGCGGTCTGAACATCAAAAAGTACATGATGACGAAAATCAAAATGATCGGCAGGAAAAAACCGAAGGAGCTGCCGGCGCCCTGCTGCTGATTGGGTGCCGCCGAGGCGAGAACGAACAGTAAAGGATTCACAAAACCTCCATGCAATGGGGTGAATGTTATTATTATTCCGATGATTTACGATAGTGTTCAAGAAACTCTTTTTTAAAAGGCATAAAGGCACCCGCCAGAATCGCCTGCCGGGCCCTGCGCATCAGCTGCACATAAAAGTGCACATTGTGCAGGCTGATCAAACGCAGCACCAGCACCTCCTGCGCATTAAAGAGATGGCGCAGATAGGCGCGCGTGAAAGTGCGGCAGGTGTAGCAATCGCACGGCTCATCCAGCGGGATGAACTGCCGCTTGAATTTGGCGTTTTTAATCACCAGTTGGCCGTGGCTGGTGAAAGCCGTGCCGTTTCTGCCGTTGCGCGTCGGCATGATGCAGTCGAACATATCGACGCCGCGTTCGATACCGTCGAGTAAATCCTCCGGTTTGCCCACGCCCATGAGATAGCGTGGTTTGTTCGCCGGCAGAATGTCGGTCACGATGTCGGTCATCTCGAACATCTCTTTTTTGGGTTCACCCACCGAGAGTCCGCCGATGCCGTATCCCGGAAAATCCATATCGACCAAAGCCCGGGCGCTGTCGCGGCGCAGATCCGGGTAGACACTGCCCTGCACGATGGCGAACTGATATTGCGGATAGCCGTGGCGCTCCTTGATCTCCGCAAAGGCCTTCCGACTGCGCAGCGCCCAATCGATGGTCAGCCGGTGTGCCTTGCGGGCATAGGCGTAATCGCAGGGATAGGGCGCGCATTCGTCGAGAACCATCATGATATCGGAGCCGAGATCGCGCTGGATTTCCACCACTTTTTCCGGGCTGAAAAAATGGCGCGATCCGTCGATATGCGACTGGAAGCGGAAACCATCCGCCGTGATTTTGTTCAGGGCCGCCAGACTGAAGACCTGATAGCCGCCGCTGTCGGTGAGGATGGGCCCCTTCCAGGCGCTGAATTTCTGCACGCCACCCGCCTCGCACACCAGGGCGGCGCCGGGACGCAGATAGAGATGATAGGTATTATTCAGGATAATCTGGGCCTTGACAGCCCGCAAATCCGCCGGTGATAACGTCTTTACGGTTGCTTGCGTCCCCACTGGCATAAAAACGGGAGTCTGGATCGACCCATGGGCCGTGTGCAGGATGCCGGCACGCGCTTTACTGTGTGAATCTTTACGAACAATCCTGAAAAAAGCCATATTCCATTCTATCAGTTATCTGGACTATTATTGCAAAACGATTTCAAAGGCCTCCTCGGCCTGGCTGACGGCATGCACGGTCACCTTGATATCCAGGGAGAGGTTTTTACGATTTCCCCGGGGGATCACCGCATGCCTGAATCCCATTTTTTCCGCCTCGGCGAGGCGGGATTCGATCTGCGCCACGGCGCGCAACTCGCCCCCCAATCCGATTTCTCCGATGACGACCGCGGAGCTGTCGACGACGCGGTTGCGCATCGACGACGCGATGCAGGTGATGATGCCGAGATCGGCCGAAGTCTCATCGATGCGGAATCCGCCGACGGCATTGACGTAGACGTCCATGGTGCCGACGTGATAGCCCAGCCGTTTCTCCAGCACCGCGAGCAGCATCTGCACCCGCTTCACATCCAGTCCGGTGGTCGTGCGTTGCGGCAAGCCGTAATTGCTGGGACTCACCAGCGCCTGGATTTCCAGCAGCAGGGGACGCGTCCCTTCCATGCAGCAGATCACGGCAGAACCGGTGTTTTCGCTGCGGCGTTCGGACAGAAAAACGGCCGATGGATTGGGGACGTCCCGCAAGCCCTTCTCCGTCATCTCAAAGACGCCGATCTCCCTCGTCGAACCGAAGCGGTTCTTGGCAGCGCGCAATATTCGGTAAAAATGGTCGCGATCGCCCTCGAAAAGCAGCAGGGCATCGACCATGTGTTCGAGGACTTTGGGGCCCGCCAGCATGCCTTCCTTGGTGACGTGTCCCACCAAAAAGACGGGGATATTTTCCGCCTTGGCCACCTGAATCAGGCGCAGCGCGCATTCGCGCACCTGACTGACGCTGCCCGGGGCGCTCTCCAGCAGCGGCGTATACATCGTCTGGATCGAATCCACCACCACCAGTCGCGGCTGGAGCTGCAGGATGGTCGCCAGCACACTCTCCACTTCGGTTTCGGCGAGGACATACAGCGCATCGGAATCGAGGCCGAGGCGCTGCGCGCGCATCTTGGTCTGCTGCGCGGACTCTTCGCCCGTGACGTAGAGCACCGGGAAGCCCTCCCGGCTCATGCCGGCGGCTTCCTGCAGCAACAGCGTCGATTTGCCGATGCCGGGGTCGCCGCCGATCAGGACGACCGATCCGGGGACGACGCCGTCACCGAGGACGTGGTTGAATTCGGGACTGATGGTCTGCAGCCGCGGCATCTGGTCGGTGCTGATCCGGGAAAGTGGCATGGCCGCGCTGCGCGGAATGGCCGAACCGGCCGCTTTGCGGCCGGCCGCTGTGGGCGCGCGCTCTTCGACATGGCTGTTCCAGGCTTCGCAGGCCGGGCATTTCCCCAGCCAGCGCGGTGAAGCGTTGCCGCAATTCTGGCAGACAAACTGCGTCTTTTCTCTCTTCACCTCAACCCTCTCTCCCGTGCCGCTCTGTTATAAAACCTGTGATTTGGCTCAAGAAAAAAAATATCAAAATAAAGCCACAAAGTCAAGGCAATTTTCCCCTCGCGTCCAGCTGCGGGAGGAAGACTTTTCTGTCCTGCATTCCATGTTGACAATTTGCCGGGGATTTGTTAGATTGGTGCTACGCAACCCGGATAGACCGGAGCCGTTGCAGGGCGAGCAGGCTGCCCGCCCTGCACTCATTTGCCAGGTTACTGACAGAGGAGCGTCATTGGCACACCTTGAACG
>DCUM01000153.1 GCA_002327255.1 bacterium UBA2214 | reverse complement strand
ATATCGCTGTTGGATCAACGCGCGCGGATTCAGGAAGGGCTATTTAAATGCAGACGCGCTCAAAATAACCGTAATCATGGCTTGGCGCACGCTCTGCCACGCTGCCAACTACCGGCGGCGGCCGCGACGCCGCATTCTTCCACAGCCCGCCGTGCCGCACTATTTTCTCAACAACATCCGCCTGGCATTTATCGATAAAACGGATGACCTTCATCTCTCCCCCACAATCCGGACAGCGCAGCGGATCCACCTCGCACACCTTCCTGATCAACGCCGCCCAGCTCATCCGCCGCTGCTTGATGAACGCTGCAGCCTCTGCGTTTTCTCCACCAGCCTTTGCCTGAGACGACGGCTCCCCATTCTTGCGCAGGCCAGGCTCCTTGTTCGCATACCAGGTAGTGGATCAGGTGCTGCCCCCCCTTCAACAAGCCCAGGGCAGGCTTATCCGGTATATGCTGCGTCACCTCGGCCAGAAATTCCAATGCATCAAACACCTGAAAATTGCGCTCGTCCGCTGTCGCTCATGTCGCCTGGCCGCAGGCAAAGGCATGGGCGAGGCGAACGAGCCGGCGCGTTGAACGCAGAAATTTCTGCAAGGAATGTATTTTTTCATTTTTCCCGCCCGTCAGGCGGGAACACGGCCTCCCGGTCTGCTATTTCCTCTTCTGCAGGGACTTCATTTTCCCGGCATAGGTTTGCAAAATCTTGAGGGTGCTGCGGTCGCTGCTGAATACCGAATTGCGGCCCTGCGGTTCCTGGGGCGGGTCGCCGGTGTAGTCATCCCCTTTTTTCCAGGTGAACGTCTCCGTATCGGCGGCTGCGCCTTCGCCGCCCCAACCCCAAAAGTTGCTGCCCGCCAGGGCGGAACCGCCCTTGGCGCTTTCGTACATGGCCGCAAAGAGCGCTTCATAATAGAGGTCCCGGCAATAAGTTTTGGCGGACGGCGAATAAGCATGACCATCGCGGGGAATGCCGAATTCTTCAAGGGTGGTTGGTTTGCCGAGCTGTTCTGCGTAGGCGATGTGCTGGTGCACATAGGCCAACGCCTTCTCTCTGGCCCCATGCCACGTTTTTTCCGGCTGCAGCGGATCGAACCAGGACCAGTTCAGCACCCAGAGATGAAAGGTCACATAATCGATATGCGGGCTGGCGTGAGATTCAAGATAACAGGACTCCGATTCGAGGCTTCCTTTCAGGCCTTCATTGCCGGTGCTTACCAGATGATGCGGATCGAGCGATTTGATAAACGCAGCGGTCTCGTCGATCCAGACGGCAAACGCTTTGAGATGGCGCGGGCGGTCGACATCTTCCGGATAGGGCCGCGGTTCGTTGGCCAGCTGCCAGGCCATGATGGTCGGATCCTCTCTGTAGAGACGGCCATTCACACTGTTTCTGCGATTGATCAGCCGTTTCAAATAATCGCGGAACAATGCGTTGGCCGGCTCGCTGTTGTAAAACCGGCCGCTGGTCTTCATCAGTCCCCAGTACCCGAATTGGGGATCCATCGGACTGGGATATTGCTCGCCGGTCACCCAGGACATATATTGCGACATGCCGCCGCTCCACTCCCAGTAGTTGTTGAGGAACACCACCGCCTGCATATCCCGCCTGGCCATCTCTGCGAGAAGGAAATCGAGTCCCACCAATAGCGACTCATCCAGTACACCCGGCTGCGGCTGTATGGCGGGCTGAATCTGTCCGGAATAGCCGAGTCCTTCGGAAGCGCCCATGATGCGCAGGTTGTCGATGCCGAGTTTCTTGAGATGATCCAGTTCGCGGATCAGCCGCGGCCGATCCCCCACCTCACCGTCCTGGCCGAGCATGCAGCCATACCAGAGGTTGGTGCCGAGAAAATAGTAGGGTTTGTTATCGCGATAGAACCGGGTGCCTTTGACCTGGACGAAACCGGCGGGCTGGGCTTGCAGCGTCCACGCCGCAACGGTCAAAAGCGCGAAGAGGATGAGTCGTTTCATGATTGTTCCTTTTTTGTTCATGGGATCTGGATGCGGCACTTTATGGGGCCGCTGCGGGATGATCGCTTCGGCCGGTCTTGAGGCATGCCGCTTCCATGCAACGCCGTCTGGCTCGAAGAGCCCCCCTGCAACTGCACTGCAAAAACGGAATGCCTCCTCCCCAGCGGTCGCCCTCCTATGGGCGCACAGAGCCCTCCCGTGAAATGTCACCGGATAAACACCATTTTCCTTTGCGCGATCAGGCCCTGACTCTCCAATTGGCAGAGATAAACACCGCTGGCCATTTTCCACTCAGCCCCATTGAAGAGGACAGAATGAAATCCCGACTGTTGGCGGGCGTCCACCAACACCGCAGCCTCCCGGCCGAGGAGATCAAATATTTTCAGGGAGACCGCGGCGGGCCGGGAGAGGGCATAATCGATTCGCGTGCCGCTGTTGAAGGGATTGGGATAATTCTGGGCCAGATGAAAAACAGCGGGCGGCAGCGTGGGCATGGCCACGCCTGCGGGAACGGCCGTGCCGTACGCCTCGAGCTCACGCACGGCATAGTGGCTGCCGTTGCTCCTGGTGCACAGCAGCCGCACATAGCGCGCCTGCACGCCGATGTTGAGCAGCTCATCGAGGCCGCCATCGCCCGCGCTTTGTGTCAGCGCCCTGATCGCCTTGCCGGCGGCATCCAGAAGGTGAACGGCGTAGCTCACGGCATAGCCGTCACCCCAGTGGATGCGCAGGATGTCCAGGTCGATGGTGCGGCCGAAATCAACCATAAGCCATTCCGTATATTTCCCCCCACTCTGCCAGGCGGTGGCGGAATCGCCGTCCACCGCCCGGGCGGCAGCGCTGCCGCGCAGCGTCGAGGAAGCGGTCACCGGGTGCTGCAGGGCGCGATTGATCGTTGCAGGGGGCAGAACCTGGATGGTCACCTGCCGCGTGGCAGTTTCAATGCCCGAGGCCGTCAGGATATAGCTGGTGGTCTGGGCGGGCGTCACCGCCATCGAGCCATTTTGCGCCATCGCTATGCCATCCAGGGCGACGTGCGAACCATGGGTGGTGGACCAGGCGAGGATGCTGGCATCGCCGCTGCCTTCATCCAGCTGCAGCGGGAAAGCCGTAAAGGATTTGATCCGGCCGGGCGGGATGTTGTCGATGACCACCCGCTTGGTATCCGCCACCGCTCCCGAGGCGATCAGGGTGTAGGTAGTCTGTTGCGGCGGAGCGACCACCAGCGAGTCGGTGGCGCCCACCGCTGCCCCGTCCAGGCGCACCTGCGACCCCGGGGTCGCTTCCCAGAAAAGCAGGGCGTTTTCGCCGGCTTCCACCTCCGCGCACGTGGCGGCAAAGAGGCGAATGAATCCGGAGGGGCTGTTGTTGAGATAAAAGGCCGCGGTGTCGGCCATCATGGCGTAGCCCGTGGTGCTGGGATGAATGCCGTCGGGGAAAAGACTTTCCTGGCCGAGCATGGCCTGGTACCAGTCGATTTGGAACGCGCGGGCCGCCGCGCGCACCGAATCGACGATGGGGCTGATCTGCTCTTTCAGCACCACGGCATTGATGCCGCTGGCGCCCTCGGCGCCAAAGACCGGGCAGGGGTTGCAGATGTATATCTGCGGGCCGCGGCCGTTTTGGCGCAAGACCCGGATGAATTCCATGTAATCGGCGAAAAACTCATTCAGGTAGTTGCGGTTTTGCGGTTTGCTGTCGTTGGTGCCGAGGGTGATGAGGACGATATGCGGATCGAAATCCTGCGCCTGCAGAAAAGCCGATTCGTTCCAGTAGGGAAAGTCACCGTGTCTGAGCAGGGTCGTGCCGCTGACGCCGAAATTGCGCACGTTGTAGTGCGTTCCCAGCCGCTGACCGAGCTGCTGTGGCCAGGCGGTCGATCCGCCGCTGCCGATGGTGATGCTGTTGCCGATGCAGGCGACGCGGAGGGTCCAGTCCTGACCCGCCACGACGGATGCCATCGCAACAACACAGAGAACCGCAAATCGATAGACATTTCCGTTAGACATTACGCCATGTCTCCTTCAGCCTGCCACCCTGTTTTTACACGATATCCCATACATAATGCGTCATCTGATGAAGAGACCACTCCTTGGACATCTGACGCGAGGATGTTCATGACATTCACCCTGCAAGGACGACGGACGGGGCGCTGTGCGCACTTTCAGTGCCGCCCTCTGCACGGGCTTGTGCTCCAGCAGGGGCGACGGCTGCCGACAGAACAGCGGGCCCCGGAGGGACACTCCCTCCTGCTCTTGCGACGATCGCCCTGGCACACTCTCAGGCACCGATCCTTGAAAATGCGTTCACCTCAGCAGCAGGGATTTGCGCGTCTGCACTTCTCTCCCCGCCCTGAGCACAGCCCAATACACGCCCGACGGATGGGCATCCGCCCGCCAGCGCACGCGGTGCAGTCCTGCGCCCTGCCACGCCTGCACCAGTTCGGTCACACGTTGCCCGGTGAGATTGTATATGGATAATTCGACGCGGCCGGGACGAGGCAGTGCATAGGCATATTCCGTCGCGCTGTTGAAAGGATTTGGATAATTTTGCGACATGAAAAAAGTTTCGGGCAGAACATCTCCAGGGGGCGTGTCAATCCCGGTCATGGAACTGTTGCCAAGCGCGATCTCATCGACAAGGATCGTGCCCGATCCCATGCCGCCATCGCCCGGGAGAATGTTAAACGAGAGGCTGGTGATACGGGCCATATCCAGCGGCGCGGTGCCGCCGGCGGGCACAAACAGGGAGAGGGGGATTTCGATCCAGCGCTCCTCGGCCGCATCAAGAAGCGTCTGGTGCTGCCAGTAGACACTGCTGGTCTGATTGAATTTGATCACCAGACTGCGCTGTGAGGCATCGCCGCGCAGCCAGAAGCGCAAATAGTTGGCGTTTTTGAATGCACGGGGGAGTGCATAAGCGACACCCGCAAAGGGCGGCTTGCCGTTGCCGATGCTGTAATCGACCTGCAGGGCTTGTTCACCCGCGCCTGCCGCGCCGGTCTGCAGGGTGACTACGGCAACCGTTCCGGAGACCGGTTTCCAGAACAGATCCAGCGCATTGAGAGACCCATAGGACTCAAAGTCGTCCACCGGCTGCAAATCGGAGATGGAGACGGAAACCGTGTCGGGACGCAGGCCCGGCGAGGAGACGATGATGTTGGCGAGGCCGTTTCCGAGGGAGTCCGAACGCAGGGTTACCGCAGCGAACCCGCCCTGGGCCGATCTGACCGGATTGCCGACGAGGCGGCCCGGCCCAGTCGATTGGAAAGTCACGGTATTGGCGGCCGCGCTGCAAAAGCGCTCCTGGTCATCAAAGATCAGACAGACGATTTCCGCTTCGCTCCGGCCATCCGCGTACAGCGCACGCGGATGGGCGAACAGTCCCAGCCGGGCGGGTTGGGTTCCGGTTTCCGCCGGTTGCAAGATGAAAGCCAGATCCGGTGCCGGCGTGGTCAGATGCGGCAGTTCATCCAGGAGTTCCCCGTTGCGGCAAGGGCGCATGTGCGTTGCAACGATTTCGCCTTTCCATGGATCGTACCATTCGACGGCGTAGACCGAATCCGCCACTCCGCCGAGTTTCATCGTACGCCGGGAGATATCCTTTCCCCATTCGTCGCGAATCCATCCGAAGGCCGTCTCCCGGGTTCCCATGGCAAAGGCATCGGCGCCGGGCACGACAGCCTGCAGCGGGGTGAGGTCCGGCTGCGCGGCGGGAACGCCTGGGGCAAAAGCGCTGAACTTGCGCAGACGTTCCATGACTTTGGGGCCCATCACGCGCGCGTCGTAGGCCCACCATACCGGTGTACTGGCCAGACCGCTGGACCAGCTGCTCCACAGCGCATTGTGGTACATCATGGCGTATTCGTCGCTGTCTCCGGCAAACCCGCCGTAATTATCCAGCCAGCCCGCCTCCCCCATGATGGCGGGTTTGCGATAATCGTTCCAGAGCTGCCGGGTCACCTTGCGATAGGTCCACAGGCTGCTGCGCAACGGATTGTTATTGAAAGCGGGGGTCCAGCCGCTTTCGTATATATGGACGTTGGGCACATCACAGATGGCATAACCGTTATTCCAGTAATGGCCGCCGCTCATGCTCACCGTGGTGGGTCTTCCGAAGGGATCGTGGCGCGTCAGAAATTCATGCACCTTGCGGGTCCAGTTTTCCGCCGCGGCGATACGGCCCGCCGCCCAGGCGTCGGTGCCGTTGATCTCGTTCATGATTTCCCAGATGCCGAGACCGCGGCTGTAGCCCCACCGCGCGATGATATAGCGGTACTGCTTCTCCTGATATCTCCAGGCGGGTTCATTCTCATATATTTCCACGACGCTGCAGAGCTGTTTGTAGGGATTCTGGTTCCAGAGCGCCGCCCACCCGGGCATGTTCTGACAGAAGAGATCATGGGGCCATATCGCCAGCATGAGCACCATCCCGCGCTGTTCCATCCACTGGATGATGTTATCGATACGGTTGCATTTATTCTGATCATAACGGCCCAGTCCCGATGTCATGGATTCGATCAGGGTGCCATCGTCATACGTCACATTCCAATACCCCACGAGATTGACGCCCGCGTTTTGCAGCGCAGCCAGGCCATTTTCATTATTCTGGATGCGCCAGGGCCAATAGACCGCGACGCCATAAAACGGGCTGCCGTCATCATACGCGAAGTAGTGGGGATTCGTATCGGATATCCGCAACCATCCCGGGTGGCCGGACGGCACCGCCTGAAAGGAATAGTCGATGCTGCGGCCTGTGCCAAGGGCATTGCCGGCCTGGAGGTAGTATGTCCACGTGCCGGTCTCATTCGGGGAGAACCGAACCTTCCATTGTTTCCGGTTGGCATAATCATCGTAAAAAGCATACACTGGCCATTGCCGGCCGCTGGGGGCGGTAAACACAGCGCGGACATCGATCTCTTCCGGATCGTAGGGATTCGAATAGACGGCATTGCTCAGCGCCAGCACCACCTCATATTTCTCGTACAGAGCGACTTGTGCGGTATTTTGGCTCTTGACGCTGATTTCCGGCGCAGCCAAGAGGACGCCGGAACCGATGGTGAGGAAAGCGAGGAAAAGTCCGGTCATCAGCCGCATGTCACTTCCCCAGCCGTTTTACTGAAAACGAATTATTCACAGGTATCCCTCAGCGAAATGATCTTGAATCGGCCGCACAAATCCACCCCGCCCGCCCAGGAAACGGTCACAGGGGAGCTGGCGTGACGCTCCATGAGGCTGGCCAGGATGCGCGGGTCGATGAGCGGCGTCGGTGCGCAGATGCGCACACTCAAAACCGGACATTTGAATGATCAGAACCGGGTCCGGAAATTGTTTCAGCCGAGCGTCCGGTTCCGGCGGATCAGTTCCAGCCGTTGTTGCACGCAGGCAGCCGAGCGCAGCGGATCCTCCGGCGTATGGCTGGCATAATCGACCAGCCGCTCCACCGAGGAGAGCGCCACATGCATGCGGGTGTCCGATGAAGCATAATAGATGAGGACGTCGCCGTTGGCGCAGGCCACCCAGCCATTGCTGAAAGTGACGTTGGAGACGTCGCCGACCCGTTCCTCGCCTTCCGGGGCGATGAAATACCCTCCGGGCTGGTGAATGACGCGCCAGGGTTCGAGCAGATCGGTCATGAAGAGGTAGAGGACGTAACGCAGTCCGGCGGCACAGCCGCGCACACCGTGGGCCAGATGCAGCCAGCCTTGCGGCGTTTTGATGGGCGCTGGCCCGATGCCGTTCTTCGCCTCCTTGATGGTATGATAACGCCGCTCATCGACAATGATTTCGCGTTCGATGACTGCATGTTCGATATCCTTGCATACGCCCCAGCCGATGCCGCCGCCGCTGCCGGCGTCGATAAAATCGTCCTGCGGTCGCGTGTAAAAGGCATAGTGCCCCTGGACGAACTCCGGGTGCAGCACCACATTGCGTTGCTGCGGCGAATTTGTTTTCAAATCCGGCAACCGCTCCCAGTTTTTCAAATCCCTGCTTCGGGCNNATGCCCGCCTGCGCCACCGCGGAGGACAAGTCACCCGGTCTGGCGGCGGGATCCTTGCGTTCGGTGCAAAAAACACCGTAAATCCAGCCGTCTTCGTGGGGCGTCAGACGCATATCATAGACGTTGATATCAGGATCTTCCGTCTCCGGCAGGACCACGGGTTCCTCCCAAAAACGGAACTCGTCGATGCCGTTGGGGCTCTCGGCCACGGCGAAAAAAGATTTGCGGTCAACCCCTTCCACGCGCACCATCAGGACGACCTTGCCGTCGAACAACATGGCGCCGGCATTGAAGGTGGCGTTGATGCCCATGCGCTCCTGCAGAAACGGATTGGTGGCCGGATTGAGATCGTAGCGCCAGGCCAGCGGGGTATGGGCTGCTGTGAGGACGGGATGCTGATAGCGCTGATAAAGGCCGTTGAATGCTTCAAGCGGACGATTCCTGCGCTGCAACAGCGCATCATGCTCCTGTTGCAGGATTCGCAAGCGGACTTTGAATTCCTGGCCATCCATAGGATACCTCATGTAAAAATAAATTCAGACTGCTTGATGATCGCCATTCCCCGGATCTTTGAGCCGGCGCAGGGCTTCCATGCACGCCCGGCTGTTATGATAGGGACACTTCCATTCCGAAACTTTATAGAGACGCGAGTCGGGTTTCAGGTCGGGACCCACCTTGTAAAACCATTCTCCATGCTCATGATCGACGAGGTAGTGGTCGCAAAAGTCCCAAACCCGCCCGGCGGCATTGAGAAACTTGATTTGGCCGGAATTTTGCCAGGCATTGAGAAAACCGACCAGGGCTTCCGCCTGCGGCCACCATTCAAGGTCCTCCTTGAGCTGACCGTCTTCCTTGCGTTCGTAATAGATTCCGCCCTGCGGTGCGAGCGCCTCATGATAAACCGCCTCGGCCATGGCATAGCTCTCCTGGCGCACCGCCGCCTGGAGACCCTGATCGTGCAAAACCGCCGCGGCTTCGTCCAGCAGCCAGCTGGCCTCGATGTCATGTCCGTAAGAGACATGGGCCAAGCGGACATGCCACGCTTCGTTGAAAAAGAGGCGCATGTGATGGGTACGGCGGTCGATGATATGTGCCAGGAAATTGTCAATCAGCGTGCGCAGACGCGTTTCCAGCACGGCATCGGGCCAGCAAAGATAGAGCTGCGTATAGGCTTCGAGAAGGTGGAGATGCGTATTCATGGATTTTTTTTCATTCATATCCACTTCGCTCAGACGCAGGTCTTCGGCCAGCGACCAGTCGCGGTTGGAAGTCTCGAAATAACCGCTGTGCTGGGTATCGTAATTGTGCCGCTCGATCAGATGATAGAGTTCTATGGCGCGATCCAGCACCTCTTTTTGACCGGTCGCCTGGAAATATTCCGCGAGGCTGTATATGGAAAACGCCTGTCCGTAAATTTTTTTGCTGACATCCAGCGGGCGCGCCTCTTCATCCAGCATCCACAACATGCCGCCAAAATCGGTGTCCCAAAAATGATTTTGTATAAAATCAAAAGCCCTTTGCGCCAGCGCCAAAAAGACGGGATTTTTATATTGCCGAGACGCGGCACTGAACGTCCACAAAATCCGCGTGTTGAGTATCAATCCCTTTGGGGCGCGTTCCTTGACAACAAGGTCATTGGAGACGCGCGCCCAAAACCCATCGCCCGCGGGATCAACAACCTCTTTCTCCCAGAAGGGCAGAATATTTTGCAACAATTCCGCTTCGATCCGGCCTCGCAGCGTTGCGATACGGTCACTCACCATAGACAATCTCCACCCGTCCCAACTGCGTATCCTCGAGAAAAGCAATTTTGACATAGTGCGTTCCCGCCGGAATGGAGGCGCTGTGAAAGAGCACCGGCGGCAGGTAATTGTAATCTCCCGCTCCGTTGAAATAATTTGCGGTTTCTGTCTGCAGATCGGTATAGGTCTGCCCGTCCGCGGAGACGCTGATCGCAGCCGATTTTTCCGCGGCTGCGGCAAAGAGATAGAATTTCGCCGCCTGCACCGGCCCCGGGGTGTAGTAAACCAGATGGGCCCCCTCCTTCCCGGCGAGCCGGTGGGCATCCTCCTTGAAATGGCGCGAATTTTCGGTTTGCATGGAGAGATCGCCCTTGCGGCTGAAGGCCACGGCGAAATTCCAGCACTCATCCACCAGCGTTTTATGGTCAATGACGACCGGTCCGACGACGTTGGACGGCGCAGAGAGACCCGCTGCATTGCGGGCGCGCACCCGGTAATAATAGCTGCCGCCAATCTCGGCCGTGTGATCGTTGTATAATGGTTTATGAGCGACATCGGCATCGGTGACGTTGTAAGCGATTCTCTTCCAGGGGCCCTTTGGGGCCGCGGCGCGTTCGATATCATACCCGGACGCGCCCACAGCGCCCTGCCAGTTGATCCGCGCCGCATCCGCGAAGGGCAGCAGCCGAGGCGCTCTGGGAGGCGTCATGACCGGGACTTTCTTCCCGCGAATGGCGAATCCGCGTTCCCGCATCAGCTGCATGACCTCGCGTTCGGCATAATTTTCGCCTGAAGTGAAACCCGGCCAGTGATACGCCTTGTAGAAATAACCGCCCAGGCCGGGCTCGGAATGCCAATAAAAACCACCATCGCGGTTATGGAAGCGCAGACTCCAGATCAAGGCACCGCAAATGCCCGGATGCGACTCCACTTCCCGCAGCACCGCCTCGACCCCGGTGCGGCCGATGAAACCGAACTCGCCGACCAGATAGGGCTTTTTGCCTTTGGCTTTTTCCGCGCTGGCGCGAATGATGCGCACCATATCGCGCGGATCCTTTTCATAATGATGCGTCGTAATGATGTCGGTATGGGGATTGGCAATGCTCTCATCGCGCAGGCCATAGCCGGTATAGCCGTCGAGGAGGAGATGGTTTTTGTCCAGAGACTTGATATAGGCGCCCATCTCCAGCACCCACGCATCGGGGCTGGCCAGTTCGTTGCCGGTCTCCCAGGCCAGGATCGCCTTGTCGTCGCGATAGTGCAGGCCGGTGAGGGTGTTGCGGCGGTTGATGACGTAGGCGATGGTCTGTTTGAAATCCTCCTTGAGCTGGGCGTCGCTCCAGAATTCATCGGATTTTTTGCCGCGAAAAGCCGCGTACTCGTGCTCTGCCGCCCATCCACGGCCAGTTGTCGACAAAAGGGAATGATGAGGCGCACGCCCACTTCATTGGCGATGGCCAGCATCTGATCGAGGGTCTGGAACGCCTCTTCGTTGAATTGCCCCGGACCCAGCACATAGCGGGGAATATCGGGGGCATCATCGCGGCGCACCGTGATCACATACATCCGCGCCACCAGGCCCCCCATCGCCTTGACCGATTCCAGGGCATCGCGAATTTCGAAGGCGTCTGGCAACCGCCAGGCATTGGTCTCCTCAAAGACCATATTGTCTTCAACGCAGTGCAGATTGGGGATATTGAAGGATATGAAACGCATCGGCTCGGCGCCGTCCATGAGACGGTCTGCGGAAACGGTGACAAAATGGGAAAAAACGGAGCGGGGCTGGGCGGCAAGGGAAGAAATGACCAAAACGATGACTGATACGATCATGAGACTTGCGTTTTTGCGGGAGATTGACATGATGCACTCCTTGATCAGATGAAACTCCTGTTTACTTTTTAACGACGCTGTCATACCAGGCATGAACGGGTTGGAGGTCTTTGACGATCTTTTTCCCCGCATACAAACCATCCAGATATGCTTTCATGGTGTTGTTTCTCTTTTCCGTGAGCAGGTCGCTGCGGAGATCCGCTTCGATCTCTGCAAAATCCGTGTTGGGATGCTGATGTTTAATTTGAAGATCAAAATAAGCCTGTGTTTCCGCCTTGGTCACCTCGATGTCCGCCAGAATATCCCTGCGCCGGGCCATGTGCAGTTTGTTCTGTTTATAGAGTTCCGTTTTGAGACGCACCTGGGCATCGCGTTCCAGCCCCATGCGGCGCGCCTCCCGGGTGAGCGCACGATCGCGCAGCACATAATCCAGCGCGGTTTTCAAACTTTTATGCACGGCGTGATAAGGGATGTAATTAAGCGCGGCGATGAACTGCCCCACGGTGAGTGTCTCGCCCTCCAGTGTCGCCAGCGCTTCCTGACGCAGCTCCCACAACGAGGTCTCGATGCGCCCCATCTCCATTTCGCTGAGTTGTTCCGGACGCATTCGATCCATGGTGGAAGGTGTGCGTTGCAGCAGAGGCCCCAATGATGCTCCCACCCGCTGCAGGGGTTTGGGATAGACCTGAATCTTTTTATTTTTCATCATCCCGCCGATATAGGCCAGCGCGGCCTTGTCGCCGAGTTTGCTTTCGAGCACACCGCGCGCCTTGCGGCGTTTGAGTTCATAATCCGGTTGTGAGAGCAGCGGCATTTTGCGCCAATCGACTACTTGCAGGATATGCCAGCCATAGCTGGAAACCACCGGCCGCGAATATTCCTGCAGCGGCAGGCTGTAGGCCGTCATGGCGAGGTCGTATTCCAGCTGCTCCCAGGCCACCCAACCGAGATCGCCGCCGCTTGCAGAGAGCCGTGCATCCGCGAAAACGAGCCGGGCGAGCTCTTCCCAGCGCACGCCCTGTTGCAAAGCGGCGTAGAGCGAATCGGCGCCTTCCCGGCTGTTACTGTAGAGATGGCGAAGATGGCGCTCCTCGTTCATGAAAACATACACCTGTTCCAGATCGGATTCGGCATAGACGACCCCGGGCTTGATCACCTGCGTATAATGGCGCTCGCGCAGGTTTTTGTCGCGGTTGGCCTCGAGACGCAGCTGAAAGCGTTCATCCGCGGCCATGCCCGCCGCCGCCGCCTCAGCGGCGACCAGGCGCCGCTCGATCAGTTCATCGAGGAACTTTTCGCGCAGGGCTTTGGAATCAAAGACGTTGGGCTGTTTGAGGTGCTCGATGTACGCCGCCTTGTATTCCTCCAGGGTGATGCGGGTTTTGCCAAAGGACGCGACCACTGGATCTTTTTTACTGCAGGAGAGAAAGAGGCAAGGCAGAAAAAAGAGGGCGATCATTTTCTTCATGTTCGTGAACAACGGATACGACTCCAAATTAAACTATCGTCCTGATTATAACGGTGTGCCCCACCTGAAGCAGGTGGAGCCCACTGTCGGGCTCTGGAGA
>DCUM01000183.1 GCA_002327255.1 bacterium UBA2214 | reverse complement strand
CTCGGCTGGCATTGGGGCATCGGCCGCCGCAGTGACATTCATGACCTGTGCACGGAATGCGGACTCTGCGAAGAGGCGTGCACGCAAAAGCTGCCGATCCGCGCGCGCTTGCGGGAGATTAAAAACATCGTGCAATCTCAATTAAAAAAATAGGCTGGCCGCCCGGCTATCCCGTCAGCCAGGCGGCAGACCACATCCATAACTCCGTTTACGCTCTGTTAACGCATGGGAATTTACAATGACCAGTTTAAAAAGCCGCCTGTTCATCTTTCTGTTGCGCCACCGCAATATGTTCAAATTTCAGTTCAAAAAGCGGCCTGAGATCACCCGGGATACCTCGATCCCGGATTTGCGCGCCCAGACGGAAAAAGCGGGCCGCCTGTTCGGCAAACTTCCGCAAGCCATTCGCATCGAAGCAGTGCACATCGGGGAGATGGTTGCCGAATGGGTGACGCCGCAGCAAACGGCGAAAGAGCGGGCGATTCTTTATTTCCATGGCGGCGGTTATGTGATCGGATCACCGCAAGGGCATCGCCCCCACGTCGCCAAGGTGGTGCAGGGCAGCGGCATCCCCGCCCTGGTTTTTGACTATCGCCTGGCGCCGGAACATCCGTTTCCGGCGGCGCTGGACGACGCCGTTGCCGCCTGGCGCTGGCTTCTCGCACAAAACATCGCTCCCGAGCGCATCGCGTTCATGGGCGACTCCGCGGGCGGCGGCCTCTGCCTGGCCGCGCTGCTGGCCCTGCGCGAGCAAGGACTCCCCCTGCCGGCCGGCGCGGTGGCCCTGTCGCCGTGGACCGATCTCACCTGCAGCGGCGAATCGCTGAAAAGCAACGAAAAAGTCGATCCGCTGACCTGGCGCGAATCGTGGACGGTCTTTAGCGATTACTATCTCGCCGGCCAGGATGCTAAAAATCCGCTCATCTCCCCCCTGTTCGGCGATTTGACCGGACTGCCGCCGCTGCTCCTCTTTGCCGGCAACGACGAACTCCTGCGCGACGACGCAACGCGCTTTGCGGAAAAAGCGCAGCAAGCCGGCGTCGATGTCACCCTTCGTGTCGCTGAGGGCATGTTCCACTGCTATCCGGTGTGCGCGCCGATGTTTCCGGAAGCGACCGCGGCGATGAAAGAGTTGACAGAATTTATCCGGCGACGACTGCAGGCGGATTGAGGTTTCTGTAACTATCATTTTCAAAAGAGCCGGTTGAAAAGCGGAACAAGTTTCCGGTTTCAAATTGAAAAATATACTTTTCTGCCTCGCCCCGGAAAAGCCGGTTGACGAAGCGAAAAAGGGCTCTGTTTATTGACAGAAAAGGGCACCTCTTCCCCACCCCGCTCCAGGATCGTTTGTCAACCCTGGTATCCTCTCAACCCGGAAAAGGGACGCGGCTTGGGATTCTTGCCATAAAGCCAGTCATCTCCCCACACAGCCAGCGCACGGGCGACCGGGGAACGCCGCACGCCTGCACGGACGAGATTATGCAATCCGTTATCCGCGTGCGCATATGGACAGATGCGCACGCAGCGTCCACAATCTGTCCCAATGCTGCACCAGTAAGTATAACAGGCTTCCGAATCGATCTGCCAACGCCGGACCCCATTTTTCTCCGAACAGTCACCATAAGGGATGGCCTGACTTGGGCAAACAGTAGCACATTTTTCACAGCGGCGGCAGAAATCAAGCACGGTATCGTCAAAACCAGGCGCGTCGCAGATCAGTGGCAGATTGGTTGTCACCACAGCCAAACGGACACGCGGTCCAAGCCCAGGCGTCATCAACAATCCCATTCGCCCTATCTCGCCCAGTCCCGCATCCCGCGCCACCAGCGGACAGATGACCTGGTAATTCCCGTCAATATGAGCGCGCGCCGGATAACCCAGATTGCGAATAAACAACGCCAGTTGTACGGCGATGGCGCCGGCATTAAAATACTGCTGCGCGGATTCCATCACCGCCGGTGCATAAGGTGCGTGATCGAGCATTTGCCTGGACATCTCCACTGTCACAGCAATGGCATATTCATGTTCACGCACGATCTCTTGGCCGTATGGTTCATTCCGGCCCAGATGTGTATAGAGATGATAATCCTGTAAACCTGTGATGCCAACCCCCCGTGCACCGAGCTTGAGCCCCCATTGTTTGATCAAAGCGGTGATTTGCAGCGCATCGGTAGATTTCTGCTGGCTATGAGGTGTTCCCTCCGCCAAAGAGTGCAGAGCGGCAACCGCGGAAAAGCTCGCCTCGGCTGCCGCAAAAAGGTGGGGATCGAAATAGCGGGATCCGGGTTTGAGGAGACCGGGCTTGGCGCGAAAGCCATCATCCAGGGAACGCTTTTCAGGGTTGGCGGCATAGTAGGAATCAAAGCGTTCGCTGCCGGGTTCGAGGTGACTGCGTGAAAATATCGTGTCGCGCTCATCGATACATCGCACAGGAATCGATGGCGTTTCTTTCCTTTGCCGCCAGGGTAACCATAAAATCATGCCGGTACAAAAAGTCAGGACAACCAGAGGCAATGACAGCCACAGGCCTGTTTTCGCAGCGGCCACGAAAAACAGGGTGAGCAGAACACCCGCGCAGCCGACTCGCCAAATTGCACGGATTTCCTGTTCGTGAAAAGAAACCCACATGGCGTACAGCGTCCCCGTCAGCGTTCCAGCTGCAAGAAGGAACATCAGACAAAAAAGGCATGATTCAAAAGCCACACTGATATCCTGATGGAATAAGTGAGGTACTCCACAGATAAAAAAATCGTTTTTAGCATTAATACGAATAAGCGGGCTGCTACATCGCGCAGCAGCAGGAATCGTCCCGGATTTTATGACGATCCTTCCCCGTGCATCTCCTGCGCGGAGACGATGTGCAGACCTGGACGCCCTTCACGGGCACTGGCGAGCATGGCCGCGGCTACCTGCGCTGCCTGGTTGGGTTTGAAAGCCGCCAGCCGCCCGCGGAACAGAAAGCCCGTGAAGCGAAAAAACCACGCGGCCGCCTCTTCGCGCCGGCG
>DCUM01000206.1:1980-8390 GCA_002327255.1 bacterium UBA2214 | reverse complement strand
CGCAGTTCACTCTTGTCGAGAAAACGCACTTTGACATCCACGCTGTCGCGCTGGCCGAGTCCGAAATGCTGCACCGGGTCATCCTGACAGAGATAGGCATAGTTGGTGATCACCTGTTTGTAAGCGACGAGGTGTGCCGGGTCATCGAGAAAACCGCGGTCATAAACCCAGATTTTCGTGCCGATGCCGCCGGCATCGCCTTTGGGTCCGCGTCCGGTGATCTTGAGCCAGCGGTTGGTGGTGGCGGTTTTGTTGATGAAGAGATGGTTGCCGATGGTGTCAGGATAGGATGGAGAGGTGATGATCAGGTCTTTGTTGGCATCGGCATAATAGATATCGGACAAGCCATCGTTGTTGACATCACCGACGGCGGCACCGCGGGGATCGAAGGATTTGAGAGAGATTCCGGTGTTTTCGATGCGGGTGAATTTGAGATTGCCGTCATTGCGGTAAAAGAACGTATAGTCTTTGGTGCGCGGCGCGATGAGATCGAGGTCGCCGTCGTTATCGGCATCGATGGGGATGAGGGAAAAACCAAACTGTTCGATGGGGGTTTGCAGGGCGATATGCTTGAATCCGCCGCGGCCGTCGTTTTGATAGAAGCGTGCGAATTTGAATTTTTTGTCCTTTGGCACGACGAAAACATCGTAATCGCCATCGTTGTCAAAATCACCGACGGTGACGCCGTTGCAGTCATTGCTATAGTCATCATTGAAACCGGCATCTCCCGCCGCTTCGATGAACCCTCCCCGGCCATTGCCGAAGAAAAGTTCATTATAGACAGCGCGGCCTGTCGGGCCGTTGACTTCCTGCCGGGTCACCGGATCGATGGCGACATAGTTGCGATGGGCGACGAAGAGATCCATGTTGCCATCCTCATCGGCATCGAAGGCGGTCACCCCCTGGGTGCCGAGATGGCTGGGATTGACGGGTGTGGCGCCGCTGTTTTCGATGCGCTGAAACCGGCCGTTGCCGAGATTCAGATAAAATTCATTGGGTTGCGGCGGTGTCACAATGGGGTCTCCATACGGCTTCCCTTCTGCGGGATAGCGTTTCTCCGCCGGACCCCAGTTGGCGCCGTAGAGGTCGATCCAGCCGTCGTTGTTGGCGTCAAACGCCACCACACCGCGCGTCCCGTATCCATAGGCATGGTTGGGATCAAAATCGTTCATGNNCCCTTGTTGCGATAGAGGCGGTTGCGATCGTCGGTGGTGGAGTTGAAGAGATCATAGTCGCCATCGTTGTCGTAATCGAAGAAGGAAATGCCGTGGGAACCGGTCCAGCCATACGAATCTTCCATGCCGCGCGCCTTGTCGTTCTCCTGGTAGCCGCCCGGCACGCTGACGTAAAACGTCTCGGGCAATTTATTGGCATAGCGCACGGCGTTGGCGATATAGATATCCGGACGGCCGTCGAGGTTGAGGTCCGCCATGGAGACGCCGTGGCCGTAGCAACTGGCCAGACTCGAGTCGGTTGCGGAGACCCTCTTCTGATTTCCCGGCACACCCCAGGTTTTGGTGGCATTGCGAAACTGGATCGTCTGCGCAGGGAGGTTGAAGGCAAAGAAAAATCCAATACTCACGACCAGCCAACCATAAAAACCCTTGTTGCGGTCAGACAACGGCATAAATACGGCTCCAAAAAGAAGGGACACAACAGTTAAAGATTATACCGCAATGAAAGAAATCTGCGGACAGACTTGCCCAATACTTGAAACAAACAGGGAGGAGATGATCATCCTCCTCCCTGTGTCGAAACGACCGATTTGTTCTATCGTGTCATGGGATTGTCCTCAAAGACAGCATGTGATGGATCACCTGCCATCATACCTTTCATGCATCCGGGGTGGCAGCGGCAGATTTCGGAAAAAGCGTGCGCGCGCCGATACATCCCGTGCACGAATCTAATTCAGCCCCCTTGCTGTCCCTCGCGGCATCCCGTGCACCTATGCCTTCAAGCCCCTCCCGTTCTCCCGTGCACGCCTGTCTGGCACAACGCCGCGCTGCGCCTGGTTGGCGAGGTCTCCCCTGCCGGGAGTTCACTTGGTGAACAACAGTTTTTTCGTGAACACCTGGCCGGAGACGCTGAGCCGGTAGTAGTACATGCCGGTCGGCACCTGCATCCCGCTGTCGTCGTGCGCATCCCAGACCACGCTGTGCACACCCGGCGCCCTGTACCCGTTCGCCAGCGTGCGAACAATCTGGCCTTGCAGATTATAAATGGCCAGAAAAACTTCGGCCGCACGCGGCATCTCGTAGCTGATGGTTGTGCCGGGATTGAACGGATTGGGAAAATTCTGTTGCAGCGCATAAGCCTCAGGCATCGACATCTGCGCCGAAACCGGGCCGTTGAGATTCAATTTGCCGGAACGATCCATATCCTGAATTTTGTAAAAGTACTTGATCCCCGCCTGGACATTGCGGTCATAAAAGCGATAGAGGCCGGAATGGTTGGCAGGAATCAATTCAGGGGTGATGGTCTCATAGGCGCCCTGTTCCTGCTGTGCGCGCAGCACCTTGAAGCCGAGATTCTCGTTTTCAACGGCGGTCTGCCATCTCAACAGGATGCCGTCTTTTTCAACGATGGCATCGAAGGCGCTGAGGCGCACCGAGCTTACGTTGAGATGCACCCACCAGCGCAGTTCCCGTGTTTCCTTGCCGTCGGAGACGCGCACCAGGATGGTATTGTCGGCGGGGAAGTAGGCCTGGTCGGGCTGGAAGACCAGTTCGCTGACGCTGCCGGCGAACATATCGTTCAAACGCCACTCATAGCTGAGTTGATCGTTGTCCATGTCGCTGGCGGAGACCTGAAAGAGCATGGGCAATCCATAGTAGTGGGTCACCAGCGTATCGGCGGGTTCAAAGGAATCGATGCTGGGCGGAACGTTCATGGTTTCGATGGTTATTTTAACGGTGGCGGTATCGGCGGCGTTGTAGGTGTCCCGCGCGATGAACTTGACGATATAGGGATTGCCCGAGGCCATGGCCCGGGTCGGCGTCCAGGTGAAGAGGCGCGTCGCCGTGGAGTCGAATTTGGCGGTGGCGGGTAAATTGCGCGCACCAAAGGTGATGGCATCGCCATCGGCATCGTAGCCTGAAATGCCGAAGGTGAGGAGATTGCCGGCCATCACCTTGAGGTCGCCGGGCACGGTCAGCACCGGCGCCGCGTTGACCGCCTGGGTCGAGAAAACCAGCGGTGTGCCCGCCTTGTTGACGGGTGCCGCCTTGACCTTCTGGCTGCCTTTCAGTCCCAGTTTCCAGAGGATGCTCACCTGGCCCGCGGCATTGGTCTGCAGCTGTGTGATAGTCGGGAGCGTGCCGCCGCCCTCGAGGATTTCGAATTTCACCGCCTGATTGGCGATGGGGCGGTTGTAGGCGTCGCTGGCCAGCACCTGCAGTTCCATCTCCTCATAGGGCCGCCCGCTGGCTTTGGCATCCTTGACCTTGCTGAGGAAGATGGTGGGTTCGGTCTGCACGATGAACTGGAATTCCCGCACCAGTCCGGAGGTATGATAGGCGGTGACCGCATACTCACCCGCCACCGCACCCGGTTTAAAGAGGACCAGGGCGTAGCCGCGTTTATCGGTGGTCACGGGATTGGGACTGACAAATTGTCCCTGCCCCCTGGTGGCGGAAAAGATGATGGAGAGACCTTCGGCGGGCGCGCCCACGGAGTCGCTCAGCGCCACGACGAAAGAGTCCGGCATCACCTGATTGACATAGCCGATCTGACGGTCGCCGCGCACAATGGTCATGGTGCGGGGTTCGGGCGGTTTGGCGATCGCCCAGAACTCGATTTCCGTGGTGCTGATTTGCGGAATGACGACGGTCAGGTATTGTTCACCGATTTTGCTGCCCAGCACCCAGTTGACCTGGGCCTTGCCATTCGCGTCGGTGGCGACGGGTTGGGGTTGTTCGATGGATCCCAACCCCGATTTGATGCGAAATGTCAACGAGACATTCGGCACGGGATTATTATTGGCATCGTAAATCGTGAGTCCGACGGGCATCGGCAATCGCGATCCGCGCAGTGCGATCTGGCCGGCGCCGAAAGAGACGTAGCGCATCGGAGCGCCGGCGATAAAAACGATGCGTGCGGTATCCTGGGGCACATGATTGTTATCGACCCTGGTCCACACTTTGACGGTTCCGCTGCGGGTCGACGAAATCGAGCCCTGGGTCTGACCGTTGGCGTCCGTGGTCGTCGCCGGTTGATTGACCTTGACGTCGAGTCCGCTGGTGTAGATGGAGACCTGTTTGTTGGGTACGGCATTGCCCTGATCATCGCGCAAGGTGACGATCACTTTGCCGGTCTCCTTGCCATCGGCGATGACGGGTGTGGTGACCGCGATGGTCGAGCGGAAGGGATCGGAAGCGCCGATGAGCGCGGTCACTTCAAACAGGATCGGTGAGTTCTGCAGCTGCGTCGTTGTGCCGTCACGGGCGGTTGCGGAGATGCGCACCAGCCCGGGCGTGCTGCCAAATTTGATGGCGATCGCTGCCATGCCATTCACGCCGGTGAGTACTTCACGGGCTGTGTGCGCGCCGTTGAGAAGTGCATTGCCGGATTCGATATTGAAGGTGACGGGCTGATTGGCCACGGGCTTGTCGGCGGCGTCAAGCGCCCGCACCTTGAGCGAATCGGCCAGAAATTTTCCCACCGCGCCGGTCAATCCATTACCCGATACGTAGACCAGCTTTGTCGCCGTGGTGATGCGGCCGGAGGCGGAAAATTGAACGGGCGAATTCTGCAACGGAACGCCGTTGAACTGCGAGATCGCCTCGAAGGAATTGTTGTTGTCGCCGGTATTCGAGCTGATGGTGGCCACGATGCTGACCAGGCCCTTGTCGTCGGACTTTTTCGAAACCAGGGTCACTCCGGAAAAATGGGCGCCCGGATTGAAGGCCGCAAAGGTCACGACATGATCCGCCACCGGCACGCCATGGGCATCCACCACTTTTACCACAAAGGGTTCCGGCAGGGGCTGGTTGATGGCGCCGGTCTGAAAATTACCGCTGACATATTCGAGGGCATGGGGATCGCCGGCGCTCACCATGGCGGTGAAAATCAACGGTGAGGGGATGGTGGGGACATCGAGTCCCAGATACTGGCTGGAGACGGTCACTTCATTGATGTAATCCGTCGTCCCCATGGTAAAGATGACCTGGGCGCGTCCGAGACTGTTGCTGTTCACCGAGACGATGCTCTGACCCTCCATGGAACCGTTGCCGCGGCTGACGCGGAATTGCACCGGATGACCGGGAATGGGGTTGCTGAAAGAATCGCTCAGGGCCACCACGAGGGGTTGAATCAGCGGGATCCCCAGGGTACCTTTCTGATTATCACCGGAAATCTTGAACAGCATCGCCGGATTGCCGGCTTCCGCGCTGGCGCCGAAGAGCACCGGAGAGCCGGTCAAATTGGCCGCCGACGCGGTGACCGTATTCGCGCCCACGGCGGTACCGAGCCGGTAATAGATGGAGGCGTAGCCGTTCTTGTCGGTGCTGACGATGGTCGCGGCCTGGCCATTGAGGGTTCCGCCGCCGGAGGTGACGGAAAAATTCACTCCGAATCCGGGCACCGGATTGCCAAAGGCATCATTGATCTGCACCACAAACGGCGCCGACAGGGTGCGTCCAACCTTGCCGCTTTTTCCACTGCCGGAAATTTCGGTCATCCGGGTGGCGCTGGCCGCCTGGGCGGTGACGCGAAACGCAATGGTGCCCTTGGCGCTGGCCGAAGTGGCCTGAAAGACATTGTTCAACTCACCCGCCACGGTTCCGAGGATGGGCGTGATGCTGGCCCTGCCCTCCATATCGGTCAAAACCTGGGTGGTAGTGAGGCCGTTGAGTTTGCCGCCGCCGGCAATCACCGTGAAGACGATGGGAACCTGGGAGACCGCACTTCCCTGGGCATCGGTCAAGCGCACCATGAGTGGAGGAGCCGTTTGATTGACCGTGCCCCGGGTGCTGTCACCGGAGACGTAGCTGAGGATGCGCAGGGGCGCGGAGGCGGTTGCGCTGAACAGCTGCGTCTGGCCGGCGAGGCCGTCCACCGTCACCTGNNACCTGCGTGGCGCCCCCCTCACCCAGACTGCCGCCGCCGCTGGCGACGGAAAAATTGACGCCGGCGCTGCCGACGGGATTGTTGCCCTGATCGCTGACATATACTTCCAGCATGTCGGTGAGGAAATCGCCGCTGTAACCGCTCTGGTTGTCGCCGCCCGATTTGATGAACTTGGAGGCCGGGCCGATAGTGGTCGACGCGGTGAACGTCACCGGATTGCGGGTGACGGGTGATTGCAGTGGAAAGTTGGCGAGCAGCTGGCCGGATTTGTCATAGGAGAGTGCCTCTACCAGATTGTTGTTGCTGCCGGCTGTGGGGCCGACACGAAACCTGATGCGCGCCAG
>DCUM01000206.1:0-1966 GCA_002327255.1 bacterium UBA2214 | reverse complement strand
TCGGGAATCTGCAGCTTGCCGCCGCCCTGTTTGACCTTGAATTTGACACTGTGACCCGCCAGCGGCTGCCATTGGGCCGGGGTTCCCAATTCACCGGAATAGACCCGCACCGTGAGCGAATCGGCGACCGTTGTCAACGAGGCTGCCGACTGCCCATCGCCCTTGACCCGGGCGATGGCGACGGGATCGGCGCCATAGGGATCGATGGTGACATAGGAATTGGCGTTGACGCTGCGAAGGAGGATGCGTTTATCCGGCAGCGTGACGCGCAGGACGCCGGCGCTGTTGGCGCCCATGCCGAAATGGAGTGTGCGGCTCGGCTGGCTCTGATAGCCCTGAATGGAATTGATCTCACGATAGCCCAGGAGGCGGCCATTGACGCCGGACTGATCGAACAATTCCACCTTGGCGCCGAGCAAGCCGGGCAACTTTTTCTTGTCGAGCACCGAGACGGTGAGGAAATTGTTGCCCACCGGCGAGGTATTCCTGAGCAAAAAGTTGCGGCCGAAATTGCGGCCGTTGGTGCCGGCAATTCCCCGGGCGACGCCGTAGATATCGAGCTTGCCGTCGCCATCAAAATCACCGAGCGCGCCGCCGCGCGCTTCCTGATAAATCACCTCCGCGCCGGTCCCGGTATAGGGCGTGAAGGAGATGCTGCCGGTGGTCGAGGTATTGCGGTAAACCCGGGAACCATAATCGCTGATCGCGGAGGTGTACTTGTTGCGGCGCATGACGTAAAGGTCCTGAAGACCGTCGTTATCGAAATCGCCGACCATGGCGCCAAAGGCGAGTATCTTGAACTTGGTGGCAAAAGCGAACGCGTTGTTGCCCGTATTGCGATAGATATTCACATATATGGAATCGGACTGGCCCTGCGGCGCGTGGAGAAAAATGAGGTCCAGTTTGCCGTCGTTGTCGAGATCCGCCAGGGTCGGGGCATTGGGATCCGAGACAATGGCAACGTTGAAGGCGCCGGCCTGGTCGGAAAAGCCGCCGTTTTTGTTATTGATGAGGAGAACGGACGCCATATTGCGGCGGCCGAAAAAGATATCGACATAGCCGTCGTTGTTGACGTCGCCGGCCACGGCGCGGGTGCCGGTTCCGGTGGCGATCGAGGTCAGTTCCGTGCGGGAGAAAGAGCCGCTGCCATTGTTGATATAGAGTTCATGCGGCGCGCCGCTGTTGGCGACAAAGAGGTCGATATCGCCATCGTTTTCGATATCGATGGCCAGCGCGTTGACGGCGCTGCCGTTGGCGGTGCTGATGCCGCGCGAAGCCGATTCATTCTCGAAAAAATTGTTGCCCTTGTTGATCATCAAGCGGCACGGGGTTCCGTAATTGGCGGTGAAGGCATCCAGTTTGCCGTCGCCGTTGAAATCAGCGAACACGGTGGAATAGGAACCGCCCGAATCATCGAGGCCGTAGGCTGTGGCGGTCTCGGTGTAGGCATTGCTGCCGCTGCTGGTGACAGAAAGTTGATTCTTTTGGTTATAGTAGGAGACATAGAGGTCCTCGCGGCCATCCATGTTGACATCAGCCCAGGCGACGCTCTGGCCATCCATGGTGGTGTCCTTCACCGCGTTCATGGACCTGCTGACATCGACGAAAGCGATATCCTTCTCCGGCACTTTCAGGGTCAGGTTGCTGTAGGTCACCCCGGGCATGCTGTTGTACTCGTAATTCTTGCCGAGGAAAACGAAGAGAAAGGCCTCCGATTGCAACACATAGGGTGTCGACGTCTGCGAAATCAGTTGCCCGGTGCTCTTGGAAACAATCTGAAAATAGGCCGACCCCGGGGTCCATACGAAACGCAGGATATAGGTCTCCGCCGCGCTCAGGGAGGGGCCCGGAAGAAATTCATTGGAGTGAAAGGCGGCGGGATCGTATTGCGGCTTGGTGAATAATTTAAAGCCCACCGCGCTGCCGGATGTCTTCTTTTTTTCGGTCTTGGCGAAGAGAAAGCTGC
>DCUM01000138.1 GCA_002327255.1 bacterium UBA2214 | reverse complement strand
TCAAGCGAAAAAGATAAAAAAGCGTTAAAAAAACCTTGATCTATAAGCTTACTTTAATCATACATAAACAATTAGATATAGAAAGTGCCTTCCGACAGCGGCCTCCGGGTTTGCTGCGGCGGCGGATGAGATTTTGTATCAATTCTCAAGATCACGGCGTCATACCTGGTCACGGCTGTTTTCGCGAGAAGGATGACTTGAGAAAAAAAGACATCCCGGCGACAGGCGTGCGATGCGATCTTGATAATTTGTTCTCACGCAGGTGCATAAAGAATTTGCCTCAGGTGGCAGGGTCTCTTGCCTTCTCCTTGATGCGTTTCGTGTTCGGCGTAGTGGCTATTAAATTGCTCAGGTTTACCGGATCATCTCCCCGGGTTTATAATTCCCGGTAGCGGATCACAGGCACCAGCATTCTGAAAACAACCCAGGCGATCAGGTAGGCCGATCCGGCCATGATGAATAACGGCACATAGCTGCCGGTTGTCTGCAGGATGAAGCCGGCGGCGGTCGCGATCAGCATGCCGCCCACGGAGCCGGCCATGCCGCCCAAACCGACCACGGACCCTATGGCCCGTTTGGGGAAAATGTCCGAAACCGTGGTGAAGAGATTCGCCGCCCAGCCCTGGTGCGCCGCCGTCGCCAGGCCGATGAGAAATACCGCCCACCACTGCGAAACCTGCACGACAAAACCGATCGGCAGGATGAGGAGCGCGCAAAACAGCATCACGCTTTTGCGGCTGCGGTCGATGCTCCAGCCCCTGTGGATCAGCGCTGACGAGAGCCATCCGCCGCCGATGCTGCCGAAGGTGGTCATGGTATAAATGATGACCAGCGGCAATCCGAGCTGTGCCAGATTCAACTCATAGCGATTGTTGAGAAACTTGGGCAGCCAGAAAAGATAAAACCACCAGATCGGATCGGTGAGAAGCTTGCCCATGATAAAGGCCCATACCTCTTTGTACCTGAGCAGACTCAACCAGGGGATCTTTTCTGTGCCTGATTCGGCCGGATCACTGCGGATATGGGCCAGTTCCCGGGCGCTGACGCGACGCTGTTTTTCGGGTATTTCATAAAAAATGAGCCAGAGCACCAGCCAGAGAAATCCCAGCAGACCGGTGAGGATAAAAGCCCATTGCCAGCCCCACGCCAGCGTGATCCATGGCACTACCGCCGGTACCAGCAAGGCCCCGACGTTGGCGCCCGAATTGAAGAGTCCGGTTGCCAGGGCCCGTTCTTTTTTCGGAAACCATTCCGCCGTGGCCTTGATGGCCGCCGGGAAATTGCCCGATTCTCCCAACCCCAGCGCGAAGCGGGCGACGCCAAAACCAAAGGCGGAACGAACGCCGGCGTGGGCCATGGCCGCAATGCTCCACACCACGACGGAGATGGAGAAACCGATTTTACTGCCCACTTTGTCGATCAAACGGCCGACAAAGAGCAGACCGATGGCGTAAGCCGCCGTGAACGCGGTGGCAATATAGCCGTACTCGATCTCGCTCCATCCGATTTCCTTGCCCAGCATGGGCGCCAGCAAACCCAGCACCTGCCGGTCGATGTAATTGATGGTGGTCGCAAAGAAGAGCAGCGCGCACACCACCCAACGCTGATGGCCGATGCCTGCACCCCCCGGTTTCAATTCCTGCATATCATGATCTGCCATGTTTTTTCTTTCACGTTTTGAGCCGTTCCACACTGGAATTTTTTAACCTGAATGATTCGCCGCCGGGGACGCCGGGATGCGAGCGCTGCACGCCTCAGTGTCCCGCTGCACGGATGAACGCCGCGATGTTTTCTGTACGAACGCCGGGCGGCATGCCGCCGCCACACGAGAGGATAACCCGGCTGCGGTCGGAGAGTTGGGCGATCATCTCCCGCGTCTTTTGTTCCACAAGCTCCGGAGTCCCTGCGGCGAGGACATCGCGCGGCGGCAAATTGCCCAACAGGGTCACCCTGTGTTGCGTCATCTCCTTGAGTTCGCGGAGGGGTATGTCGAAACCCATGTTGAAGAGGTTTACACCCATTTCCGGCAGGAAGGGCGCCGAAACGCGGCACGCGGCGTCATTGTGGAGGAATTTCACGCTGACCGGCTGGTCATAAAGTTCCTTGAAATAGGGCATTCCAAAGGTGCGGAACTCATCCTCGCCGATGAAGCCAATGATATCGTCCAGCATGAAAATGCCATCGATGGTCGGAAAGGTTTCCATCTGCAACCTCAGCCACGCTTTCAGAAAAGCGGTGATTTTTTCCATGAGTTGCCTGACTTTGTCCGGTTCCATCATCATGGCCATGAGGAATTCGGTGGAGCCCATGAGGTAGCTGGCGATGTTGAGGGGACCGCGTGCCACCGCGAAACGAATTTTATGACCCATGGATTCGATGGCCGGCCGTGCCAGATGGAGCCGGTTCAGGAGCAGCGGCAGCAATCCATCGGTCGCTGGATTGGGCACCGGGAGATCGGCGATATCCGCTGTCGCGTGGATCACTTTATGGGCATGCGGAAATTCGTTGGCCGGAAAGACCGATTTGGCGCCAAAGGCCGAGGGCTCGGTGCACATGCCATACTCCGACCAGAATCCCGGCAGAAACATCACCCCGGGAAAATCATGGATGGCCTTGAGATTGGCCTGGAGCCACAAATCGTCGTTGGAGAAATAATCGAGAATGCGGATGCCGTACCAGTTCGGCAGCCAGGGGCAATCGATGATGAAACCCACGGGCAGGGGCTGCACCTGTTCCCCTTTTAAAACCCGTTGCAGTATCTCCCATTGTTGATCGGTCATTTGATCCAGTCCTTTTTGGGGGTCAGAGTCAATTTATCCGGATTATTCAATGCTGTTTCAGCCCGTTTTATTCATAAAAATTGCAGAGAGCAGGAGCACAATATGTTATAACTTGAGCAGACTCTTCCAGGCTTTGTAATGCTATTTTGCCGGCGCACAAAGCCACAACGGGACAAGCTGGTTTTTTTCTCCGTCCTTGGTGTATTGAAG
>DCUM01000001.1 GCA_002327255.1 bacterium UBA2214 | reverse complement strand
CCGCGCATCGGCGCGGCATCGCGGTGGATTTCCACCCGCGCGGACGCCGAGATCCCCCCCAATGGCGCGCTCTCATTCAACGTCCTGGGACTGCGGCGCAACAGTATGGTCTGGGATACGCTGCGCACCGGCCTCCCCCCCAATGCGGATCATGACCTCGGCGACATATCCAGCCAGGCGTATCCCTATCTGCGACTCCGCGCAACATTTCGCTCCATGGATCGCACCCAATCGCCCGGCCTGAAGAGCTGGCAGGTTCTCCATGATCCGGTTCCGGATCTCGCAGTGAGTCCGGCCTTTCTCCGTCTCAGCGCCGATTCGGTCCTCAGCGGCACAGCGGTAGTGCTGAATCTGGAACTCTTCAATATCGGGCTCGCAGCCGCGGACAGCGTCTCCATCACGTTCTCGGAGATTCTCGCCGGCAGTGAGGAACGCACTTTCTCCCGCCTGACGCTGGGAAGACCCGTAGCTACCGATGCCCAAGTCTCCATCTCGCAAATCTATACGCCCGCGGGCAGACCGGGCGTGCGCCTGCTCACTGTGCGCGTCGACCCGGAAAACCGGATCAATGAACTGTCGGAAGCGAACAATGTGCTCACCGCCCGCGTCCAGGTGGTGGCCGATACCGTCAAACCCACTATCGCGGTTTTCTTCGATGGCCGTCCCATCCTCAACGGGGAACTGGTTGCGAGCCGCCCACTCATCGAAGCCTGCATCATCGACAACAGCCCGCAGGCCGTGCAGGATACCCTGCTGATCAACATCCTCATCGACGGGCAGAGGCTCCCCTTCACGACGGCGTCGGGCGTTCCCCAGGTGACCCTGGAGGCAACCCCGGGCAAGAGCTGTCTGCGTTTCACGCCGCGCCTCGAAGATGGCGCCCATACCCTGGAAATCTATTTCGCGGACGCCAGCGGTAACACCAACAGCCATGAAGTCGATTTCCGGGTCATCAGTGCGCTGAAATTGCTCCAGGTCCTCAACTATCCCAATCCCTTCATCGAATCGACGACGTTCACCTTCGAACTCACCCAATTTGCGAACGTCTCCATTCGCATCTACACCGTCAACGGCCGCTTGATTCGCATCATCGACGCCGGCGTATTGGGCACCGGATTCAATCAGGTGCCCTGGGACGGCCGGGATGCGGAGGGAGACGTCATCGCCAACGGTGTCTACCTCTATCGCGTCCTGGCGCAAAACGGTGAACACCGCGAGGAAGTCCTGCAGAAAGCCATCCTCATGCGGTGAACACTGCCATGCCATCCCTGCGAATCCCTTCCTCATGCAGTGAAGGCCGTAACGGTTCGGTTCGGTGCGTCGTTCGCGAAGGCTGCGGGTTCCCTGACCCTCCGCTCCAGAGACGCTGTTGAAAAAGCCCAATCAATCCCGGGGTCGCCGGTTCTTGCGACCCCGGGGTTCCGTGTGCGACTGTTTTTATGGATGAAGATTTTTCGGATTTGCTCCATAAACCGGTGCCATGCCAGGAACAGCCCTTTTTTAACAGTCTCAAACAGAAGGGGGGGGTGGTGTACCCGGTTCGAGAGCGGTCGGCCTCTGCCTGCTCCTGTTACCGTAAAAATGGCGTTTGATTTGGTACAAGAAATTAGTAAATTTCGTGTTAATTAATTTGCCGCAAAAACCCTATGAAAATACTCTACATCAGCCAGTATTTTCCGCCCGAGGCCGGCGCCACCCAGTCCAGAGCCCTCGAAATGGTACGTTACCTCGCGGGGCAGGGGCATGAGGTGACCGTGCTCTGCAATCTGCCCAACCATCCCTCCGGCATCATCGCTCCCGGGTACCGTCACCGCTGGCAGGTGGTGGAGAAGTGGCAAGGGGTGCGGGTGGTGCGCACCTGGGTGTTCACGCGGCCGCGAAAAAATCTGCTGGTCCGGGCATTCTTCTATCTCAGTTTCATGATCAGCAGCTTTTGGGCGGGATGGCGGATGGAGCGCCATTTTGATGTGGTCTTTGCGACCTCGCCCCCGCCGCTGACCGGCGTGACCGGCTGGCTGTTGAGCAGGATGAAAGGCGCCGCCTTTGTCTATGAGGTGCGCGACCTCTGGCGCGAGATGGCCTGTCAACTCGGTGCTCTTGAAAATCCGCTGTGGATTTGGCTGGGTCAGCACCTGGACCGCTTTCTCTACCGCCGCGCCAGCCGTCTGATCTGCGTCACCCAGGGCATCCAGGATGCCTTGATCCGGCAGGGATGGGGGGAAAAAACGCACCTGATCCGCAATGGCGCCAATACGGAACCATTCAGCGATTGCGGACAGGATGTGCGCAAGGAACTGGGGTGGAACGGAAAATTCGTCGTTCTCTATGCGGGTGTTTGGGGACTGGCGCAAGGCATGGAAAATCTCTGCGCCCTGGCCGAGCGCTGCCTGACAGACAGCCGCTTTCAATTCGTCTTTGCCGGAACCGGTCCGATGGCCGCTACCGTCAAACGGCTGCAGCAGGAACGGCGGTTGCTGAATCTGATGCTCTTGGGAGAAATACCCCGTGACAAGATGGCCGGCGTCATCTCGGCGGCGGATTGCGGACTGGTTCCCCTGAAAGACAAGCCCCTGTTTCGCGGCGCCGTTCCCACCAAGATGTTCGATTTTTGGGCCTGCCGGCGTCCGGTCGTGGTCAGCGTGGATGGCGAAGCCCGGCAAATCCTCGAGGAGAGCCGGGCGGGCATTTATGTGGCGCCGGAGGATGTCGCGGGCATGGCCGCGGCAATACGCTACCTGTGCGAAAATCCGCATCACTGCCGCGCCATGGGCCGTGCCGGCCGGCACTATGTCAAAGCCCGTTTTTCCAGGCGCCGCGCCGCCGCACAATTGGAAGCCGTGCTGCTGGCGCTGGTCGCAAAAACGCCTGGCAATCAAAAATAAAGGTGATTCTTGTCCAATATCCTGAAATCATCCCTGTTGGTCAGCTTTTTTCTCTTCCTCAACGTCGCCTTGATGTTCGTGCTGGAAATGCTGCTGGCGCGCTTCTTCGGCACCCGGGTCGAGATGGATTGCTATCTCTCTGCAGTCACCCTCCCGGAACTGGTGATCACCGTGGCCATCACGGCGTTCAATTGCGCCCTCGTGCCGGCCCTGGTGCGCCATTTCGCAGCGGGCGCCACCGATCAGGTCTACCGGCTCACCAACAGCTACCTCAATGCCCTCTTTGTGGTTTTTTTCGGGGTGACCGCGCTTGGCATCGTGTTCGCCGAGCCCATCATCCGCTTTCTCTTCACGGGATTCGATCAGCCGCGTATTGCGCTCAGCGCCCGTCTCATGATCATCTATTTCCCGGTGATGATTTTCCGCAGCATGACTTCGTTGTTGAGCAGCGTTTTTTACGCGGAACGCCGCTTCCTGCTGGCGCCTTTCGCACCGGTTTTGGGGTCGGCCCTGGCGGTGGTTCTGCTTCTGGCCTGGGTGAAGCCCCTGGGCATCCATGCGGCGCCAGTGGCTGTCGCATTGAGCTCCCTGCTGCAATTCGCCCTGCTTTTTGCGGTGTATGCGCGCGAAAAAAAATATCGCTTTGAATGGCATCTCGCCGATCCCGATTTTCGCAGGGTGATGCGGTTGATGGGACCGCTGGTTTGGGGCGGCCTCATCACCAAGGCGATTTTTTTGGTGGACCGCAGCATTGCCTCAAACCTCGATGCGGGAGCCATCGCGGCGTTGGGCTATGCCAACAAAATCGTTCGCGTCCTGACGCTGGTGGGGTTGGGCGGCCTCTCAGTCGCTTCATTTCCCGTCCTCTCGGCGCTGGTCGCCCAAAAAGAGTGGCCGCGGTTGCAGAGCCTCAACCGCAAGACGTTGAGCGGCATCACCTTCATCACACTGCTGATTTTTGTGCTGCTGGCCGGATTTTCCGAAAGCCTGGTGCGGCTGATGTTCCAGTACGGCGCCTTCACCACCGCAGATACCGTCAATGTCGCCGATACCCTGGTGCTCTACGGCGGTGTGCTGGTCTTTGGCGCCATCGCCAATCACATTTCCAATCTCTATTTTGCCCTGCCGGACACCCGTACGCCGATACTGATCGGCATTTTCGGCTTCATCGTGGGCTATTTACTCAAGGTGTGGTTCAGTACCTTCCTCTCCTATCGCGGCATCGCGCTGGCTTCGACGCTCTATTTCGGTCTGAATCTGACCGTGCTGATCTTTTTTCTGCAACGGCGGGCGCCACAGATATTGCATCTGCGTTCGTTTATGGTTGACGCCGGGAAACTGGCCGCTGTCACAGGCCTGTGCTGGTTGGCCGCTTGGGGATATGGCATCCTGCTTCCGGCAAGGACGTTACCGGTTGCCGTGGCGGGCATGAGCATCGTCACCGCTTTGTTCATCGGATTGAGCTATCTCTTCCGCATCGAACTGCGATCGGTGAAAGTCTGGGACCTTTTGCTCAAGAGGCGCGGCTGATGCGGATTCTCTTTTTGACGCATGGCAGCACCGGCAGCGCCTCGAGCCGCGTACGCATTCATCAATATCTGCCCCTGCTGCAACGGGATGGCATTGCGTACGATGTGATTTCCGGAACATCGGCGCATCTGGATCAACGGGTTCTGCAAGCTCCGACAACGTGGATCAAACTGCGCTGGTTTGCCGCCAAAATCGCCGCGCGACTGGCGGTTTTGCCCATCCTGCGGCGCTATGACGTGGTGGTGATTCAGCGGGAAACATTGCCCTACTTTTACCCGTTTGTCGAGTTGGCCATCTGCCGGCTGGCGCGACGCTGCGTTTTCACATTCGATGATGCCGTCTTTTATGATCGCCACCCGCGGCCGGGATGGCAAAGATTCTGGCGGGATGATAAAAATATCGCCCGCATCCTGACACGGTGCGACCGCGCCGTGGTGAGCACAGCGTATCTGGCCGACTATGCGCGGCGCCATGTCGAGGATGTGCGCGTGATTCCCACCACGGTGGACATGGATCGCTTCCCGGAAGCCACTGCGCTCAGCCCCGCCGAAGCGGTGATTGGCTGGGTGGGAAGCCGCAGTACGCAGAAGTATCTGGAGACCATTCGCCGGCCGCTGCAGCTGCTGGCGCGGCGTTGCGCTTTCACCCTGCGCATCGTCGGCGGCGAACTGGAACCGTGGCCCGGCGTGCGCATCGAAAACCGCCCCTGGTGTGAGGAAGAAGAAGTGGACGAGATTCGCGGGTTTACGGCCGGGCTGATGCCGCTGCCGGATGATGCATGGACGCGCGGGAAGGCGGGATACAAGATTCTGCTCTACATGGCCGCGGGCATCCCCACCGTGGCGTCGGCCGTTGGCGCCAACACGGAGATTATCAGCGATGGTGAGGAGGGTTTTCTCGCCCGTGATGAGGCCGAATGGGTTGAAAAATTACAGCGCTTGATCAATGATGCGGATTTGCGCCAGAAAATGGGACGAATGGCGCGTCAGAGGGTCAGCGAGCGTTACTCGATAACCGCCACCTACTCCGTCTGGCGCGATGCATGGTGTGCGTGGCCATGACCTCCGCCGGGGAAAAAATCAAAGTCCTGCACGTGACCACGGTGAGCGGCATCGGCGGCGCGGAACGCATGATCCTCGATCTCGCCGGACACATAGACCGCGGACGCTTCGACCTCGAGGTGGCCAGTCTGCACGGAAAGGGGCCGCTGGGCGATCGCGTCCGTTCTCTGCAGACTGCTTATCATGATCTCGGTTTTGGCAAGCCGCTTTGTTTCCCGGGCCGGGTGCGGCGTCTGTTCAAAGCGGAAAAATATGATGTGATTCAGCTTCACGGCGATACCGCAGAGGTGATATTGCGGCCGCTGGCCAGACAACTCGGCGCAGCGGTGGTCATCTCCACGGTTCATGGCCTGGCGTCCTTCGCCTCACCGCTTCGCAATCGCCTGTTGCGGCACAACCGACGATGGGTCGATCTCTATATTTCCGTATCCGCCATGGGCGAACAGATGCTCATCGAGAAACGCGGTGTGGCAGCGGATCGCATCCGGGTGATCCATCCGGGTATGCCGGCGCCGGGTGCGAAGGATGGCGCGCGGGCCGAAGCGATGCGCCGGGAACTCGGCATCCCCGCGGGGCAGCTGCTGGTCTTGACGGTTGCCAATCTCCGCCTCCTCAAGGGGCATTTTACCATCCTCGAAGCTGCGGCGCGGCTCAAGCAGGCGGGTCCTCTCCAGGCGGTTTTTGTCTTTGTCGGTGAGGATCGCAGCGGCGGGGAGGTGGCGAGACGGGCGGCGGCCCTCGGCGTCGCTGATATCGTACGATTTACGGGTTTCCAGAGCCGTGTCCATGAGTTCCTGAACGCGGCGGATATTTTTCTGCTCCCTTCGCAGAGCGAAGGCCTGCCTCTTTCCATCCTCGAGGCCATGGCCATGGGCGTGGCGGTGATCGCGACGCCGGTCGGGGGCGTTCCGGAAATCATCGCCGACGGAGAAAACGGCCTTCTCGTCGCACCGGGAGATGCCGCCGCGGTGGCTGCGACCTTGCGCCGGCTCGGCGGGGAAGAGAATTTTCGCAAAGCCATCGGCCAGGCGGGGCGCCTGAGCGTCGAAGCAAAATTCAACCTGCGGGATATGGTCGAACACTATCAACTTGTATACCAACAACTCTATGATGACGCACCTACGACACCTTGAACCCGTCCGCGTGATGCGTCTGATCGCGCGGCTCAATATCGGCGGACCCGCGATACAGGCCATCCGGCTCAGCGCCGCCCTCAACGATGCGCGCTGGCACTCGCTGCTGGTCACCGGCGTCGTCGGCAGTCACGAAGGTGACATGCGCTATCTGGCGGATGAAATCGGCGTCGCGCCGCTGGTGCTACCCACGCTGGGCCGGGAGATTCACTGGTACGATGATGTGCTGACGCTGTTGCAGTTGATCCGGCTGATGCGAACGTTCAAACCGCACATCGTGCATACGCACACCGCCAAGGCGGGCACGCTGGGACGCCTTGCAGCACTCCTGGCGGGTGGCTCCCTGCGCGTGCATACGTTTCACGGCCACGTCTTCAGCGGCTACTTTTCATCCTGGAAGACGCGGATGTTCATCGCCATCGAGCGCTTTCTGGCGCGGCGGACGCACCGGATCATCGCCATCAGCGCGCGGCAGAAACACGACCTTTGTCACGTCTACCGTATCGCAGCGGAGGAAAAGGTCACCGTGGTGCCGCTGGGACTCGACCTCCAGCCCTTTGCCAGGCTGAACAGTGAGGAGGATGCGCATCGCGCGCTCTTCGGCCTGGAACCGCACCACCTGGTCATCACCATCGCGGGCCGGCTGGTACCCATCAAAAACCACCGCATGTTTTTACACGTGGCGCAAAAAGTTGCGGCGGCACTGGCGCAGGCGCGGTTTCTGATCGTGGGGGAAGGAGAACTGCGCGGTGAATTGGAAGCCTGTGCGGCGGCGTTGGGAGTGGCGGAAAAAGTCGTGTTTGCCGGATGGCATCAGGAGATGGCGCCGGTTTATGGGGCATCGGATGTGGTGGTACTGACCTCTTTGAATGAAGGGACGCCGGTTTCCCTGATCGAGGCCATGGCCGCGGCCAGGCCGGTCGTCGCCACCGATGTCGGTGGCGTGGCCGATGTGATCGGGAACGGGGTCGATGGCTTTTGCGTGTCCAGCGGGGATGTCGATGCCATGGTGGAAGGCATCGTACGGCTCGGCAGGGATCGCGCCGCGCGCCAGGAGATGGGCCGCCGGGGCCGCGAAAAGGCGCTGCAACGCTACGATTTCACCAGGCTGCAGCGCGACATCGAAGCCCTGTACCGGGAATTACTCGCAACAGCGGGACATTCCTGATGCCGGATTTCTCGGCGCCTCTGCGCCTCTGCGGGAGAAATTTTGTGTGCGCACTCGGGGGTTTTTGAATAGATCCGGTAAATGAGCGTCAGAAAAAACAGAAAGACGTTTCGGTGTGTGAGTGGTGCTAAAGCGTTTTGAATGATTACGGTTTAGGAGGGAGAAAAAGAGTTGCGCACTCTGACCTATATCCTGGCTTTCGGCGGCAGCGTCATGGCGTCGCTGATCTTTGTCCGTTTCGCCATGCGGATGGCAGTCCAATGGGATGTTCAGGATCACCCGATCGGGCGTAAGGACCACGCCAAAGTGACGCCGCTGTTGGGTGGTCTGGGCATCTATGCCGCTTTTGTGACGGTTCTGGGCGCTGGTCTGGCAGCCGTGTACGGCGTCAGCCACACTATGGCTGACAATGACCTCTTCGCCTTGCTCGCACAGCAGCAGCCTCTGTTGCAGACGGCTTTTCCCAAGTTGCTGGCGCTCATGGCCGGCGCCACGCTGTTACTCATCATCGGCATTATCGATGATATCCACGGCATCGATTTTTCGCCGGCGATAAAACTGGTCGCGCAGATCGTCGCAGCGGCCATCGCTGTAGCGGGGGGCGCGCAGAGCAGCTTTCTCCCGGCGCCGTGGCTGAACTTTGTATTTTCCATGGCATGGATCGTGGCGATCAGTAATGCCTTCAACTTTCTCGACAACATGGATGGACTCAGCGCCGGGATCGGCCTGATTTGCGGCGCCCTGTTTTTCTGGCTGACGGCCTCGCAGGGGCAATATTTTTCCGCGTTGACGTTCAGCATCCTCTGCGGTGCCTTGCTGGGATTTTTATGGTACAACCGTCATCCGGCGCGCATCTTCATGGGGGATGTCGGCAGCCTCTTCACGGGCTATATGTTTGGCGTCCTGACGCTGACGAGCTCCTATGTGGTCTCCGACAGCACCTCGCTGCTGCCGGTCATCATTCCCATCGTGGTTCTGGGTGTTCCGATCTATGATGCAGTGACGGTTATTCTCATCCGCATTCGCGAGCGCAGGCCGGTATATGTGGGGGATCAATGTCATATTTCGCATCGCCTGCTCAAGCTGGGGATGAGCCGGAATCAGGCGGTCCTCTTTGTTCACCTCATCTGCATTGCGATAGGTATGAGCGCCCTCCTGCTGCCCTACCTGTCGCTGCGGCTCAGCATGTTCGTTCTGGTGCAAACCATTTTAATTTATTTGATACTGACCCTGTTGATCAGGGCTGGAAGCAAACGAAAATAAACTGTTCAGCAAAGGAGAATCCATGAAAGTATTGATTACCGGCGGCGCGGGATTCATCGGCTCGCATCTGGCTGAAAAGCTGTTGGATCGCGGTGATGAGGTGTGCGTCATCGACGATTTGTCCACGGGAAAACTGTCCAATGTGCAGCATTTTCGCAACCATCCGCGTTTTCATCTCGCCGTGGAGACCATTTTGAATGAGACGGTCATGGACCGCCTCGTCAGCGAATGCGATGTCATCTATCATCTGGCTGCGGCGGTGGGCGTTGAATTGATCGTCAAGAGTCCGGTCGAGACCATCGAGCGCAACGTGCTCGGCACGGATGTGGTGCTGCGTCTCGCGGCGCGATACCTGCGTCAAGTCCTCATCGCCTCCACCTCGGAGGTATACGGCAAGAGCGAATCGGTTCCTTTCCGGGAGGAAGATGACCGGGTTCTCGGCCCGACGACCAAGAGCCGCTGGAGCTACTCCTGCTCCAAGGCCATCGATGAATTTCTGGCGCTGGCCTATCATAAAGAGAAAAACCTTCCGACCATCATCATGCGTCTCTTCAACACCGTCGGACCGCGCCAGACCGGCCGCTATGGCATGGTGATCCCCCGCCTCGTCAAACAGGCGCTGGACGGCAGACCCCTGACGGTGTACGGCGACGGCCAGCAGGTGCGCTGTTTTACCTATGTGGAAGATGTCGTGGATGCGGCCATCAAACTGATGGATCACCCCGAAGCCATCGGCCAGGTTTTCAATATCGGCAATGACCATGGCGTGAGCATCGCCGCCCTGGCCGAAAAGATCAAGGCCATGACCGGCTCCGGTTCGGAAATCCACTATGTCCCCTACGATCAGGCCTATGAAGAGGGGTTCGAGGACATGCGCATCCGCGTGCCCGATCTCGGCAAGGCCAGGCGCGTCATCGGCTACGAACCCAAAGTACAACTGGATGAGATACTCGAACGGGTTATCGCCCACTTCCGGGCGAATCAGGGACAGGAGTGATCGCTGCCCAGCGGGGTAGCCCCTGGCGGTTGCAAAGCAGTGGATGATGGCGCACGGGGTAACAGCGGGGAGAGATGTGGATAACTTGTCAAAAATTTGCACAATCCGTCCACTCTGCCGGCTCCTGGCCAATTTCCTTTCTCTGGCGCCATCCGTGTCAGTAGCACTGCTAATGGACGCAGGGTTGATGGCGATTACTGCATATTGAAGAAGCTATAAGAGGAATGATATCAATATATTAAGAATATTTCAATAATCAATGATTTACCCGCTTTTTACATAAAACCGCAAGTGAATATATTTTTCCAGAGTTACGCTTTGATCTTAAAAAGCAGGTTTTTCACTGGATGATCCGCGGGTGTGGGCAAAATGTGGATAACTTGTGGGTAATTGACGAATAGGCGCGGAATCAGAGCTTGCTACCAGATATAGATGGGGTCTGGGCGCCCATGGCGCTTTAAATAACCGTTGCATTTCTGTCTTATTTTTAGTAAATATTATTGTTAAATGGGTAATACCGGCCGCAGCATTGCGGCGCAACAGCACCTGCACGGATTGGGATGACCACAACCGACACGACATACCTGGCCCTGTTTTTCGGCCTGCTGCTCATCTTGATTTTGGCTGCCGAGTTGTTACGCCGCCGCTTGCATGGCTCCCAGGAGTTTTCGCGCAAGTTCGTTCATATGCTCACCGGCATTCTCGTGGCGATTGTGCCGTTTTTCGTCCATTCCCCATGGCCCCTGTTGGTCATCGCTGCAGGCTTTGTGGTTTTTAATTACATGGCCATCAAACGCGGCTGGTTGCAGGCCATGCACGATCTGCAACGCCAGACCTACGGAACCGTCTTTTATCCCCTGGCGTTTGCCATTTTGGTACTCCTTCTATGGCAAAGCCATCTGCCGGTTCTGATCACGGCCATGCTGCTGTTGGCGATCGCGGATGCGCTGGCAGCCATTGTCGGAGAAAACATCAGCCATCCGCGCCTCTATCATTTCGGCCAGGACAAAAAATCGCTGCAAGGCACGCTCACCATGTTTGCTGCCAGCGCGCTCATCGTCCTGGTGGCGCTCCATCTCTCGCGCGGTGATCTGACCTCCTGGCAGATGGTTTGGTACGCCCTGTTGGTGGCATTTTTTGCGACGGCTTGCGAAGCGGTCTCTTTTCAGGGGTCGGATAATCTCACGGTACCTCTGGGGGCCGCCCTGGTGCTGCACTATGTATGGACGCATCCGCCTCAGGATGTGGCGATCTTTACCATGGGCATGGGACTGGCTTTGCTGGTGGCAGGGCTCTCATGGCGGCTCCATTTTCTCGATGCCGGCGGCGCGGTGGGTACTTTTCTCCTCGGCACCATGGTATTCGGTATAGGGCGCTGGACGTTCAGCATGCCGATCCTGACTTTTTTTGTGCTCTCAAGCCTGTTGTCCAAAGTCGGCCGCAATCGTAAAAAACGACTCGCCGGCATGATCGAGAAGGGCGGCGCCCGGGATGTCTGGCAAGTCATCGCCAACGGCGGCGTCGCGGGTCTGATCCTCATCCTGTGGTATATCGATCCCGCACCGCTGTGGTACCTGTTGTTTGCGGGTTCGCTGGCGGCCGTGACCGCGGACACCTGGGGCACAGAGATCGGCACCCTGTCGCGCCATGCGCCGGTCTCGGTGATCACATTCAAACACGTGCCTGCGGGGACATCCGGCGGGATTACGCTGCTCGGCACGCTGGGTGGCGCACTGGGTAGCCTGGTGCTGGCGGGGGTGAGCTGGTGCTTCACTCCGCAGACATCGCCGCCGTTCTTCGGCTGGCGCGAATTTATCATCGTGATCTGTGCCGGCGTCATCGCCAGCTTGTTTGACAGTATCCTCGGCGCCACACTCCAGGCCAAATTCAAATGTCCGGCGTGCGCCAAGATCACCGAGAAGAAACGTCATTGTCAGAACCGCAAAACACAATTCGTCAGCGGCATCGCCTGGATGAACAACGACATGGTGAATATCCTGGCTGCCGTCGCCGGTGCCGTTCTGGTTCTGCTCATGATCAGGATTTTCTGAACGGATCAACGCTCCTGTCACAAAGGGCACGCAGGCGCGTTTTACAGGATCTGATCGATTTTTTCTGGATCAATGAATGACTTTTTCTTGTGGCTTGTAAAATTTCAGGTTAGTATCTTTTCAATGATTTTTAGGCAAAATGGCAACAAATGGCAGGGCGGGGCAGCCTGCTCGCTCTGCAACGGTTCCGGTTTATCCGGGTTGGCGTCATTTTTCTTGATCGGTTGATTCGTTTGGGGTTCTCGTATGCTTTTTGAATTTCTCAGATCAGGAAATAATCCGAATTGAAACAACGACATATCTTTAAGGAGGTTCTATGACAACGATTATCGATGTTTTTGCGCGCGAAATACTCGATTCCAGAGGAAATCCGACCATTGAAGTCGACGTGACTCTGGAAGGCGGCGCCATGGGACGTGCGGCCGTGCCGTCCGGTGCTTCCACCGGTGAGCATGAAGCGGTCGAATTGCGCGATGGCGATGCGAACCGCTACATGGGCAAAGGCGTGCTGCAGGCTGTTAAAAATGTCAATGATATCATCGCGGATGAAATCATCGGCGAAGACGCCACCGAACAGGTTCTTCTCGATAATATACTGATCGAACTGGATGGAACGCCGACGAAAGCCAAGCTGGGCGCCAATGCGATTCTGGGCGTTTCGTTGGCCACCTGTAAAGCCGCTGCAGATGCCTTCGCTCTGCCGCTCTATCAGTATATCGGCGGCAGCAACGCCAAGACGCTGCCCGTGCCGATGATGAACATTCTCAACGGCGGCAAACATGCCGATAACAATGTCGATTTGCAGGAATTCATGATCGTCCCGGCCGGCGCTCCGACCTTCGCCGAAGCCCTGCGCATGGGCACCGAAGTCTTTCACAACCTCAAATCGGTTCTCAAGAAAAAAGGCTACAATACCTCGGTTGGTGATGAGGGTGGCTTCGCCCCCGATCTGAAATCCAACGAGGAAGCACTCCAGGTGATCGTCCAGGCCATCGAAAAGGCCGGTTATAAACCCGGTGAAGAGATTTTCATCGCTCTTGACCCGGCCAGCAGCGAATTCTTCCTCAAGGACAAAAATCTCTACCATCTCGCTTCCGAGAAGAAAAAACTCACTCCCGCGGAAATGGTGGATTATTACGCCGACCTGGTGGCCAAATACCCCATCGTCTCCATTGAAGACGGTATGGCGGAAGATGATTGGGATGGCTGGAAGTTGATGACGAAAAAACTGGGTAAAAAGATACAGCTGGTCGGTGATGACCTGTTTGTCACCAACACCAGCCGCCTGCAACGCGGCATCAAACTGGGTGTGTGCAATTCGATCCTGATCAAGCTGAATCAGATTGGCACCCTCACCGAAACCCTCGATGCCATCGAGATGGCNNTCGGCCTGCCGCACCGACCGCATCTGCAAGTACAATCAGCTGCTCCGCATCGAGGAAAGTCTCGGCGAGGTGGCCCGGTTCGCCGGTCTGTCGGTGATCAAACGGTAGTCCGGTCAACCCTGAACAGCCTTCTGACGTGGGGTGGACGATGTCGTCGAGATATAATACCCATCACCGCTCTTCGCGCGGGCTCGGACAGCGTTTGGCTGCTCTGAGGCCGACGCGAGGCCGATTTATCCTGCTGGGATTAATCGCCTTTATCTTTCTTTTTGTGGCCGGACGTTCAGGTTTTTATGCCCAGTTTCAGTTATGGCAGGAGGGACGCCGGCTGCAAAAGGATATTGAAATGGAGCAGAAAAAAAAGCTGTGGCTGAAAAAAGAGGTGGACAACCTCACCCATGATCGACAGTATATCGAACGGGAAGCCCGCAAAGAACACGGACTTGGTGAGCCCGATGAAATCATCGTCAAGATCCGCGAATAATCAATGATGGTTGTATTGCACATAAAGAAAAAAAATGCCATGACGTCGCGTCGTTCATGGCATTTTTTGTCTCTTTACCGCCGCCGTTCAAGGCCATGCGATTGATGAAGGCGATAAAAACGGTTCGGGGAGGGATGTGGCTGGTGCTGCTGGCCGCCTGTCACCTCGCTGCGCTGGAGGGCGCCAGCGACCCCCGCACCGCCCTGGCTGTTCGTCCCAACCTGATCCAGTTCCGTCAGGAGTTGAACAACTATGTCTGGCAACTTTCACTGGGACGCTCCTACCTCCTCGGTCGACGCTGGCAATGGTCTTTCAATGAACAATTCCGTACCTCGATGCTGCGCGCCCATCTCGGGGAGGAGAAATGGAAAGACGATCATACCTTCATCAGCGCACTCCATTTCCGCCTCCTGCCTGTCCTGGAAATCTCGGCGCACCTGCACTCCCTCTTTTTCTTTGACCGCCAAACCGGTCTGAATAACGATGTGCGCAGTCACAGCCTGGGTGGAGGTGTCGCCTTCAGGCCGGTCAAAGAGCTGCGTGTGGCCCTGCGCAGTGGTCCGCGCTGGGAAAGCAAGCTCGGCTTCCATGATCAGGGGCACTATCTTTCCGGCACCATGCAGCTGGATGCCCTGCGTTGGGGGGGGTATGCCCAACGCGCACAGGCTTCCCTGGATGCCGACCAGTATCAACAACGACGCAATCATCAAGCCAATCTCCAATATACCGTCTCCAGGGCCTTTGCGGCCGGAACCAGCGATTCGCTGCGGATATACGACCTGGAACGGCGATTTGATAACTATACCTCCGCGCTCGGCGATATCGAAAGTCTGCGCGAAGGCAGCAAGGGCGTAGAAAATACGCTGAACTATGGCCTCTCGCCGCAGATGCATATGGTTCTGCGCAACGGCTGGCAATTTCGCAATGTGGAACTTCACTCCTTCGGCGCCGGGACAGAGAAACGACAGCGCAAACGAAATGACGTGCTCGGGGATCATGTTCTCGAGACCATCCTGAACAAGCCGGGCGCGCGCGGACGCCTCTCTCTGAGTTACCTCTCCCTGACACAAAAATATGACATGGACAAGGGCAGTCCGGGCCTCCCCTTCTCACGGTTCACATCGTTCATCGCGCCGGACAACAGCAGCCGCCGCCTGCAGCTGCTCGGCGAATGGATGCAAACACTGGGGCGGAGAGATTCCCTGTATGCCTATGCTTCGGTGAGCCGATTTCAATACGATACACCGGATACCAATAACTTTGATGACCGGGATGAATTACGGCTTAATTCGAGTTTTACTTTTAGACACCGCCTCCGTGATGGCTGGTGGCTGGATATTCAGTCGAGCCTGAGCTTGTATCATATGGTCTACATTTTTGGCGAGCGCAGTGCGGATAACAACTGGAACCGGATTCTCAGGCTGCGCCCGGTCTTGACGTTCAGGCCCAGTCCTGATTTTCATTGGCACCAGTCCTTTGAGGTGCTGGCCAACTATGTCGACTATGATTTTGAAAACATCTCGCCACAAACGCGGAGTTTCGTCTTTCGCAAGTTTGCCTATGAAGACTCGTTGCGTCTGGCACTAACCCGGAAAAGCGCTCTGCGGGTTGATTACCGCCTGCAGCTGGAGGAGAATGGCCAGCTCTATTGGGAGGCCTGGCGGGAACGGGTATTGACGACACGGCAGAGTCACTGGTTTCAATGCAGTATTTCCCATAAGACCTTTTCGTCCCTCTACGTGTCACCGGGATACGGCGTTTACTTGCGCGATGAGTGGCGTCACGAACGGGATCCCATGGGAAACGAAAGAAAAATCAAATCACAGACCTATATCAGTCACGGTCCTGCGCTCGAAGTGATGTTTTCCGTTTCCCCGCGAAGCAGGTTTGTCATGGATGCCGTGCGCAGGGTCGTAAAACCATCGCAACAAAATAAATATTTCATCACTACACTGGATGTCCGACTGGATTGGATTTTTTAAGGGTCGTTATCATTCCCATGCCATCCGTGAAACAGCAAAGAGGAAAAGGGTGACGGAGCGCGTCCTGAAAAAATTAACCATGATTATTCCCAGCTTGCCCGATCAGATTCAGCTGGTTGAAGCGCAGGGAGAAAAAATGGCGACCCTCGCCGGATTTAATGATGATGATCGGGATAATATGGCGATCGCACTCACCGAGGTGGTAGCCAACGCCATCTATCATGGCAATCGGGGAAATCCTGATAAATCGGTCATCATCATTTTCCTGGTGCGTCCGGGTTTCATCACCATCGAGATCACAGACGAAGGGGGCGGATTTAATCCACTCACCATCGCCGATCCACGACAACCGGAAAATCTTCTCAAGGACAGCGGCCGCGGCATTTTCATTGTGCGTGCACTCATGGACTCGGTCGATTATCGCTTCAGACCGGAGCATGGCACCACGGTTATCCTCAAAAAACATGTGAAATATGTCTCCTGATCCAGAGAATGAAAGCATGCTTTTTTGCCGTTTGCGCCGGCTGATCCTCTTCCCCATACTGCTGGGACTCCTCGCTGCTTCCTCTCAGGCGCAGAACCGGCCGGCGCGCCCCGATTCCACCATCATTGAAAGCATCCTCTTCGTCGGCAATGACGGCACCAAAGAGTATATCCTCGCCCGTGAGATGCAGCTGCGTGAAGGAGATCCCTACGACCCGGAGATCGCCGAACAGGATCGTCTGCGAATTCTCAACCTCAAACTCTTCCACCGAGTAGAATTCGATCTGCTGCCGGGAGAGACGGGCGTCATTTTACTGGTGCTGGTCGCGGAAAAATGGTATCTTTTCCCCTATCCGATCGTGTTCATCCACGATCGCGACTGGAGCAAGCTTTCTTATGGCGCCGGCATCATCTACGAGAATATGCGCGGCCGCAATATCACTTTCAGCGGTAACGGCTACCTCGGCTACAATCCCGCCTTTTCGCTCACCTATCGGGATCCCTGGGTCCAGGGCACGCGCCGGATCGCTTTTTCCGTTTCCGCCTACTACAAACGCGTCCGCAATCAAAGCCTGCTCTGTCGCGATTTCGATGA
>DCUM01000167.1 GCA_002327255.1 bacterium UBA2214 | reverse complement strand
AAATCGAGGCTGAAGAGACCGGTCAATCCACCCAGTTCGCCGCCCATCAGATCGCCCATAAGGTCCGTGCCGCCCCCATCGATCATGCCCACCACAGAGAGTATCTGATCGGAGAGTCCAAACGCCATGCTCAACGCGAAGGTGCGGAGATGATAGGCGCCGGCGCGCAAGCCGGGGATGAGGAAGGCGCCATCCTGCTCCACCACGTTGCCCGTGACCATGTCAAAGTTGGACATCGCCATTCCCACCGGGTGGCCGCTCGGATCGTAGGCGATCACCATCACCTGGGTGAGGCCCTGCAGGGTCTCGGCATCCTTGACCGTGCCGCTGATGGTATTCACGGCGGGTTCGAGGAGAATGTCGCAATCAGCGACCGTGCCATAATCCAGTATGACAATCTGCGCTGCCGGGTCTTCCCAGGTATCGCCGCCGCCGTAGTAGGTCGCGGCCACCTGCGGCACACAGGGCAGCGCCAGCACTTTGTATTGTCCGGGCAGGAGGTGATCGACGCGGTAGCCGCCGCTGAACTGCACATAGTCCATGCTGGCCAGTTTGCCCGTCGTCGCCTCGTAGACCAGAATNNACGGTAAAATCGATGCCGTTCAGGTCGCTGGCGCCGATGGTCACCGTCTGCGCCGTGTCAAAGGTGTAGGCGTCGCTGTAGAATTCGCTGAGATAGTTATTGGGACCGCTCAGGGGAGCGACGGCCAGCACCTTGTAGGTGCCCGACGGCAGGGGGCCGATGGAATAATTGCCCAACGGATCGATCTGATCTTTTTTGCTGGTGAACATGCTGAAGGAGAGAAAAGGGATGCCGGAGGTATCGTCCAGGGCATAGACGCCGTTATAAAAAGAGAGGCCGATACCGCTGACGCTGTCCGTGATCCGGCCGCTGATGTATTTGGCCTTCTCCAGGACAAAATCAACGCCCCGGGTCACTGCGGGAGCTGCTACGGGAACCGGTTGGGCCGTGGCGATGCTGAAGAGACTGGCGTCGCCGCCGAACCACTTGTCCACGACTTTGCCCGAATGACGGCCGGAGGTTATCACCAGACTGCCCATTTTTTGATTGATCAGTGAATCGGAGACCGTTCGCAGCACATACGAACCACTCGGCATGCCGTTTATCCGGTAATGCCCCTGCTCATCGGCGCGTCCGATGAAAATATTGAGATTGGCCAGCAAGGGCTGCAGTTCCCCTTCGACGAGACTCGCATGGATGGCCAGCACCCAGACGCCGTCCAGTTTGGCGCCATCCCCGGCAGTGATGGTACCGCTCACGGAACCGCCCGGTTCGAGGACAAAATCGATTCCGTAAAAGATCTCGCCCGGCTGCACGGTCACGGTTTTGGCCCCGGCCGGCGTATTGGCATTTTCCCAATACTGCCCCATATAATTTTTGAGTCCGATGAGATTGCCCAGGGCATCGTCGAGATAGACAAAGTATTCGCCCGGTTTGAGATTCTCGATGGTATAGCTGCCGCCGATGCCCAGGGTCCAGCCGGCCAGAGAGGAGTCAGCCGCATCGAAAACAAATACGGTGGCGAAACTGGTGATGGGGGGGACATATTCATCGCTGTAGCGGAAGTTGCCCGAGATGCCACCCAACAAGGCTTTTTCCGGATCGACCGGCAGATAAAAATCGACCCCTGCGATGAGCGTATCGAAACGGCTGATGGTCAGCGGGGTCGCCGCGCTCCAATCGGCCTGATTGTTGTACCACACGGGCAAAAAGCCATCGACGAACGCCGCGACCTTGATAGCGCCCTTCAGCGGCACCACCAGATCGTAAAAGCCATCGATGGTGTAGTAGGTGGTTGTGAAAATTTCATGGGGCGCATCGGCGCTGGTGACGATGAAATGGATGTCCATATCCTGGATGAAGGTGAAACCATCCTCACCGGCGATGAATCCCGTGATCACAGCGCCTTTCTGCAAATCGAAATTGATGCCGGCGGCCGTTGCATTGGCTTCCACCCTGACCTTTTCGGCCATGCGCCAGGTTTGCGGTTGGTCCAGAGGCGAGTGCAGATTATTGTATATCTTGTCGACGTAGCGGTTGCTCGACGTCAGCACATAATAATCACCCGCCGGCAGATTTTTGATCTGGTAGTTGCCGGCATTCGCGGCTGCGCGATCATCATGGCCCATATAATATCCATGCGCATCAAAGGCGATGACGACTATTTCATAACTCGGATCGGGGACGCCGCCGTCGACGGTCACCGTGCCCGAGATCGTGCCCATGGGCAACGCAGGCGCGGAGAGATTCCGCTGCAGCGCAGCGCTGTTGGTCACCCCGGGATGGTGGCGGAGAGTTTTGACAAAATGCGGAATCAAATTTTCCGGCTGCATCACGGCCTGCATCTGATCCTGCAGGTGGCGCTGCACGGCAGCGCCTTCCAGGCCCCGGGTCAGGACGCTGACAAGTTGCGCTTCCCGGGCCGCCATCACTTCGCCGGCACGCTGCAACGCCTGCGGATGGGTCGCCGTTTTGGCGTTGAAAACAGCCGGTTGTTCGGCGCCTGTCAGCGCAAAGGCAAAAACCAGCATGCTGATCAGGATACTGTAGCGAACGGATTTGCTCATCTTTGTTCCCTCTTGAAAAATATGTATTTTAATGGTACCTCTGACTGCGTTATATATAACACCGCCGGGCAAGGGCGGCATTTCCAAAAAGATGAATTTTCTGTGTTGGCGGCGCATCCGCCTGATGCATGGCGTCTGAAGCGTGCGATGATTTTGTGCCCCGGCCGGGATCAGCCGGCACAGCGACCCGTACGGGATGGCGCCGGCTGGCGTCTGAAGCGTGCGAATTCTTGGGTTTCCGCCGCATTGGTTAGCAGTCAAACCAGGATGCCCCGGCGCCCCGCGACGGTCCAGGCTGACACCCTTGCGGATAATATACGCGCAGAGCGGGCAATTGGTTCATGTCCTGCATCACAATTTCACTCAAGATAGTGCAGGCTGCCGCTGCGGTCCAGGTAAAAGGTGCCCGTCCTGACTTGCAGCGCGCGGTCGCCGAAACCCAAAAGATCGAACAAAAAGCCAAAAAAACGGCCTCGTTTGACGCTGTGACCGCCGTTGCTCCGGGAGCGCCCCGAAACCCAGGCGCGCAATTCTCCATAGGTTTCATCCGAGATGGGTTGAAACAGGGTGGATATGGTGACGAAAAAGCGGGCGTCCGCCTCCAGACGCGACGCGTCCGCCACAACCAGTTCCGGCACGGTCGTGCTCATCTGCCGCAACGTTTCAATCTGGCTGGTGAGGCGGCTCTCCGTCTCGGTGACGATGGCAAATTTTTGGCTGCCGTTATCATGATAGATGCGAATGATGACAGGACGGGTTTCCACCACCTGACTGAGCACGCCTTTGACCTGCCATAATTGCACCAGGTGATTGACTTCAGAGGTGAAGCCGCGCTCCAGCCCCTGAATGGCTTTATCGTCCAGCAAACCCTCCACATGAAAGCGGAGGTGCAGCTTGTGCTGATGAACCCACAGCGAGTCCACTACGACCTGCCGCCTGGCCGCTTGCACAGGAGTATTTGACAGTGCCAGGAATGAAAAAAGGAAGAAATACAGGATGCTGCGGCGACAGCGCTTCGTTTCAGACCCGAGAATGATTTGATGTGCAGTGGCAATGGACAATAGAGTCTCTCAATCTTTCCTGGATAACGAGAGCCATTGGCGAAATAACCGTATGCGCCAGTAACAATGGACCATAGCGTCTCTCAATCTTTTCCGGCCCATCAGGCGTTCGTCACCCGGCAGGCGAGCCACTCATCCTCATAGCGCGTTTCGCAAACCCGGAAATGATGCCGCGCCAGAGCGGAGGCAACGATCTCCTCTTCTTCGCGGAGGATGCCGGAGAGGATGCCTTCCACCGGATAATCTAGCAACTTTTCCCAAAAAGGCAACAATTTTATGATTTCACTGCGGTTGACATTGGCCAGGAGCAGATCAAAACGGCGCGCGGAGAGATCGAGCGTTTCCATGGTTCCGGCAAAGACGCGGATGCGCTCCGCCACCTGATTGATGGCCGCATTGCGCCTCGCGGTTTCCGCCGCGACGGGATCGACATCGAACGCAACGACGGATTGCGCCCCCAGCTTGACCGCGGCGATGGCGAGAATCCCGGTCCCCGTGCCGATATCCAGCACGACCGCCCCTTTGCCGCAACGCGCTTCGAGCAGCTCCAGACACAATCGCGTGGTGGCATGCGTACCGGTTCCGAAAGCCATCTCCGGATCGATCTCTATCAGACAATCATAAGCGCGCTGCGGAGCGGCTTCCCAACTCGGCTTGATATAGATGCGCTCACTGATGGCAAAGCCGCTATAACTCTTTTTCCATTCGGCATTCCAGTCACGATCCGCGACGGCTTCGCAAGCGATCGCCTCCGGCGCGGTGCGATGTCCCATAGCCTGCAACTCGAGCAGAAAACGCTTCATCTCTTCCACCACCTGCAAAGGTTCGTTGGGAAAATAGGCCTCAAGACCGGTCTCCCGTTCGACGACGCCCGAAGCGCCCAGGTCGAAGAGAAAACTGCTCACCACCTCCTGAATATCGGCCGGGCAGGGAACGTGCATCTTGAGAAAAACACCAAAGGGTTGCATGCGTGTGGCATCCTTTCTGATGGGCTGGACTGAAGCCATGCTGCCGCGTCAAACTTTTACAACTTGATAACCGCGGATGCGGCCGGCCTGATTGATCCCAAAACCGCCACGTGAACTGCGGCGGCAAATCGTCCGTTCCA
>DCUM01000051.1 GCA_002327255.1 bacterium UBA2214 | reverse complement strand
GGAAATCCCGGCCGCGGTTGTATTCGCGATAGGGATAGAAATAGTCGTCGAAATGGACGCCGTCGACATCATAACGCTTGACCACATCCAGGACCACGGCATAGGAATGATCCTGCACTTCCCTGAGCGCAGGATCCAGCCAGAAATAGCCGGTGTCGGCCAGGGCGTGCACCCATTCCGGATGCGCCCTGATGACCGACTTTTCCGAGATGGCGCCGCGCATGGCCGGATGGCCGGCGCGATAGGGATTGAACCAGGCGTGCAGTTCGATGCCGCGGCGGTGCGCCTCATCGATCCAGAATTCCAGCGGATCATAAGAGGGGGCCTTGCCCTGCTCGCCGCTGAGATAATAGGACCACGGTTCCAGATCAGAAGCGTACAAGGCATCCGCATGGGGCCGGACCTGCAGCACCACGGCATTCATGTTGAGCGCCCGGAGGTGGTCGAGAATGGCAATGGCTTCGCGCTGCTGTGCGGAATCCGGCAAGGCGGGACGCGACGGCCAGTCGATGTTGGCCACCGTGGCCACCCAGACGCCGCGCATCTCACGCGGCAACGCGGGCGGCTGCTCTGCAGCGTACCCCACAATAGTAAATGAAATGAAAATAATAGTAATCAACATCTTGTCAGGTCGCAACCACATGCCATCATCTCCTTCATGGTTCCATAGGCGCTAAAGTATTTAAGGAAGCAATTTTACTGGCTTCCATCCGAATCGTGATTTGCATTTCCCCGCCAGAGTGTGTACGCATCCCATGTCACTATTAATCAGAGTTGGGAGGAGAAATGGCAAATGACTTCTTCCAGTATGAATCGGTGAGTGATAACGAAGTTTAGGTGTATATATTCATGCTAACGATGAAATGATGCAAAAGAATACGATTAAAGGCAATATTTTCATCTGAACTTACTCGGTATCCGGTTCAGGAGTAGCACTTTTGTCGAGACAGAAATAAAATAAAATTGCTCATTCTATATAAAAATCCTGCCGCTCCTCCCAAAAGTGCAATCGGCATCGCTACTAAATCGCGGCTTCGTTGTCTTCCTAACTCATTGCACCAGGATTCTTTTAACCAACCCGCAGCAATTTTGAAAGAGGTGTTTCGCCGAAAAGAAATAGTTAAATATTCATTTTCAAATACTAAAACTATGGTATTACCAAATTCAGTTAGTATTCATTTTGGGCCACAAGATGTTTTCCTTACAACGGCTCCGTCCCTTCAGACAAGATATTCAGATAGCGGTCATAGGCAAAGAGGCGGTTGCGGCGACCACCGGTGAGCTCGCGCACGATCCCCAGACCGGCCATCGCTTCCATGGCTTTGTTGACCGAAGGAAAAGAGAGTCCGGTCATGCGTTTGGCTTCAATATTGTTGAGCAGCGGCCGTTTGCACAGGGCTTGAAAAACCCGCAATACTGTAGAAGCGATGCGGCCCAGAGTCCGGATTTTTTCACCATCCTGCATGAACAGCGCCACCAGCTTTTGCGCAGTGCGTACGGCATCGCCTGCGGTCTGTACCACGCCCTCGAGATAAAAATCGGCCCACGCTTCCCAGTCACCTTCTGTCCGCACCCGATCCAGCAAGCGGTAATATTCACTGCGATGTTTTTTAAAATAGAGGCTGAGATACAACAGCGGTTGCACCAGGATGCCCCCATCATGGAGCATGAGCGCAATCAACAACCGGCCCACCCGGCCGTTGCCATCCAAAAAGGGATGGATGGTCTCAAACTGCACATGGGCCAGGGCTGCTTTCAAGAGCACCGGACAGGGTACGGATGGATCATGAAAAAATCGCTCCAGGGCTGCCATGCACTCCGGCACCCGGTCCGGCGGCGGTGGCACGAAATGTGCGTTTCCCGGCCTGGTCCCACCGATCCAGTTTTGCGAACGGCGGAATTCACCCGGCGTTTTTTCGCTGCCTCTTCCCCTCGCCAGCAGCCTGGCATGCACTTCCCGGATCAGGCGGTTGCACAGCGGCAAACCATCCTGCAGCAGCCGAACCCCGTGTTCGATGGCCGCGACATAATTGGAGACCTCAACCACATCGTCAAGCGGCGCTCCGGGCACTTCTTCGAGCTCGAAAAGTAAAAGATCCGAGAGAGAAGATTGCGTTCCTTCGATTTGCGAGGAGAGCAGGGCTTCGCGCCGGACATACGAATATATAAACAATCCCGCATCCGGCAACAGCATGGTGATGCTGTCGAGCCGGCCGAGCGCCAGAGTCGCCCGCTCCAAGAGTCTTCGGCGTTCCTCCGAAAACACCAAATCAGGCTGCGGCGGCAAATCAAAGGGAACAAACGCCCTGACCTGTTCACCTGCCACCGTTGTGGTCTGATAGATTCCGGATAAGCCACGTTCCATATTGTGCATTCCTGCCTGAAAATCGTTTAATAAGAAATCTTCTTATTAAACGATAATGCTTTTTTGCTTAATAAGCAATAAATATATTAAACAATTGCGGCCCATGGATTATCTGGAATACAAGGCCCGACCATCATTCCAACTTGTCAAATCCTGGGAGCCTGTCGGATTTAAATTATAAGGAATTGATTCTATTATAGTATCACATTTTTGATGAAAAATATAAAAAACTATTAATCAAGAAGTTATATAGTATTTGAAAATCTCAAATCCGACAGACTCCGAGTGGTTTCGTTCGATCCATTTTGGGTTCTGTGTATGAAGAATTCTTTTATGACTTGATCTCCATCGTTGCCAAATAATCGGCAGCGAAAATAGCTCTCTCTTGCATCACCGGTGTGACATGCTGGTTCAGGCTCTGTATTTTCTGAAAATTAAGGAATAGAATGCCTCCTTTTTCTGTATATATCAACACAGACAAAAATCAAACTTGAGGTATTTATGAAACACACGTTCATTCGCCAAATCCTGCTCCTCGCTCTTTTTGCCGCTCTCCTGGAGCTAACCCCCGCATTGGCGGCCGTCGACGGGGCAGGGCAGGAGCAAAAATCCAATTCCAAAGGGGAAAAGAGCATGGCGACAACTATTCATGATTTCATCGTCAACGATATCGATGGTGCGCTGGTCAAACTCGAGCAATATCGCGGTCAGGTGGTGATGATCGTCAACGTGGCGAGCAAATGCGGTTTCACACCGCAGTATGAAGGCCTGCAAAAGCTCTACATAACCTACAAGGACAGCGGCCTGGTCATTCTGGGATTTCCGGCTAATAATTTCATGCGCCAGGAGCCAGGAACCGATGAAGATATCAAGGCCTTTTGCTCCCTCAATTATGGCGTCACATTTCCGATGTTCAGTAAAATATCGGTGAAAGGCGAGGATCAGCATCCCCTCTACGCCTGGCTCACCGACAAAAAGATCCATCCCGAATTCGGCGGCGACATTTCCTGGAATTTCAACAAATTTCTCATCAGCCGCGACGGCCAGGTCATCGGCCGCTTCGGCAGCCGCACCAAGCCCGAGGATGCCGAGCTGGTGGAAGCAATCAAAAAAGCACTTTCGGGGCAACCTCCGCAACCCGAAGAGTGATCCCGAGAGGAAACTGCCACCTGAAATCAGAGCCTATGCACAGGCGTCAAATCAACTGAAAATCAGCGTATGCTGCCGCCTGGCGGTTAAAAGTCACGGAACGACTGCATCCCACCAGGCGGTTCATCACAGCATATGGCCATCCGAAAAATCAGCCTTTCCCCTTTCATAGGCCTGCAAGGCCTGCCGGGCTGGCAACACCCCTTTTCAAAGATCACCCCCGCCACAGTCGCGTGCGCTGCAGAGGGCCATGCAACACCGCCTCGGCCGTGTTGACATCATCAACGATCTGAAAATCGTACATGCCGACGCAGATGAAATCCGCGCCGTTGGCAAACGCATAGGGAAAGCCCTCTTTGGGATCGATAGCCCCGGCGGCCAGGATTTTAAAGGCGATCCACGGTTCCGGAAGACCGGCCATGAAGGCGATGGTCTCGTCCGGATTGCGGCACCAGATGTTATCGTGTTCCGTCGCGGGCTGGGCCGACCAATAATTGGTATGATGCAGCGTCTTGACCCAGAAATCGGGTTTCAAACCCTTTTCAACACAACCCTGTATGGTGGCCAGCGCGTGCGCCCCGATACCGGCCGGCAGCTTGTTTTCCCGAATGAGATCCAGCGCCTGACCGATCAGATCAAAGCGCCCTGCGCGCACATAGTTGTCGGCCAGTTCACCCTGGACGTAGCAGGCGTGCGCGCCGCTATCGATGGACATTTTTATGCCGGTCAGCACATCATCGCGATAGCCGCAGTCGGAAATGAACTGAATCTTGCCGCCCATCTTGCGCCAGTAGGCATTGATCACCCGCGCCAGCTGCGGATTGGTCAACAGGGCGTTGACGCCGCACCGTTCGGCGAGCTGCAGGGTGTCGAACACTTTCTGGTCGGTGTGATAGGCCTTGACCAGCTTGGAAACGTA
>DCUM01000139.1 GCA_002327255.1 bacterium UBA2214 | reverse complement strand
GAGAATGAATAAACTTCATTTGTGATACATCTCGGCGCTCTCGGCGCTCTCGGCGGTTAACCAGGTACTCATTTGCCGGATGAACCTGAAAAATACTGTTTTAACTTGAACCATGGAATCTCCTCATGGTTCAAGCTTTTTTAAGGTTTGTTGTTTTTTTTGAGGACGCATGAAATTTCATACGGAATATCTATGGTTCAACACGGCCAGGCCGCGAGAGTATATCAATATTACGCCATCGGTCGAAGAGGCCCTTGTCAAGAGTAATATCCAGGAGGGGATGGTGCTGGTCTCGGCCATGCACATCACCGCCGCGGTGTATGTCAATGATGCGGAATCGGGACTCATTGAAGATATTGATGCGTGGCTGGACCAATTGGCGCCCCGGGGGCCTGATTACAAACACCATCGCAGCGGAGAAGTCAACGGCGATGCGCATCTGAAGAGTCTTCTGATGCACCATCAGGTCATTGTGCCGGTCAGCCGCGGGCGGCTCGATCTCGGACCCTGGCAGCAGATTTACTATGCAGAATTTGATGGAAAACGTAAAAAACGGGTGGTCATTAAAATAATGGGGGAATAATCAGCAGCATCTCACATCACTCCTGCAAACCCAACGCTTTCATTTTGCGGTACAGGGTCGCTTCTCCAATACCCAGGGCCCTGGCCGCTTTGCCGCGGTGGTTATCCTGCTTTTGCAAATGCGCCCGGATAAAATCCCGGGTGAAGGCATCAACTGCTTTTTTTAACGTCTGCGTCTCTGAATAATTCGCCGCTGCCATCGCCGGCGCGGAAAAGTCGGCCGGTAGGTCCACCGCGCGAATGACATCCCCTTCTGCAAATATCATCAGCCGCTCAATAAAATTCTCCAACTCCCGAACCTCCCCCTTCCAGGTACGGTTGCAGATCATTTCCATCACCTCCGTTGCCACTTTTTTCACTTGCCGGTTCATTTGCCGGTTGTATTTCTGAATGAAGTGATTCACCAGCAAGGGGATGTCCGATCTGCGCTCCTGTAAAGAGGGGAGATGGATTTCTATCACGTTCAAGCGATAGTAGAGATCCTCACGAAATCGCTTATGCTGTACTTCCTGTAACAGGATGCGATGGGTGGCGGCGATGATGCGCACATTAACCAGGATGGTCACCGTCGACCCGACGGGCAGTATCTCCTTGTTCTCCAGCGCCCGCAGCAATTTGGCCTGAGCCGAGAGCGACATTTCACTGATTTCATCGAGAAACAGGGTGCCGTTGTGCGCGGCCTTGAACAAACCGTCCTTGTCCACCACCGCACCGGTGAAACTTCCTTTTTTATGGCCGAACAATTCACTCTCAAACAGCGTCTCGGTAACCGCACCGCAGTTGATCGCGATGAAACGTCCTTTGCGACGCGGGCTGTTATAATGAATCGCTTTGGCGACCAGCTCCTTGCCGGTGCCGCTATTGCCGCTGATGAGCACATGACTGTCGCTGTCGGAGACCTTGCGGATCGTATCAAAGACTCTGCGGATCGCCGGGCTCTTGCCGACAATATTGGAGAAATTGTATTGCGCGTGAATCTCCTGCCTCAGCGCCTGATTTTCCTGAACCAGTGCCTTATGCTCCAGCAGTTTATCAACTTTGACCGCGACGTCTTCAAAATTCAATGGCTTGAGCAGATAGTCGTACGCGCCCTGGCGTAACGCTTCGATGGCGGTTTCCACCGAAGCATAGGCCGTGATGATAATGAACGAACCGCGCAAATCACGCTCGGCGCTTTTTTCCATCAACTGGAGACCATTGATCACGGGCATCTCTATGTCGGTGATGATGACATCGTAGCTCTGCCTCTGCATCATGTCCAATGCGATCTGGCCGTTTTCCGCCTGTCCACATTGGAAACCGCGATTCCCCAGCACAACCGCCAGGGTTTCCCGGGTGATGTCGTCATCATCGACAATCAGGACGCGTCTGCTCATCAGCCCGGTTCTCCGTTTGTCTTTGTCTCCGCCACCGGAAGCGACAGCGTAAAGGTCGTTCCCTGCCCCTGGGTGCTTTCGACCGCAATATCTCCAGAGTATGCTTTCAGGATGTTATAACTGACCCATAATCCCAGTCCGGTGCCCTTCCCTTCGGCTTTGGTGGTAAAAAAGGGCTCAAAAATATGCGGTAAATGTTGCGCCGCGATACCGCCACCATTGTCGCTCACCGATGCAAATACCATCTCCCCGTCATGCCAGGTCCTGATCAGCAACTTCCCTTCCTGGTTATGCTCCATGGCATCGGCTGCATTCAGGCAGATGTTGATAAAAACCTGGAGCAACTGGTCAAAACTGCATCGCACTTGCGGTATCCGGGGTGTGAGCTCGGCTTTGACCTCGCGGTATTTCAGGCGGCGATCGTATTTGACGATATGGATGACTTCTTCTATCACCCGGTTCAAGTAGACCATTTCAATTTTTTGCTGTATCGGCCGCGAAAAATCCACCAGCGTGCGCACGATTCGGCTGATCCGGTCAATAGAGTGCTGGATCAGTATGATCTTTTCCTTGAAAGAGGCCTCATCAATCTGGGCGAGAAGCAGTTGGGACAAGGAAGAAATGGTGGTGAGCGGAGAGCCGATTTCATGGGCAATGCCCGCCGCCAGGGTGCCGACCGCGGATAATTTCTCGGAGTGAACCAGCTGATTGCGCAACTGCTCGTTCTGCGTCATGTCCCGGCTGATAACACTGCTGCCGATGAATTGGCCTTCTTCGTCTTTGATGGCCGTCCGGCTCACTTCAATCGTGATCTTTTTGCCATCCCGGGTCAAACGGTTTGTGCGAAAATTTCGCACGAATCCCTTGCGGCGGACTTGTTCATTGATCCATTCGATCTCCTGGCGCGAGCGGGGATCGTCTGGAACGATCAAGCTGACCGGTTTGCCGGCTATTTCCTGCTTGCGCCAGCCATAGAGGGCTTCTGCGGCTTTATTCCACATCACAATCCGGTCTTGCGCATCGAGGATGATGATGGCATCGGCGGCATCATTGAGAATATTTTCAAAGTAGCGTTGATACTTTTGCAGGGCACGCTCCTGCTCGCGGCGTTCCGAAATATCATGTATCAAAACGCTGGCCCCGATGATGCGTCTGTCTGAATCACGAACCGGGGCGATTTTACAGTCAACGATGCGCTCGACGCTGCCCGCGGTCTTGAGGGTTTCTTCCCATAATTCCGATTCCCGGCCGGTTGTCAGGGCGTCCTGAATGGCGTGCGCCAAATCGCTCATCCGGTCTGAAAATGGATAATGGGACAACAAATGCTGGCCGACTATTTCAGCGGCGGGGATGCCATAGATGGCTGCAAGGGTCTGTCCCCAATAGAGCACGTTGTATTGAACATCGACGACAAAAAGCCCGATGCCGGCAAAATCAATGCGGAGCAATCCCAATTCCGCGGCTTTGATAAAATCTCCGGAAAGCGTTTTTTGCTCCAGGGGCATCGGGCCTTTGCGCAAATCGTTGAGACGGAGAAAAACGGGTTCGAACTGGTCATTGATTTCACTGAAAGTCTGCAGGCTGTTCTTTGTGGCTTCGCTGCGTTTCATCAGGGCTGGAAGGAGAATATAACGGCTGAGCAGGAGCGCCTTGGTGATCACGGAAGCCGCATCGTGGACGTCATGCAGGATTTCCCGGCCGACGCGTTCCAGGTGTCGGACGGCGCCGTCCAAATCCTCGTCGACGATGTAGATCGTCAGTGCCGTCCATAATTGTTGCGCCAATGATGCGGCGATCCCTTTCTCGGCCTCGGGCAGCAGCTGCTGAATGCGCGGTATCCACGCCACCAGAATTTCATCACTGTCCCTTATGAGCAGATTGGCAAGCCCTTGCAAGAATCCTCCCTGGTCTATCCGGCGCGCTTATTTCAACTCGATCAAAGAGGCATCGTATTCCTGCGGCGCCTGATAGCCCAGCAAGTTGATCAGTGTGGCCGCGATATTGCTCAATCCCGGCGCTGTGACAGCCGCCAGTTCGTACTCCTGACGATAGCCGGGGTCGACGATGATGAACGGCACCGGGTTGAGTGTATGCGCTGTTTTAACGGATTTTTTGCCGTTTTTAACAGTGAACATCTCGTCGGCATTGCCGTGATCGGCAGTGATAACCGCAATGCCGTTGATCTCCTTCACCACCTCAATCAGCCGGGCGACACAGCGATCCACCGTCTCAACCGCCGTGATGGTGGCGTCCATATTCCCGGTATGGCCGACCATATCGCCGTTGGCAAAGTTGACCCGTCCAAAACGATAGTTGCCGGAACGCAGCAGTTCTTCTGCCTTTTCGGTGATTTCCCGCGCCTTCATCCGCGGCGCTTTGTCGAATTCAATGCGGTCGGAGGGTATTTCGATAAAGGTTTCCAGACTGGCATCGATGTAACCGGAGCGATTGCCATTCCAGAAGTAGGTCACATGGCCGAATTTTTGCGTTTCCGACAATGCGAAGGAGGTCACTCCGGCCGCACAGAGGTATTCGGAAAGTACGCGGTCAATCTCCGGCGGCGACACCAGATATTGTTTCGGTATGTGCAAATCGCCGTCGTACTCCATCATGCCTGCATAGAGGACCTGCGGTGCCTTTTGCCGGTCGAATTCGGCAAATGTCTGTTCCTCAAAGGCGCGCGAAATCTCGATGGCGCGGTCGCCACGGAAATTGAAATTGATGACCCCATCGCCGTCCTCGATGGTTCCGACAGGGCGCCCTTGCTCATTGACCACGACAAATGCGGGAAGATACTGATCGGTGATTTTTGCATCCTCGGCGTACATCGTCTCGACGGCTGCGGCCGCGGAGGGAAACGCCCGGCCTTGTCCGAGGACATGTGCGTTCCAGCCGCGTTCGACGACCGTCCAGTCGGCATTGTAACGGTCCATGGTCGTCACCATGCGGCCGCCTCCGGAAGCGATGCGATAGTCGCAGGAAAATTCTTCATTGATCTGTTGCAGCAGCGTCTCGGTTTGTGCGAGATAGGTCATTGCCGATTTTTCGCCGACATCGCGGCCATCGAGGAGCACATGCAGCCGCACGCGCGTCACGCGGCCTTTTGCGCAGGCCTGCAGCAACGCAAACAACTGCTTGATATGGGAATGGACATTGCCATCCGAGAGCAATCCAATAAAGTGCAGCGTTTTCCCGCTCTGCCCGCGCGCGACAAGTTCTTGCCAAATCCCGGAAGTAAAAATGCTCCCGTTTTGCAGGGAGCTGTCCACCAATTTGGCGCCCTGGGCAAAGACGCGTCCGGCGCCAATCGCATTATGGCCTACTTCGCTGTTGCCCATGTCTTCATCCGCAGGCAAGCCTACCGCCGTTCCATGCGCCTTTAATGGCACCATGAACGGTGTCTGCACCAGGGCGTCCAGTGTCGGCGTTTTGGCCAGAAAGACAGCATTGCTCTTGTCCTGTTTTCCCAGCCCGATGCCATCCATGATGATCACAAGCAGCGGCCCCCGGCGTCCGGGGAAATGATTCCATTTTGTCAATTGCAGCGCCATATGGTTTCCTTTTTTTCAGTCTCGCCGATATAAACCCTTAAATATAAGAAAAATTTTTCAGATGCGCATTATATTTCAGCGCCGTCGCGTTTTTTGATTGATAAAATGGCGGAAATAGTTTATCTTTTACAAAGATGGAAAAGAGTGATACGGGAATCGCGACATGCAAGAACTCGATGTTTCAATACATATCAAGCACCATTCCACGCGGATGATTCTCCTTCTCGTCGGCGGTGCCGGCGGTATTCAATCGGGCCCCAATATGCTCACCGAGTTACAGCAGGCACACCGGCCCCATCTCAATGCGTTGATGCGCAAGGCCCTTTCGGGACTGCACCAGGTCGCGGCGCCCGGTCAGACCCCGGCCCCCGTAACGGCACTGCAAAAACTTTTGCACGTCCATGCTGGTGAAACCCCCTCCTGGGAAAAAAAGTTCAAAATATCTGGCTGCATCATCACCGCGGATGCGGCCTATCAACAGATCGGCCGCCTGTGCGATTTCAACGTAGTGACGGCGGCGCCCGCCGTCTCAGACCTCATAGATGCCGCCTGCCGTCATTATCCGGAGCATGAGTTTCTCCTCATCCACCACACGCAGGCCCAGGAGGCGGGCCTGCAGGGCGGCTACTATGAAAAGGTCAAGGCCCTGGAGGCCCTGGATTTCCTGGTGCCGCAACTCGTCGCCTTGAAACCGGACGTTTTGGTTGTAACCGGTGATCATTCCTGTCCCTCTGCCCTCAGGGAAATTACATGGCATCCACTTCCCCTGATGATCAACGCCCAGAGTGTTCGCTACGATCTCGTGCAGACATTCGATGAAATTTCCTGCATCGCAGGGGCCCTGGGAATCGTTAAAACGCAAGAGATCTTGTCCCTGATGTTTGCACATGCCGGCAGATTGAACCCGGTCTCCTCCTGAGCGGATTGATTCACCGCCGCGCGGCGCCGGGCTGCGCATCATGCGGCAATCGCCACAAGGGTTGATGGTAACGCCGTAGCCCGACATTGAGTTCTGGCCTGAACCATTCACCAACCACAAATATCTTGAAGAACCTGAAATGGCTTGATTGCTCAGGGATCATGAGCCTGAATCATTCAAAAATCATCCCGGCCACTGAGAACAAACCTGCGGAGTAACATTCATGATGTATCACGCCCTGCCTTATTCTGCATCGCAAATGACGCCCGAAAAACTGGCGGCGTGCATCGATCATACCCTGCTCAAGCCGGACGCTTCTGTGGCGCAAATTCACAAGCTGTGTCAGGAAGCCACACACTATCATTTCGCCTCGGTTTGCGTGAATCCCGTCTGGATTACCTGTTGCCGCGAGCAGTTGCGGGGAAGCGATGTCCCTGTGTGCACGGTGATCGGCTTTCCGCTGGGGGCGAATCAGGCGCCGGTCAAAGCGATCGAAGCCGAATCGGCCATTGCCGCCGGTGCCACCGAGATAGATATGGTTCTGGCGATTGGATATTTAAAATCCGGCTATTTCCGACAGGTTGAAGAGGACATCGCGGCTGTGGTTTCGGCATCCGCCCCCCATCTTGTCAAAGTCATTCTGGAAACCTGCCTGTTACAGGACGAAGAGATCGTACGCGCCTGCGAGATCGCGGTCGCCGCGGGGGCCGGGTATGTTAAAACTTCGACCGGATTTGCCGCGTCCGGGGCCAGGGCAGAACATATACGGCTTATGCGTCAGACCGTCGGCCGGGAGATTGGCGTCAAAGCCTCCGGGGGCATTCGCGACCTGGCGACAGCCCTGGAAATGATAACGGCCGGCGCCAGCCGCATCGGCGCCAGCGCCAGCGTCGCCATCGTTGCAGAAGCCCAAACAGCTCGGAGTTGAAATGATGCGAAAAAACGGTCTGCTCTTTTCTTTCAGTACGGCTTTACTCTTTTTGCTCTCCTGTCACAGTTTGCAACATCTGGTCAAGGCGCCCACCGTGAAAATCGCCGGCGTCGGTTTGGAGCGCTGGGATTTTCAATCCGTCACCCTGCTCTTTGATCTGCATGTTCTCAACCCCAATGGCTTCGGCATAAAAGTCAGCGGTTATTCGTACCGCCTCGCCCTGCAGGAAAAGCAATTGCTGCGCGGCACGGAAACAGAAGGGTTTGCCGTTGCAGCACAGGGAGAAAGTCTCGTTCAGATACCGCTCACGCTGCCATTCCGGGATATTTACGCCTTGATTCAGGATGCCCGCTCCCTGGATTCCCTGGCCTATGAATTAAGCGGCGTCATTACACCCTCCGGCATTCTCTCCAATATGACCATCCCTTATTCAAAATCCGGGTTCTTGCCGAACCCGCGCATTCCAGAACTCTCCCTGCAGGGATTAAGCGTGAACAAATTGAACCTCAGCGGCATGGACCTCGATCTGGTGATACGACTGAAAAATCCGAATTCTTTTGGTTTCCAGCTGGGAAAACTGGACTATACCATTCAGTTGGCGGGACAATCGGTGGCGACGGGCCAATCCCTTCAAGCCACGGCCCTGCCCTGCAAAGGAAGCGGAGAAATTCGTCTGCCGATCAAACTCGATTTTCTCAATGCGGCATCTTCTCTCAAGGCGGCATTGGGGGGCGGCTCCATAGAGTGCATGATCAGCGGCAGTGCCGGCCTCGAGACCCCATTTGGTGCATGGGCCATGCCCATCGAAACCAGACAAATCATTTCCATTGTCAAATAATCAGGAGTGTCCGACGTGAAAAATGGCGTGATCTATTTATGGGTCTTTTTCTTGGTGACTGGCCTGGCAGGTTGTAAAAATAACACCAGCAAAGCACCCGATAAAGATGGCTTCGCTTTTAAGGAGATCTATGATGCCCGTGCCGATTCCGAGGCGGACATTGCCGCCGCCATCGCACGCGCCGGGGTGCAACAGAAACGCATCCTTCTGGTTTTCGGCGGCAACTGGTGCCCGTGGTGCCAACGCCTGCATCATCTGTTCGAGAACGATGAGGAGATCAAAAGATTTTTGGCAGCGCATTACGAATTGGTTATGATCGATCTTGGCAGACGCGATCACAATTTGGCCATCGATGCAAAATATGGCCATCCCAATAAGCTGGGGCTTCCTGCTCTGGTTGTGCTGGAATCGGACGGCACACCGCTCTGTTCTCAGGAGACGGGGGCGCTGGAATTTCCAAAAGAGCATCCCCTGAAAGGTCACGATCCGGAAAAAGTGCTGACTTTTCTTGAGACCTGGGCGCGGCCAAAGGCATAACCCCCACAAGCCTCCGATGAGGCTTGTGGGGGTTGCGGGTTTTTGCGAAATCCATCCGGTTGTCTCAAGCCGACGCGCCCTTTGCCAGTTTTGATAACAGAACCTCGTCAATAGCGATGTTCTCTTTCATGAGACCCAGGATCGCCGAGCCAATGGCCGGTTCAAAGCGGGGATCGATAAAGTTCGCCGTCGCTACGATGCGCAATGCTTCTTCTTTCATATACGGAATGAGAATCTCGCGCTGTTTGAACACACTGCCGATCAAGGCGACTTCCACTGCGCCCTGTGCGCATCCCATACGCCGCGCAGTGGCCGCAATCTGTATGCCGATCTCCCGGCCTGCATTTTCTATGATTCGCCGGGCGGCAACATCCCCTTTTTCACTGGCTTCAAATACAAAGGGCGCATTGCTGGCGATTTCGGCTCTATCAATCTTGCCGGAATAAATCTGCGAGATGATCATATCGATGCTGGTCAGGCCATAGCGGTTTTCATAGACTTCCCGGAGAATCGTTTTCGGGCCGCGGCCGTCCAGGTCTTTCAATGCGGCTATCAATGCCTGCTGGCCGATGTAATAACCGCTCCCCTCATCTCCCAACAAATAGCCCCATCCCCCGCAGCGGTATAAGGTGCCGGCTTCATCCTTGCCGAAACAGATGGCGCCGGTTCCAGAGATTACAATAATGCCCGGCCCGCCGGCAAAAGCGCCTGCCAGCGCCGCCGCTGCATCGGTATCGATGGTATGATTTTTCGCGAGACGGTTATCGCTGACAATTTTGGATATTACTTCACGGTCGGCTGGTCGTCCCGCTCCCGCCAAACCAGCGTACAAATGGTCAATCTCCTCAACGCGAAGGCCCGCCGCCGCGGTCAATTGGCCCACCAGGTCTGCGAGAACCTGGGCCAGCTTTTCGGCGCCAATCGCCTGAATGTTGGACGATTCGCCGGTCTCCCGGGCGATGATGGTGCCGCTGCCGGATACCAAAACACCAAGGGTTTTTGTGCCACCGCCATCCAACCCGATGACGTATTTGTTCATGTCATGCCTCCTCTAATCTGTTTGATTCTGAAAATCTGATGCTGGCATCAGGGACACCCATCATGCGATGACGTTAACCTGTCAGATTTTACGGTTTTGTTTGATCATGAAGTAAGCCCGGTTGCCGGTTATCAGGCAAAAAATCCTTTATCAGTAGCTTCCTGCTCTTTGCCGCTATTGGGTTTTACAAATTTTCAGATTACTAAATCTTGATCCTGTGCCTCAATTTGACCGCCAAAAAAGAAGCGATCACTGCCTTGAACAGTTCCGCCGGCAAGAATAGAAACACCCCAAGCCAGAGCGCTTTGGTCAAGGGCATCGTGATCGCAGACGTCAGCGCAAAAACAGTGTACATCCACAGGGCGCCGATCACCAACAACAGAATGGCGCAAATAAATGTAATAAACAAGATTCGATTAAAACTCAGCGTCAGGGCGTAATGCCTGATAAAAAGAGCCACCAACGCGGCCACCACAGGCATCGCCAGTAAATATCCAAAGGTGGGATGCATGACATAGGGCAAGCCGCCTCCCTGGCTGAAGACCGGCAAACCCGCGATGCCCATCAAGAGGTAACCAATCTGTGTAATGGCCGCGGCGAGGGGAGAAAAAAAACAACCCGCCAGCAGAGGGAAAAAACTCTGCCCCGTCAATGGCACCGGAAAAAAGGGGATACGGATAAACGATCCCAGCGCCGTGAGTGCGGTAAATAATCCCATGACGGCCAATCGCCGCGTCCTGCCCCGCGGCGCATTCCCCCCCCTCCGGCTGATGTCTGCTGAAATAATCATTTCATAAAAATACGAAATAGTGAAGCGGTTGTCAATCTCTTTTCCTGCACCCGGTTTTTGCTATTGCTTTTCCTGGTCTGCTTTGATATATTAGAGACAACAGAATCCCAAGGCAAGGTGCCTCTCTTTTTCAGAACAACTGCGGTGAAAAAAGGGCTTCACCCTTTTTTTCTTTGAGTGACGAACGAGGTACATTTCGTTGTTTGAATATATACATGGCCGGCTGTCTTTTCTCCTGCTGTCGCGCGCAAGGCCCTCACGCCTGAAATTACTTCGCTTTTTGCTGGTGATGGCTGTTTTGTTCGCGCGCCCGTCATTCGCCGTGGAATCCAGCACCCCGCAGGTTCTCGCTGAGTATCATCTTGCGCTCGAAGAAGGACGCGAACTCTTTAATTTGATGCCCGCCAGGCAAATCCGCCGCCCGCAATTGGGGCTGGCGTTGAGCGGGGGGGGGGTCCGCGGTATCGCCATGGTGGGCGCCTTGAAAGCCTTTGAAGAATATGGAATGCCCATAGACTGCATGGCAGGTACGAGCATTGGTGCCATCATCGGCGGACTTTACGCCTCGGGCTATAGCGCGGATGAAATCTGGAGCTCCATCACCAGGCTGACCATCAATGAACTCTTGAATGATACCCCCCGTCGTGCGACGCAGTTCCTGGCTGAGAAACAAAAGCGCTCGCGCGCATTTCTCCAATTCCGCCTGGATCGCCTTAACCTGCATCTTCCTGAAGCTGTCACCCCGGGGCAGACCCTGACCGAAACGTTGACCGATTTGCTCCTCGATGCCCCCTTGCATAACGCCGATTTCAGCCAGCTGCGCATCCCGTTGAAAATCATCGCGACAGATCTGCTTTCCGGTCAAAAGATTGTATTGAAAAATGGCCATTTGATCGAAGCGATGCGAGGTTCCATTGCCATTCCACTCCTCCTGCTTCCCGTGGAATACGATGATTTTCTCCTGGTGGATGGCGGATTGAAGGATAATATCCCGGTCGATGAAACGCGTTCCATGGGTGCCGACATTGTTTTCGCGCTGAACTGCAGCGCCAATTTACGCAGCCGTGAGGAAATGCGTGCTCCCTGGGAGATGGCGGATCAGGTGACTACCATTATGCAGCAAGACCATAACCGCCGGCAATTGGAACGCGCCGATTTTTCAATACAGTTTAGTGATTTCTCGGCCACCTCTTCAAAAATAAAAGATATCCATGCCCTCTACAAAGCGGGATATGACAGAACGCGGGAATTAATTCCCGCCTTGACGCAGAGATTCCTGCAGTTTCAGCAGGAAACGTACGCCGCCCAACCCTGCTTCACTATCCAGAAAATAGAAATCTCTCCCGCCCGGGAACTCGTCGTTGAGAATATCGTCGATCTCTCCGTGCCGCGGAAAGTCACGGAATATGAAATCCAGGCGGAGATGGCACGCCTGTGGAATAGCGGTTATTTGCAGGATGTCAGCGCCCGCATCCAGGCCGATGGCCGGGATACCACCCTGGTGTATCGTCTCTCTTTCAATCCCCGGCTTGGCGGCATCATCTTTTATGGAAATACCGTGCTGCCAGACTCCTTTCTGCTCAAACCCTTCGCCCCCCTGTTGGGGCGGCCGATCAATCATCTCCACAGTAAAAACGCCTTCTTTGAGATCATCAGGAAATACCGCGAGTTCGGCTATTCACTGGCAGAGATCCATCGCGTCGTCTATAATGAAGCGTCCGGCACCGCCCATATCTATATCAATGAGGGAATCATTTCTTCCGTGCGCTTTGAAGGCCATCATTTGACCAAACCCTTCGTCCTCAACCGTGAATTCACGCTCAAGGCGGGCGCACTCTTTCGGCGCGACCAGGCCACCACAGCGATCAATAATTTATATGGGACGGGACTTTTTGATGCCGCCACCTTGCTTCCCCAGCCCGGGGCACAGGGATGGAATATAACCGTCAGACTGGTTGAAAAAAAACACGTGGTGGCACGCCTGGGGGCACGCTATGATGATGAAAGACGCGGAAAAGCATTTTTTGAAATAGCGGATGAGAACGTATTGGGAAGTGCCAATGATTTGACTTTTCACGGCATGTTAGGACAACGCGATCGCAGCGTGGCCCTGCAGTTCAACGCCAACCGGCTTTTTAAAACGTATCTGACCAGTCAGGTCACGGTCAAACAGGAAGTGAACAGGATTTATTATTATGAATATTTTAACGTTCTCGGCGAATATGAACGCCGGGCTGACGGACTGAACATGACCCTGGGAACCCAGATTGCCCGGCTGGGTACGCTCACCGGACAGATGCGCCTCGAACAGATACACGTACAGAGCATCTCCGGCTCCGGGTATGACCCCGGAGACTTGCTGATCAACACCCTGGGGGTGCATTCGGTCACCGATACCCGCGATCTCGTGCCTTTTCCGAAGCGCGGAAAATATCACACCTTCTCCTACGAGGTTTCTTCCGGCAAATTTCTCGGCGCCGACATCTCCTATTTCAAGGTGCAAAACCAGCTGACCGCTTTTTATACCTGGAGGCGCCGCAACACCCTCTCTCCACGACTGTTCTGGGGAACGTCAGACCTGACGACGCCGTTTTGCGAACAATATCGCATCGGCGGACAGCAAACTTTCTATGGACTGCGCGATGGTGAATGGCAGGGGCGCAATATGATCCTGGGAAGCCTGGAGTATGTCTATCACATTCCCTGGAAATCTTATCTGCAGTTGTATTTTTCCATGCGTTTCGATTTTGGTTCGGTGTGGAAAAACGCGGTGGCCGTGACGGGGGAAGATTTCATCTCCGGGCGCGGAGCAGCCCTGGCCCTGAAAACACCGCTGGGACCGGTTTCTTTGGCATACGGCCGCGCCAGCAACGGAATCGATCGTATCTACTTCAATGCCGGATTCGATTTCTGACGACTATTTTCGTCCATCCATCTCGCGGTTCCATTTGACCCATTCGCTCTGTTCGTCGGGATCGCTGCTATTGAATGATCCACTCTGCACAATCTGGCCTCTCTTGTCCACCCGGACTTTTTGCATGCTGCGGACGATCAGCGACCATTCCTGCAGGGAGACTTGGCGCGGCCCTTCCACCTCTCTGGGGCCCTCGACCTGATGCGGCTGCAGCGCCGGCCGTTTCGTGGGGGTACTGCTGTCGCCGGGCACATTACTGATCACCACCTCCCCGGAATAGACCTTCAATTCAGCGCTGGAATCGGCTCCGGCACTCAAACGCAAGGTCGTCCCCGTGATCGCCGCGGCGGCCACCGGGGTGTTGATGGAGAATTTTACTTTTTCATCCTTTTGGGCGATATTGGCCCACAGATCCCCGGACTGCAACAGAACGGTGGACTCGCGCACCTGCTCTTTGGACTCTTCATACAATTTTAGAATATCGATGGTTGTCTTTGGCGCCATCCTGATGCGATCCACTCTGGCCAACTCCAGTTCCGCGCGCGACTCCGAGAACGTGCGCACGCGCTCTCCGCCAACCACCGGCGTATTTTGGGCGACGCTGAGCCAATCCACATCCTGCAGTTTTTGTTTCTTCGCCATTCCCTCCACATAGGTCACCAGACCCTTTTTCTCCTCTCCTTCCAGCGAAAATCCCGCCTTGACGAGAAATAAGGCGCACAACGTATAGGATATAAACAGGATGAGGGTTCGAGGAGCAATCATCCAGCGGGTTTTCATGGATCCTCCCTTTACTTGAGTGATAAATAACCCGGACTATTTATTCTTTCTGATCTGCATATCGGGATTAATGAATGCTTCGACGATCTCATCCCCTTTCAGAATATTGGCGATGGCCATGCCCTGTGTCGCACGTCCCATCACTTTTATCTCCTTGACCTTGACGCGTTTTGACTTGCCTTTCTTCGTCGCCAGGATGATCTGATCCGATGCGCGCACTTCGAGGGCCGAAATCACCGTGCCCACTTTATCGGAGCATTTGTAATTCACGATCCCCTTGCCGCCCCGTTTGATGGTACTGTATTCTTCCCAGTCACTCCGTTTTCCGAATCCAAGGCGGGTGATGGACAATAAATTGGCCTCCTGGTTGGCCAGTACCGTAACCGCCATCACCCGGTCTTTGGCGTCCAGCGTGATGCCGCGGATGCCGCCGGCGCCGGCGCCCATATCGCGGACATCTTCCTCGGAAAAACGAATGCCCTTGCCTTCGGCCGTGGCGATGAAAATTTCCTTTTTGCCGTCGGTTATTTCCGCGGATACCAATGTGTCCGGATCGCGCAAAGCAATAACCGTGATTCCGCCTTCCTTGCTGCGCGACAATTCCGCAAGCGCCACCTTTTTGACCAAACCCCATTGCGTCGTCAGAAAAATGAACCGGTCTTCGGCCAATTTGTCCACTTCGAAGCAGGCTATCACTTTTTCATCTTTTTTTGATTGCAGAAGCCGGCTGATCGCCAAACCGTTATTTTCATTCGTCACCAAAGGTATGGCGCTGGTACGGGAGACAAATGCCTTGCCCGATTCACAGAAAAACAGGATGGGATGACTGTTGACTGAAGAAAAGGCATAGCGAATGTAGTCTCTTCCCGCCAGGAGATTTTGAACATTTTCAGAATCGTAATCCGCGGCTGCAAATCGGCCGACCTGTCCATGGCGCGTCATGGCGACGATGAACGCTTCCTCGGAAACCATTTCCTGCAAAGAACCGCTGCCTTCGCTGCTCTTGCCGGCAATGAGTGTGCGGCGATTGTCGCCATATTTTTGTTTGAGATCGTAAAGTTCCGTTTGGATGAGTTGCATGCGCAGGGATTTACTCTGCAGAAGGGAACGCAGGCGTTCGATCAATTTGATGAGTTCTTTGTATTCCTCTTCGATTTTACGGCGCTCCAACCCGGTGAGACGCTGCAGCCGCATATCCAGAATCGCTTGCGCCTGATTTTCTGAAAGCTTGAAAGTTTTCATCAATCCCTTGCGGGCGGAATCGACATCTTTGGATTTTTTGATCAACGCAATGACGGCATCGATATTGTCGAGGGCAATTTTCAGACCCTCGAGAATATGGGCGCGTTGTTCCGCTTTCTCGAGTTCAAATTTGGTCCTGCGCAGAATGACATCATGTCTGAATTTGAGAAATTCCGTCAGAAATTGTTTGATATTCATGATTTTGGGCTGTCCATCAACCAGAGCCAGCATGATGACGCCAAACGTCGTTTGCATCTGCGTATAACGGAAAAGATCCTTGAGAACCGCCTCGGCATCGGCCTCCTTGCGCAGTTCATAGACGATGCGCATGCCATCCCGATCCGATTCATCGCGAATATCGTAAATTCCATCGATTTTTTTCTCGCGCACCATTTCGGCGACGCGTTCAATCAGGGAGGTTTTGTTGACCTGATAGGGAATTTCGGTGACCACGATGCGTTGTCTGCCTCCGCTCACCTCTTCCACATGAACGCGGGCGCGAACCGAGAGTTTGCCGCGTCCGGTTTTGAAATAGGCACCTATCTCTTCATCGCCGGAAATGATGGCGCCCGTCGGAAAATCGGGCCCTTTCAGATATTTGCGAATCTCCTCCGGCTTGAGGTCCGGTTTGTCGATGAGCGCCGTCAAGGCGTCAATGACTTCCCGCAGGTTGTGCGGAGGAATGTTGGTGGCCATACCGACGGCAATTCCGGCGGCCCCATTGACCAACAGGGTCGGCAACAGCGAAGGCAATACCGATGGTTCCTTGAGGGAGTCATCAAAATTGGGGACAAAATCGACCGTATCCTTTTCGAGATCGCGGATTACTTCTTCGGCGATGGGGGCCAGGCGCGCCTCGGTGTAACGCATGGCAGCCGCAGCATCGCCATCGATCGAACCGAAGTTTCCCTGACCATCCACCAGCGGATAACGCAATGAGAAATCCTGTACCATTCGCACCATCGCATCATATACCGCAGAATCGCCATGCGGGTGGTACTTGCCCAGGACCTCTCCAACGATGCGGGCACTTTTTTTATAGGCGGAAGTGGGCCGCAAACCCAAATCCAGCATGCCGTACAAAACCCTGCGATGGACAGGTTTCAAACCATCGCGGACATCCGGCAATGCGCGCGCAACGATCACCGACATCGCATAATCGATGTAGGAATTGCGCATTTCCTGTTCGATGAGAACCGGGAGAATTTTTTCGTTGGTATCCGTCATTGTTTTTGTCTATCCCTGCGTGATCACACATCCAGATTGCGAACATAGCGGGCATTCTCTTCGATGAATTTGCGCCGCTGCTCGACATCATCGCCCATGAGCATGGAAAAAACATGATCCGCTTCAAATGCCTCTTCGATGGTTATCTGCAACAAGGTTCTGTTCTCGGGATCCATGGTTGTTTTCCACAATTGACCGGGGTTCATCTCTCCCAAACCCTTATAGCGCTGAACCGCAAAGTTCTTGTTTTGGCTTTTGAATCTGGACTTGATTTTTTCCAGTCCTTCATCATCGTAGACGTAGTATTCTTCATTGCCGCGCGCCGCGCGATAGAGCGGCGGCTGGGCGATGTAGAGAAACCCTTGTTCGATCACCGGCCGCATATGACGGAAGAAGAACGTCAGCAGCAGCGTGCGAATATGAGAGCCGTCGACATCGGCATCGGTCATAATAATAATTTTATGATAGCGGATGCGATCGACCTGAAATTCTTCGCGTCCGATTCCAGTCCCCAGGGCCGCCACCATGGTGCGTATTTCTTCGTTGGAGAGCATCTTGTCGAGTCTGGCCTTCTCGACGTTTAATATTTTTCCGCGCAATGGCAAGATCGCCTGAAAGCGCCGGTCGCGGCCCTGTTTGGCGCTGCCGCCCGCCGAATCTCCTTCGACGATGAACAATTCGGTTTTATGAGCTTCTCCCCATGAACAATCCGCCAATTTTCCCGGCAGACTTTCATTCTCCAGGGCGGATTTGCGCCGCGTCAATTCTCGTGCCTTGCGGGCGGCTTCGCGCGAACGCGCGGCAACCTTGCATTTTTCAATGATCCGTTTGCCGACGGCTGTATTCTGTTCCAGATATTTTGCCAGCTGTTCATTGACAATGGTTTCGACAATTCCTTTCACCTCACTGTTGCCGAGGCGGGTTTTGGTCTGTCCCTCAAATTGAGGCTCGGTCACCTTGATGCTGATGACCGCCGTGAGACCTTCCCGCACATCATCACCGCTCAGCGTGTTGTCGCCGTTCTTCAGCAGTTTGTTCTTGCTGGCGAAATTATTGAGCGAACGCGTCAGGGCCGCTTTAAAACCCACCAGGTGTGTGCCGCCCTCGATGGTGTGAATATTATTCACATAGGAATAGATACTCTCGTTGTAGGAGTCGTTGTAGGAAAACGCGATTTCGACGGGAATGGCTTCCTTTTCGCCCGCCAGATAAACGGGCTTTCTGGTGATCGTTGTATGGCTTTGATCCAGATAGTCAATGAAGGCGATGAGTCCGCCTTTATAACGAAATTTTTCACTTTTGCCGCTGATCTCATCCTGGATGGTGATTTTGAGGTCTGCATTCAGAAACGCCAATTCCCGGAGCCGCTCTGAAAGAATTTCGAAACTGAAATTTCTCTTTTTGAAAATTTCGCCATCCGGCATAAAGGTCACGCGCGTACCCGGATTCTTGCGCCGCCCCACCTTTTTGACCGGTGCTTCCGGCACACCGATATGATATTTTTGACGATAGACGATGCCGTCGCGCGCGACTTCAACAACGAGCCATTCCGACAGGGCATTGACCACGGAAATGCCAACCCCATGAAGACCCCCGGAAACCTTGTACGATTTTTTATCGAATTTTCCGCCCGCATGCAGCATGGTCATGACCACTTCCAGGGCGGAACGATTCTGTTCCGGATGAATATCGACGGGGATACCCCTGCCATCATCCTCAACCGTAACGGAACCCTCTTTTTTGATGGTCACATTGATTTCGCTGCAAAATCCCGCCAAAGCCTCGTCGATGCTGTTATCGACAACTTCATTGACCAGGTGGTGCAAGCCGCGCACGGATACATCGCCGATATACATGGCAGGACGCCGCCGCACGGCCTCCAATCCCTTCAACACCTGAATTTTGCTGGCGTCGTAAATTTCTTGTTTTGTCTTCTTGTTCATACCATACCGATCGCTTGTCTATCCTTGAGATTTCATAACAACAGAAAAAATCAGCAGCAATCTATATAATTTCAGGTTTCAGCAATAAAAGTCTTCGCAACCTTTGTGATTGAGCCTGAATGATTCATAAAACAGGGAAACAACAGTTGTAAATCGCTTGAATACAATATAATCTGTTACAACCGGTTTCAAAACTTTTTTCCC
>DCUM01000041.1 GCA_002327255.1 bacterium UBA2214 | reverse complement strand
TGCAGGAGCGCTCTCCAGACCGCGACGTCAATATCACGCTCAGAAAATGCGACTGCTGATGTCAGGTGGACTTGGCCTTTTTCTGCTGATATCCACGTTGTTTTACTCTGCCAAGCGACCCCGGGGTTGATGGACTGAGAACGAGAAAATTGCCGATCAGGCGCGCGGCATCCCCAAGCTGCCATCAGCAAAAACTTTCTGCAAAAACTATTTTTGTGCCGACAGTTGCCAAATGCCCACTGGAGGTCCGTAAGGCTGACTGGCCAGGTGTGATATTTGTATTTCACTTTGGAGAATTCTATGAGCCTTTGGCTTGATGCAGTTCTGGGTGCTCTTCAACTTGGTTTGATAATCGCCCGGGGCATCCCTGCCCCGGGCGGAACCAACGGGGCAGGATGCCGCTGATTATCCCTGCGTCCGGGGAAAGAGTTCCCGGACGATCTGCAGTTGCTTTGCAGGCGACAGGCGGCGAAGGCCGGCTACACACCTGTGTCGGAAAACGGCACGACATATCGAGCATGTTATTTGGTAAAATATTTTACGAAGGGTTTTCCTTTGAAATCCGCATCTTGTGTCCAAACAATCGCTTCATACTTTGCTGCGGTTGCGAGGATTATACTATCAGCCATCGGCAGCTTGAGATCCAGACTGATTTTTGCGGCTTGAAGTGCAATGTCTTGAGATAACTCAATTATTTTCGCCTGTTTCATGATTGCAATTGCCTGAATAGCGCTATCCTCATCTCTTTCCCGAAGTACAACCTTAAAAATCTCATATAGACAAATTGTTGGTACAATTAAATCTTCCAATGCATTCAAAGGTTCGACGTACTTTTCAGCATTCGGACCATCAGCAAAATATTCCAGCCAACCAGAGGAGTCAACTAAATTCATATTCTATCCTCATCCCGTTCAAATGAGGTATTGATCCCTTTCAAGAAGCCACGCATCGTCTTTATGTCGCGTTCCGGAACCAGTTCGATACGATTTCCATACATGATGACTTGCACCTTTTGTCCTGGAAATAATTTCATCGCTTGTCGGATTTGTTGTGGAATGACAACCTGAAATTTGGGTGATATCGTTACTCTATGCATACTACAGTTCCTCCTTCGATGTTATTATCGTATTACAATACAAATTTTGAGTGATTTATGCAATGATTTTCCAGGTTTCTATCCATTTTAGATAGACTGTCTCCTTCAGGATAGCCGGGCTGGCGCCCGGCGTTCCCAGGCTCTCCTCTGGTTTCAGACTACGGACCACATGTGCCTGTTGTTGTTGTCACGTCCAATGCCAACTTTCAACTGCCTACTGTTCCTTTTTCCCTACTCCTCGCATATCCTTTTCGCTGTAACTTCCAAACTGTCTTTTCCAAGCCAGCCGGGCTATCGCCCGGCGCTTTCAAGTCGCCCTCTGGAGAAAGCGACAGAAAATGTTCTGTCTTGGGAATCAAAACGTCGCCCTCTGGAATGGGCTCCTGCAAGATGATTTCCAATTTTTTCCTTGACAATGATCAGGAAAAAATGTATACTGTATATGAAACNNGGCTAATACTGGATTGCGACATCTTTACCGAAAGGCCAAAGGTTGGAGACAGCGTTAGGTCAGAATCACCTCCAGGGCTAATACTGGATTGCGACGTTCCTTCCCAGATCACTCAGGAATGTGAGTTGCGGAGTCAGAATCATTTCCATGGCTAATAATGGGTTGTGACTAATTTCTGTGAGTCTTCCACCGCACCTCCCATCAAATAGTCAGAATCACCTCCAAGGCTAATACTGGATTATTAATAGACTCGCTTATCCCCTTCCCCCTTATATCCCTATAGCCTGATTTCCTGCAAAAACCTATTGCTTGTTGTCTTCTTGATACTGCCGATCTGGCGCCCGGCACTCCCAGGCCGCCCGCCGGAGTCGCCCTCTGGAGAGGGCTCCTACAAAGTGATTTCCAATTTTTCTCTTGACATATACACAAAAAAAATGTATACTGTATATGAAACATATATACAGTATAGACGTATAAAACAGTAGAAACAGATAACATCAAGTGAAGGATCCTATTCGTGAAGATCATCTTATCCAATGCTTCACCCGATCCCATCTACGAACAGATCGCACGGCAGATTAAAAACCAGATCATCAGCGGCGACCTGGAAGAGGGCGCACCCCTGCCCTCGATCCGCATGCTGGCGCTGGAGCTGCAGATCTCGGTGATCACCACCAAACGCGCCTATGAAGAGCTGGAAAAAGAGGGGTTCATCGACACCGTGGGCGGCAAAGGTTCCTTTGTGGCAGTGCAAAACGTGGAGCTGCTGCGCGAGAAAAAGATGAAGATCGTGGAAGACAAGCTCAATGAAGCCGTGCGCGAAGCCCGGCTGCTCGGCATCTCCTACACGGAGCTGCGGCAGATGCTGGAATTATTATTTCAGGAGTAATTGTATGTTTCAGGCCATCGAAATCCTTGGTTTGCGTAAAAAGTACAAACGCTTCACCCTGCAGGATGTCTCCTTCGTCCTGCCCGCAGGTCACAGCATGGGACTCATCGGTCCCAACGGCGCCGGCAAGACCACCATCATCAAGCTGATCATGAACCTGATCCGCCGCGATGCGGGCGAGATCCACATTTTTGGCCGGGATGTGATCCAGGACGAGCTGGCGGTGAAACGGCGCATCGGTTTTGTCTATGACGTGCCGCCTTTTTTCCAGGATGTCAAACTGAGAGACATCGCAAAAGCGATGGCGCCCTTTTACCCCACATGGAATCAATCGATCTTTGAGTCGCTGATGAGCGAATTCGAGCTGCCCCGGGAAAAAACCGTGAAAAAACTCTCCCAGGGCATGCAGACCAAATTCGCCCTGCTCCTGGCCCTGTCGCACGATGCGGATCTCATTCTCATGGACGAGCCCACCTCGGGCCTGGATCCGGTGTTCCGCCGCGATCTCATGCAGCGGCTCAACGGCTATCTGCGCGACAGCAGCAAGGCGATTCTCTATTCAACCCACATCACCACCGACCTGGAGCGCAGCGCCGATTATATCACCTTCCTGCGCGAAGGCCGGCTGGTCTTTTCCACCACCCGCGACGAACTGCTCGATTCCTATGCCATCGTCAAGGGCGGCCACGAGCTGCTCAAGGAATCGTATCGTCCCCTGTTCGCAGGATGCCATGAAAGCTCGGTGGGCGTGACCGCCCTGACCGCCGACCGCAAACAGGCCGAGCGCGTGCTGCAGGACCAGGCCGTTGTCGAGCGCGCTTCGCTGGAAGATATCATGGTCTTTTTGAATCATGGAGAATAACCATATGCGTATGATTTGGAATTTTGAATGGCTGCATAACCGCAAGATGTTCTGGCGCCTGCTGGCGATCATGCCGCTCTATTTCATCTGGATGAGCAATTCCATGCCTGGAACCCGGATGTTCCTGTTCATCACCGCACTGATGTGCAGCTTTTTGCCCTTTACCCTGCTGCTGCGTGAGGACAAATTCAAGGCGCAGGCGCTGATCTGCAGCCTGCCGGTGCAACGCCGTCAGGTGATCCGGTTGCGCTATGGCACGCTGTGGCTGGTTGCCGTGATCTTTTTTATCATCATGCTTGCGGTGGTGTTCCTGTCGCCCCTGTCGCGGGTGGACGGAACGGTGCTGCTCTCCGTTGCCGGGCTGTTCTATTTCCTCTGCCTCTCCACTGTGATCATCGCGGTGCTCTATCCTTTCAGCGTCTATTTCGGCGCCATGGGATTCATCATCGTTATCGTGGCCTTTCAGTTCCTCGGCGTCGGACTGCAGGCCCTGATCCTCGCCCTGGGACATGGCCCTGATCTGATGAGCATTGCCCGGACGATCGTCACTTTTTTGCATGCGAGCCATGCGGCACTGGGCGGGCCGCTCTATTATTCGGCGCTCTTTATTGCTGTTGTGCTTTTAAATGCAGTGTCCCTGTTCATTTCGATGCGTTTGTTTGAAAAGAAAGAATTATGAGGACTGGAACCATGGAAAACGTGCTGGAAATAAACAAGCTGGTCAAGACCTATGAGGGATTTGCCCTCAAAGAGGTCTCCTTTGCGCTGCCGAAAGGCTATATCATGGGATTCATCGGTCCCAACGGCGCCGGCAAGACGACGACCATCAAACTGATCCTCAATCTGATCCGCAGAGAAAGCGGAAGCATCCAGGTTTTCGGCATGGATAACATCCGCGATGAGGTGGCGGTCAAGTCGCGCATCGGCTTTGTCCACGATGCGCCGCTGTTCTACGATTATCTTGGTCTGCATCAAATCAAGAACATCATTGCACCGTTCTACAAGCGCTGGGACGACGCGGTGTACAAACGCCTGTTCTCCGAATTCGATCTGCCCGAGGGCAAAAAATTCAAGGAGCTTTCGCGCGGCACCAGGATGAAATTTGCCCTGGTCCTGGCGCTCTCCCATCACGCCGATCTCATCATCATGGATGAACCGACCTCGGGCCTCGATCCGGTGTTCCGCCGCGAGCTGTTGGAAAAGCTGGCGCAGCTGCTCCAGGACGAGGAGAAATCGATCCTCTTCTCGACCCACATCACCTCGGACCTGGAACGCATCGCCGATTACATCACCTTCATCAACGCCGGGCAAGTTGTGTTTTCGTCGGCCAAGGATGCGCTGCTGGAGCAATGGGGCATTATCAAGGGCGGCAAGGAGCTGCTCAACGAATCGACCAGGTCCCTGTTCCGCGGCATCCGGCTGCACGAATACGGCTTTGAGGCGCTCACCTCGGATTGTGAGCGCGTGCGCCGCACTTTTAACGGTCAGGTGGTGATCGAGCGCGCCACCCTTGAGGATATCATGTTCTATATCGTCAAGGGAGAATGACATGATACAATTGATCTGGAAAGACCTCTATCTGATCGCCATCAATCGAAATGTGCGCACCGTATTGATGATGTACTGGGTGATCCTGCTCTACTTCAAGAATCGCTGGCAGTGGGACGCGGTGGCGGCTATCGGCAATATGGTGTTCGCGTTTCTCGTCACCGTGGTGCTGGTCGCGCACTCGGAGAGTGAGGAATCGGCGCGATACCAGCCCCAGCTTTTCTGCAGCCTGCCGGTGAAACGCAGCTGGATGGTGTATGCCTCCTACGTGATGACGGTGTTGACGACCTGTTTTGCGCTTGGATACACGTTTCTGATGACCTGGCTGTTCGACCTGATTTTTCCGGCTTCTTTTTTGAAGGAGCACCATGTGCTCACCATTGGCGAAGCGGGGATGGTGATGTCGATCATGTTGTTCAACGCCGTGGTTCAGAGTCCGCTGCAGTTCCGTTTCGGCACCATGGGACACCGCAAGCTGCTCTATATGCTGATGATCACCACGACGGTGATTGCCAGCCTCTTCCTGCTGCCGCTTACCATGGCGCTGCTGGGCGACGGCCATCTGAACACGCCGGTATTCGACCGTTTCGGTCCGCTGGCGCCGCTGCTGTATGTGGCGGAACGTTTGAACGAACCCGGTTTTGCGCTGGCCAGCCTGGCGGTATTTGCGATTCTCGCCATGATTTCCATGCGGCTGTCGGTGTATAATTTCGAGAAAAGGGATTTGTGATATGTGGAAATATTTGTACAAGGATTGGGCCACGTGCCGGCTGTTCGTGCTGGTGGTTTTTCCCTTTTATCTGCTCTATGGGGTGATTGCGCACATGGCGGATGGGATTTTCTTCCTGTTTCATATCATGCTGGCCCTGGCATTGAGTCTGCTGCCGCTGATCATGGAGGAGCGCTATCAGAGCGATACCTGGCTGTGCAGTCTGCCGGTGTGCCGCTGGGAGGTGGTCGCCGTGCGCTATGTCACGGTGTTTCTGGTGATCACCCTGATGCTCCTGCTGTATGCTCTATTTGGCGCGCTGCTGGGGTGGCTGCTGCCGCGGCAGCACACCCTGCCGCTGCTGCATCCGGGCATGGTGATTGCTTTTTATCTGCTGCCCCTGCTGGCGGTGTCGCTGTTTCTGCCGTTTTATTTTCGTTATGGCCTGAGCCGGGGATTTTTTCGCATGAACATGAGCGTATTGGGATTATTACTGGCTGTGATGATCGTGCTGGAACTGCGCTCGTCCCTCGGGGGATTGTGGCGCTATCTCAGTTCGCCTGAATTTCTCGGCGCGCCGCTGCGGACGCTGCTGGGGGGATTTGTGGGCTGGCTGAAGGCCGGCGGGATCGGCCTGGTGGTGTTATCGGGATTGTTGTCCGTGCCGGTCATTTCCCTGGCCCTGTCGGTGCGGTTTTATGGGAGAAGGGAGTTGTAACCTTGCGAAGGCTTGAAGCCTTTGTAGACGTCATAAACCAAAAAAATCATGGAGTTACCGATGAAACTTTTCAGCTGTCTCATTTTGATCAGCCTTTGCACGGGAATTGCAGCAGGAGAAGAGGCGGGGTTAGTCGCCACTTCCGCCAGTCCAAACGCCCGGCTCCACGATGTGCCCATCCATGCGGTGAGCCTGGACGAGGGATTCTGGCACTCCCGCATGCGCATCAATCAGGAGAAGAGCATCCCTGAACTCTATCGTCTGCTGGAAGAGCACGGCGTGGTGGATAATTTCCGCCGCCTCAGCGGCCGCGTGCAAGCGCCGCGGCGCGGCTATCTCTTCACCGATTCAGACCTCTTCAAATGGATGGAAGCCGCCGCCCTGAGCCTGCAGTCCCATCCGGACGAAAAGCTCAAGACGCTGCTCGATGATGT
>DCUM01000103.1 GCA_002327255.1 bacterium UBA2214 | reverse complement strand
TACAAATGCGTTTCAAAATCCATCTTCAGGAGGCCTCTCCTGAGGCACCGATCGCCCAGGGAATCCCTTCCCTGGGCGGAATCATGCATTTTAGCATGATGGGCGGGGTAACACAATCCGGGTATATAACAATTATGATTCAAATGCTTAAATGACTGATTTTAAATAATTCCCTTNNATGAATTTTGCAGACTAAAAGGTCTTTTCCACCGCCCGCACAACCTCATCGCACGCCTTGATAACCTCCTGACGTATCTGCTCCGCCTCCTGCCGCGTCTGCGCAATAAAATCCTGATCCTGCAAGCCACCCAGATTGATACAGACATTGAAAAACGCCCCTTCGGCCGCCGTGCGTCCGCACAGCGCGCCCACCCCGGCATCGCTGATGGAGTTCTTGTTGCCCTTTTCCACCGCTTCAGCCGCCAGTTGGAGCGCTTCGCGGCAACGCCGCAGCACCTCGAGCGGCACGAGTGTCGCCCCTCGGGTGGCTTCCTCCACCGCGGCCTGGCGCGCGGCTTTCTCTTCGTCGCTCTTCTTTGGCAGCCGGAACGCCTCCATCACCTTGTTGAACGCCGCGGTGTCGCGATCCACATCGCGCAAAAAATCATCCTTGAGCCGCTGGGCGCGGATGCCGAGCTGTTCCATCTCCGCCCAGTGCGCCTCGTAGCCTTTCTTGCCATGGGTGAGGCTGGCCACCATGGCAGCCAGCGCGCCGCTCATGGCGCCGCATAACGCCGCGACGCTGCCGCCACCGGGCGCGGGCGCCTCGCTGGCAAGCACTTCGACGAAACGATTCACCGTCATGCGCACCAGGGGAGCAGCCTCGCGCAGCTGATATTCTATGATCTTTTTTTCCGGTTCAAAGGGATAGAGTTCCCCCAGTCCCAGCGACAGCGCGGCGATGTGCACCAGTTCGGCTTCCGAGACGCCGGTGCTGCGGCCCTGTTTGCGCAGATAATGCACACCCGCCTCGAGCATGGCCTCCAGGGGGATGAGGCCCACCAGTTCGCTGCCGGTCACCCGCGCGCCCAGCTCCACGGCGATTTGGCAGCATTCGTCAAAGACGAGATGGGGCGGGGTGACGTGATAGTTCACCAGATTGATGGAAATCTGGGCGCGGCCGAAATCGTCCATGTACCAGCCCACCGCTTTGCAGGCCGTGAATTTACCGGGGATGCGCAGCGCCTCTCCGTGATCGTCGCGGATGATCTTGCCGTTTTCATCCTTTTGCGGGCGCCCGGTCTCACGGATGCGTCCGGCGATTTCGTTGGCGATTTTCGTGTCGCGGGTATTGAGATTCACATTGTAGGCGATGAGGAATTCCCGCGCGCCGATGACGGTGGCGCCGCTGCGGGGGTTGAACGTTCGCGGACCGAAATCGGGCGCCCACTCCGGCTGCTGCATCTTCTCCGTCAGCCCCTCGTATTCACCGCTGCGGATATCGGCGAGATTGCGCCGTTGCGGCCGCGTGGCCGCCGCTTCGTACAAATAGACCGGGATGCCGAGTTCGTCGCCGACGCGTCGACCCAACTGCCGCGCCAGCTCCGCGCATTCCGCCATGGTGATGCCGGAGACCGGCACAAAGGGACAGACATCGGTGGCGCCCATGCGCGGGTGCGCCCCGGTGTGCCTGGACATGTCGATGACTTCGCCGGCGCGGGCGATGGCCGCAAAGGCGGCCTGCACCACGGCCTCGGGCGCACCGACAAAAGTCATCACCGTGCGATGGGTATCTCTGCCGGGATCCACATCCAGCAGTTTCACTCCGTCGACGCCGCGAATGGCCTCGGCAATCTGTTCGATTTTCGCTTTATCTCTGCCTTCACTAAAATTGGGGACACATTCGACCAGCTTCATGCGCTCTCCTTGGAAAATCAGTTCAAATTTTGCCTGTTAATATACAAAATCCCACGCAGCAAAGCAAAAATCCTTTCAAGATTTGAGTTGCAAAAGTGCGCTTTTTTTCGCATTTTGGGAAAACAAACAACACACTTTGGATCAAATTCGGCATGCCGCTCGAACACTTTCCTGTTCTCATCGCCCTCGGAATGGCCGCGGGCTTTCTCAACGCCATTGCCGGGGGCGGCTCGATCCTCACAGTTCCGGCGTTCATTTTTCTCGGCCTGGACGGCGCCACCGCCAACGGCAGCAACCGCATCGCTGTCATCGCACAGAGCCTCTCCGCCATTCTCTCGTTTCGCCGCGAAAAGCGGGCCGCTTTCCGCCAAAGCGCGCGTTACGCCCTTTTCACCCTGCCCGGCGGCATCCTCGGCGCCCTCATCGCCGTCAATCTCAAGGACGAAACCTTCAGGATCATCCTCAGTGTGCTGATGATCCTCATTGTTCTGACGCTTTTCATCCCCATCAACAGGCGCACTGAGAAAATTGAAACCGCAAAAACCAAATCGTGGTGGATTTACCCGAGCCTGCTGGGGATCGGCCTCTACGGCGGCTTTCTCCAGATCGGCGTGGGATTCCTCATCATGTCCGCCCTGTACCATATCGAACGCCTCGATCTGGTCGAAGTGAATATGCACAAGGTTTTCATGATGCTCTGCTTCACCCTGCCGGCGTTTCTGGTTTTTCTCTTCAGCGGCCATATCAACTGGATCTATGGACTGGTCCTCGCTGCGGGCAACGCCCTCGGCGCCTGGTGGGGCGCCAAAGTCTCCGTCAAGGGCGGGGAAAAAGCCATCCGCATCATGGTGGCTGCCGCGGCCGTTCTCATGGCCTGGAAACTGCTGCAATCGATGTAATTACTAGGGAGGTAGAAATGAGTTTTGGTGTCGTATTATCGCGTGTGCCATGGGGCAAAGTGGTAACCCTGCTGCCGCCCATCCTGCGCGCGGCCAAAGAGCTGCTGGCAAGGAACAGACCGGAAGAACTGCCCTATCCGCAGCTGTGCCGCTCCACAGAGGATCTCGAAGCGCGCATCCGGCAACTGGAGGAGAACGAACGCTTGCAGGCATCGCTGGTTGAAAAAATCGCCCTGCAGTTGCAGAATTTCGCGGATAACATTGAAATTATCCACAACCGCATGCGGGCTATCCTGTGGCTGGCGCTGCTGGCGTTTCTCTTTGCACTCGCCAGCCTTCTCTACATCGTCACGCGCTGACCCGGCGACTCCCAAAAGACCGGCATGGCGGGATTTTCTTCCTGGCCGTGAGCAATTCTTTTCAGGCTTGCCGGCGTCGCTGCGGAACCAGCCTGAAAGCCCGCCTCAAGGCGGTACTACAAACTAACACTTGTCAGGCTTGCCGGCTTTGCTGCGAAATCGCACTGCCACGAAAAACGGCTCGCCGCCAGAAGATGCCCTGACGACGAGCCGTGACATTAGCCGGATTGTTTGAGCATCTCATTGCGGGGAAGGATAGATCGGCATCCGGACGATGCCCCTGCGGCGTTCATTCTCAATCTTCCAACGATACAATTTCAGCATCGCCCCGATCAGGTAACCGATCAGCAGCATCAGGCCGCCGTGATCGATGATGCCGCCCAGCATCAGGCCCAGCACGCTGGTGACCGCCCCGAAGAATCGCCCCAGGGCACGGCTGTTCTCATCGCTGACGCTGACGAGAAAACAGATAGCTGACGGCACGGCCAGGGCGAATAAAACGAGTTTGAGAACCGCAACCGCGGTTACGTAACCGCCGATGGCGCCGGCGATGAGAATGAAAAGCTGTTTGTAAAACTGTTCCTCCATAGCCGCCTCCTTCCTGGCGGACAATGTATCGTCCCTCCACACGATATATAGCATAGATTATGCCAAATCAACACCAGCAGCGGATTCCAATTTCAATATTGTAATTAATGAATTTAGCGGAAACGCCGGTTTGCAGGGTGGGGAAAAGGAACTCTGCAGTGCGCGCACATTCACGAATCGTGCGCGCACTGAAATTCATTCAGACAGGTATAGTGCCGTCAGAGGATGCGGCTGTAAATCCAGCCGCTTGAAAATGGCCGGATCCAAATCAGGCACCTCTTTCAAGGATTCCTGAATGGCTTTGATGCGCCCCTGAATCATGTGGAGCATGGCAATCCCCAATACTATGCGCTGTTGTAAATGCTAAAATCGGCGGGCTGAGCACAAGGACTAAAATCTTGTTAATGGTAACAATTCCCGGGATAATACGCAACTACTTTTTAACCATGCTCTGATTATCGGGTTTGAGGTAACTTTTACAGACGCCGTCGCGGCAATCGCCACCACGGCGTCCGTGGAAAGAGGTGATGTTCGAGGTGATAGCCGAAATGGTAGCAGGTGAGCAGGGAGAGCCATGCCGGATACCCCGAGCTCCGCGCCCGGTGCACCGCATCCCGCGCGGTACCCCGCTCGCGGTGCGGCAGACAGGTGCCGAAATAAAAGAGCTGCACGGTGCTCAAAAAAGCCGGAAGCACCCAGAAGAGCAGCAGGCGCTCCACCGCGATGCCCAAACCGTGTTGGAGCAGATTGAAGAGAAGCGCCATCCCGGCGATCTGCCACCAGCTCAGGTAATTCAGCATGAAACGGAGGTACCAGCGCAACGGGTCCGCGTGGAGGCCATCGTGGAAGTCGGGATCTTTGGCGCTGGCCGGATAGCTGTGATGCAGACCATGGCGGCGCTGCAGATCGCTGTATTTCATCAGCGCATAACTCCAGACGGCGATGCGGCCGATCCAGCGATTGAGCGTCAGCGAACCCGGCGCCACCGCATGATGCATGGCATCATGGGCGGTGATGAACAAGCCTGTATACAACAGCGTCTGCACCGCAACGCCGAGGAGAGCCCAGCCCCAGGCCAGATCGGGACGGCCGGGATGGAGCCAAAAAACCAGATTCCCCAGCCACAGCAAATAGACCAACGACGCGAACGCGACGCCAAGCCATGGATGGCAACAATTTTTCTCTCTATCAGCCATTAGCTCCCCACGCCAGAAAAAAATAGATTCCTTGCGCCAGGTACATATGCACTGCCAGCGCAGGGAACTGCTCATTCAACAGCTTTAAACGCCAACCCGCCGTCGCAAACAGAGCGGAAATCGCAAACCACGCCAGATAATTTTGCAGCGGGATGCTGCCCTCTTGCCAGCTCCAATACCCCAGCTTGACGGCGGCGGGCTCCATGATGCGGTCAAAACCCGTCATCAACAAGGCGATGGTCAAAACCATCACCGGGGCGCAAGCCGCCCAGCGCTGCGGCAAAATCCGCTGCGCCAGCGCCGCTGACGCCCACACCAGGATCACCCAGGCGAAGCCGATGGCGACGGGAACGCCCGCCAGCTGCGGCTGCAACACATTTCCATAACGGTAAACACCAAAAACCAGGCCGCTGCGCACTCCATACCATTCTATAAGATGCGAACAACAGAGAACGACCGCGCTGAAGATCAAAATGCGCCAACGCTGTGAAGCGGATCGCCCGGCGTTGCAGATTTTCCATACCAGCACGACCGCCAGAAATATCAACGCCGCTCCGGCAAGCAACCGCATCACGGTCTGAAACCAGCCCAGGCGATGCCACAAACCACCGGCGAGGAGGAGGAAATAGAGCACAAAGATCTGGCTGCCCTCTGCGCCCACCGGGAATCCGCTTCTGCGCAAGTCCTTCATCGTAATGGCACCTGACGATCTTTCCAGACGATGTTGCCGAGCAGGTAGTAATAAAAAGAGGTCCAGCCGACGAGAATGGTCAGCACGATACCGAGCGGATGCAGGAGCACTCCCGCCACAAGCGGCTGTTTGAATTTTAGCGCCAGCATCAGGCGCAACGCCAGATTGATGATCACCGCAGGCCACATCCACGGAAAAAAGACGGGGTTCCATATCAGGATAAACGGCAGCACAAAGACGAAAAACAGAAAAGCGAGAAAGAGAAAAAACGGCACGGTCTTGTATTCCATCAACCCGAAGGCATTTTTTGCAAAACCATACCAGACTTCGCGCCAGTTGTGATACATGCGCCCCATGACCGCATCTCTTCCGGATGCCGTGAGCGTCTTGAAGCCCAGCCGTTTGGCTCTGCGGCTCAAAGCGGTGTCCTCAACGACCTGGCTCCTCACCGCCGCATGGCCGCCCACGGCGTGATAGCCGTCGCGGGTGAATGCCATCCACTGTCCATTTGCCGCCGAGAGGGAAGCGTGCGGCAGGGAATAGGTCAGCCGTAACGGAAGCAAGGCATAGACAAAGAGGTCATACACCGGCACGATCAATTTTTCCGCCAGCGTGACCGTGATCTGTTGCGGAAAAGCGGAGAGCAGCGCCAAATCCAGTTTCTCTATCCATCCGACACTCCGCGACACCGCCCCGGGTGTGTAAAAATTGTCGGCATCGGTGAAAATCAAAATATCGCCCTGCGCCCGGCGGCTGAGCTGATGGCACGCCCAGTTTTTTCCGGTCCATCCGGCCGGGAGGGACTCGCCTTCGACCAGTTGAATCCGTGCATCGATGCCTGCATAGGCTTTCACCATGGCGGCGGTATCATCCCGGGAATGATCATCGAGCACGATGATTTCGAGAGGGTCGTAGGCCTGCGCGCACAGACTGGCCAGGCAGGTCTGAATATTGCGCTCTTCGTTGCGGGCGGGCACGAGGATGGAGACCAGGGGCCTGGCAACGGGCGCAGGCCCGTGCGTCAGCAGCGGCGCCGTCACGGCATTATAGAGGGCGATCAGGAAAATCACGCCCAGTGCGCCATAGAGCATGAAGAGGTAAAGCGTCATGTCATCTCCCTGGTGCGGAAACGCCGCCAACGCTGGAATGTTTCATTGAGGGAAGCGCGCCCTCGCAGGAGGTTCACACCCCGTTCTCCCGCGATGATGCGCCCCTGCAAGCGCTCGAGCAATCGCGCATGTGCAGCCTGCAAGGTTTGCAGGTCCGGCATCCGCTGGTCATAAAATTCCAGCGGCGCAAATTCGAAAAAGACGTCCGCATGCTGCTGTTCGAGATATTCGATGCGAATGCCCAGTTGCACGATGGCCACCGGGCCGGAGGCCTGGCGCAGCAGCCAGAGGATGCCCGGCTTGTAGCCGAGCGGCCTCAGGTTGTACGGTCGCAGTTCACCCTGTGGAAAGAGACAGAGAAAAATGTCGCCCGGTTTGTGCTCCTTGATAATCGTTTGCAGGTACTGCAGCGACCGCCTCGCCGCGGCGAATCCTTGTGAACGCACCGAAAAAACACCCAGCCGAGAAAAGAAACGGTTTTTGGCCAGCTGCTCCTCGAGCATCATCAGATAGGGTACCCGCTGCCACAGCCGTTCGTTGAGAAGATGAATGAAAAAACCATCCCACCAGCTGGCATGGTTGGGCAGTACCACCAGCAGGTGCCCTTGCGGCCACTCCGGCACCGCACCGAGCAGATGAAATCCATGAAACTGGCGCCGCATCAGACGCATGATATAGGGATGGAACAGGGCTTGCGCCCATTTGCTGTGCCGCGCCGGGATCATCGCCGCAGCCATTCGTGCA
>DCUM01000149.1 GCA_002327255.1 bacterium UBA2214 | reverse complement strand
AAAATCGGCTGCAGGAGGGCGCTCCTGAGCCCGACCGGATTTCAACCGCGTACCGCGGTCCCTTGCGCTTCGGCGCGTTCGAGCAGATCAACCAGGGTGCCGTCTCCCTGCCAGTTGGTGATGTGCACGCGTCCAACCCCGGCGCGGATGGCGGCAAAAGCCGATTCCATCTTGGCCACCATGCCGCCCGTGATGACGCCGTCGACGATGAGCTTTTCGGCCGCCGCCACGCTGATCTCCATCAGCACTTCACCCTCCACCTGCACGCCCGGCACATCGGTGAAATAGATCAGATCGTCGCACTGCAGCCGGCCCGCCAGGGCGCCCGCCGCCGCATCGGCGTTGACATTGTAACTCTGTCCTGTGGCGTCGGTCGAGACCGGGGAGATCACCGGCACCTGATCGTGCAGCCACGCCTGGCGCACCGGTTCGGGGTTGACATCCACCACCTCGCCGACGCAGCCCAGACTGCGTCCATGGCGCAGCAGCGGCACCACCGTGAGCATGGAGTCGCTCTTGCCGGAGAGGCGCTGCACCGCCACACCCTGCGCCCGCAAATAACCGGCGATGCGCTGATTCACCGTTTGCGACAGGATTTGTTCGACAATGGCCATGTCCTGCGGCGAGGTCACGCGCAATCCATCGACAAAAACCGCTTCGCGCTGTGCCGCTTTCAGGGCCGCGGAAATCTCGGCGCCGCCGCCGTGGACGATCGCCACTTTGCAGCCGTGGAGCTTGCGCATGGCGCGGCCGAGACTGGCGTACCCCGCCTCGCCCTCGAGACTGCGGCCGCCCAGTTTGAGCAATGCCTTTTTCACAGCAGTCCGGCCTCCTCGGAGAATCCCAGCATGAGATTCATGTTCTGAATGGCCTGGCCCGCCGCGCCCTTGCCGAGGTTGTCGATGGCCGAGGTGACCAGCGCCATGGGCACGCCCGAGATGCGCTCGGCGTGCAGCAGACAGAGGTTGCTGTGCGCCGTCCACCGCGTCGAAGGCTGCTCCGTTTCGAGAATGCGGACGAAGCGCTCACCGGCATAACGCGTCTGCAATATCCCCTGCAAATCGTCGCCCGATAAATCCTCCCGCAACGGCAAATAGACCGCCGCCAGGATGCCACGCGACATCGGCGTCAGATGCGGCGTGAAGACCAGGCTCTGCGGCGCGCCGCGCCGGCGACTGAGTTCCTGTTCCATCTCGCCGACATGGCGATGGGAACGGCCCACCTTGTAGGCGCTGATGCCCTCGTTGACTTCGACGTAATGGGTCGTGCGCGTCGGACTTTTTCCCGCGCCCGAAACCCCCGACTTGGCATCCACCACGATCGGCCCTTCGGCAACCACGCCCGCCGCCAGAAACGGCAGCGCTGCCAGCAGGGTCGCGGTGGGGTAACAGCCCGGATTCCCGACCACGCGGCGGCCGCGAATCTCATCGCGGTACCATTCGCACAGACCGTACACCGTCTCCGCGAGGAAACCGGGACAGGGATGGGGCTGATGATACCACTGTTGATAATGCGCCGCGTCGGAGAAACGGAAATCCGCGCCGAGATCGACCACTTTGACGCCGCGGGTGAGGAATTTCTCACCCCAACGCGCGGACTCGCCGTGGGGCAGACACAGGAAAACCAGGTCCACTGTCACATTCAGAGCCTGTTCTCCAGTGATCAAATGGCTGTCCCTGAACCGGCCCAGCCAGGGATAGAGGTCGCGCAGTGCTTTGCCGGCATCGTGTTCGGAGGTGGCGAAAACCAGTTCTATTTCCGAATGGCGCGACAGGTAGCGCAGCAGCTCTTCTCCGGTATATCCTGTGGCGCCGAGAATGCCGATTTTTTTCATATCAGATCCTTTTCGTATGAACTGCATCCGGGTGACGGCTATTGCGGCAGGGGCCGCTTCCTATGGATACATGCAGAAATCAGGTCGCATAATCCACCTTGATCTTGATATAGTCACAGGTGAAATTGCAGACTGGCGGCTTTAACGGTGTGCCACACCAAAAGCAGGTGGTGCCCACCGTCGGGCTCTGGAGAGCCTACCATAAATTCCGGATTATACCTGTAGCCGCCGCCAGCAGATAAATTTGAAAATCAGCTCGTATAATCCGCGTTGATCTTGATATAGTCATAGGTCAGATCACAGGAGTAGACGCGTGCGCCGGCCGGGCCCGCCGCGAGATGCATGTGCGCATGCACCTCCCCGGCGGCGAGGGCCGAACGCATGGCCTCGGCGTCAAAAGGCACGGGCTGGCCGTCGCGCACCACCGCCATGCCGGCGAAATCGACGGACATGCGCGCCGCATCCATATCCACGCCGCAGGCGCCGGCGGCCTGGACGACGCGGCCCCAATTGGGATCGCGGCCGAAAATCGCGGTTTTCACCAGGGTCGAGTTGGCGATCGCCTTGGCGGCGCGGTGCGCCTCCCCTTCATTTTTTGCGCCGCTCACCTCGACGATGAACAATTTGCTGGCGCCCTCGCCATCCGCGGCGATGGCGCGCGTCAGCGCCAGGCAGATTTGTGTCAGGGCCGCCGTGAAGGTAGCAAAGTGCTCATCTTCCGTTCTCATCAGCGTGTTGCCCGCCGCGCCGTTGGCGAGGATGAACACCGAGTCGTTGGTACTCATCTCCCCGTCCACAGTGAGGCGGTTCAGGGTCTTGTCCACCGCCCGCCGCAGTGCCCGCTCGAGACATTCGCTGGTGATGGCCGCATCCGTGGTGATGACGCACAGCATGGTGGCCATGTCGGGATTGATCATGCCGGAGCCTTTGGCCATGGCGCCGATGTGTACCGCCACGCCATCGAGGTCAAGGGTCAGCGAAAAATGTTTGGGCACGAGATCGGTCGTCATGATGGCGCTGGCGGCCATCTCGCCGCCGTGCGGCGAGAGCAGGCGGTTCACCTCGGGAATCGCCTGGCGCAGTTTGGCCATCTGCAGGGGACGGCCGATGACGCCGGTCGAGGCGACCAGTATCTCTTCAGCCGCAACCCCCAGAACCCTGGCGGCAAGCACAGCCGTCTCTTTGGCATCGGCCATGCCCTGATCGCCGGTGCAGGCGTTGGCACAGCCGGCGTTGAGAATGATGGCGCGGGCCTGGCCATCCGCGACATGCTTGCGGCTGAGGATCACCGGCGCCGCCTGTACCTTGTTCACCGTAAAAACCGCGGCTGCCTGGGCCGGTACCATCGAATAGACCAGGGCAAGGTCCAACCCCTCGGCCTTGAGGCCGCTGGCTACCGCCGCGGCGAGAAAATCTTTGGGCGTCGTTACCGTTCCAGTCTCTATATTAAAATCTGACATGATTTTCGTTCTCCTTCTGTGCTGCCAAATTCAAAAATCGCATCGCACCTCCTCATGGCGCAGCGTTTCAGGTCCGCCATCCAGCCATGAGGCGCAACACGACGGAAAAATACCCCGGAATCACCCGGGTACTCCAGGGTGCCATTCAAAAAATGAACATACAATTTACGGAATTATCAGGATGCTTTCCAGTTATTTCTGGCCATCAGGGCGTGAGCAGCCGATTGACTGTGGCGGCAGCAATCGGCAGGGGGTCTCCTGAACAGGAAAACATGGAAGGGGTAGAGGCGCGGTTGCGCAGCCGCAGCCATTTCTACGGCCCGGGAGGCCGAAAGCAGCGGCAAGAGGTAACCGATAATCGGGCTTTTTCTCCCCGATGAGCGGGATAAAGATGATTTTCATGGTCTGCAAATCCGGTTTGATGAAATCCTGTCCCCGGTGGTTGCCGAGGCTTATTGGTTGATCAATTCATGAAATTTTTAATTTGATGGCAGGAGGCGGCAGCCGCCGGACATCGTCGCCGGGAGGCGGCTCCTACAAACAAATAATAATTAATATAATAGATGCATTGATGCCCAAATGTGCGAATGACTCAGGTTTACTGACAGGCGCATTTTTCATGAACCCTGATTCAATGCCCGTTCACCGTGCGCATGAGATGATAGTTGATGCCGTCCGCCAGCGCCTGCCAGCTGGCCTCGATGATGTTGTCCGATACGCCCATCGTCCCCCAGGAAGTGTGGCCGTCGCTGGATTCGATGAAGACGCGCACCTTGGCGGCAGTGGCCAGTTCGCTGTTGAGGACGCGCACCTTGTAATCCACCAATTTCACCGCCTCCAGGCCGGGATAAAAAGGCAGCAGGGCCTTGCGCAGCGCCGCATCGAGCGAATCGACCGGACCGTGCCCCTCCGCGGCGGTGTGCTCGATCTGATCCCTGACGCGAATCTTGAGGATGGCCTCGGCGTAGAGAAATCCATTCTCGCTCTTGTCGACGATGACCCGGGCGCTCTCGAGATTGAAATAGGGCTGATATTGTCCCGTCGTTTTTTTGATGAGCACTTCGAGAGAGGCATCGGCACCCTCGTATTGATAACCCAGATGCTCCATCTCCTTGAGCACCTTGACCACATTCTTGACATCGGCGCGGTCGCTGGTGATGTCAACGCCCAGTTCCGCGGCCTTGTAGAGGATGTTGCTTTGGCCGGACTGATCAGAGACGAGGACGCGGCGATGGTTGCCCACCTTCTCCGGCTCGAGATGCTCGTAGGTGCGGCGGTTGCGCTGGATGGCGCTGACGTGGATGCCCCCTTTATGGGCAAAGGCGCTGTTGCCCACATAGGGACTCTCCTCGCGATGCGGCAGATTGGCGATTTCACTGACATGCCGCGACAGGGAGGTCATATCGTGCAGGGCCAGTCTGGGGGATACACCCACCTCCATCTTGAAGGCCGCATCCGCCATGATGGAGCAAAGATTGGCGTTGCCGCAGCGCTCGCCGTAACCATTGATCGTGCCCTGAATGTGATAGACACCATGATGCAGGGCCGAAAGGCTGTTGGCAACCGCGACGTCGCCATCGTTGTGCGCATGCAGTCCGAGCGGCATGGCGGGAAACCGCTCCTGGACGGCTTTCAGGATATCAAGGAGTTTCAGCGTCAGCGTGCCGCCGTTGGTATCGCAGAGCACAATGCAGCCGGCGCCGGCGGAAAACGCCGTGGCAAGGGTCTTCAGGGCATATTCGGGATGCGCCTGATAGCCATCGAAAAAATGCTCGGCGTCATAGATGACTTCCTTGCCTTTGCCGCGCAGAAAGGCGACCGAATCGCGGATGAGGTTGAGATTTTCCTCGAGCGTGGTGCGCAGGCCTTCGATGACGTGCAGATCCCATGACTTGCCAAAGATGGTGGTCACCGGCGTCTCCGATTCGAGCAAGGCGCTCAGGTTGGGGTCCTCTTCCGCAGGCGTATTGACCTTGCGCGTGCTGCCGAAGGCGGCGATGCGGGCGTTTTTCATCGTCAGCGTTTTGGCGCGGCGGAAGAACTCGAGATCCTTGGGATTGGAGCCCGGCCAGCCGCCCTCGATATAATCGATGCCAAAGTCGTCCAGCAGACGCGCAATCTTGATTTTGTCATCCGCGGAAAAAGAGATGCCTTCGCTCTGGCCGCCGTCGCGGAGAGTGGTGTCGTAGACGATGAGACGATCTGACATGGGGACTCCGAATAAAAGATGTTATCCATTGATGGACTTTTTGGCCGATCTGGCGCTCGGCGCTCCCGGATCGCCCTCTGGAGAGGGCTCCTGCATGTGCGTTTCAAAATTCGTTGTAGGAGGGCTCTCCCGAGCCCGACGGTGAACGGGTTGCCCTGCTATGGGCGCCTCCGAGATCGCCCTCTGGAGAGGGCTCCTACAACCGCTGATACGCTTCGCGAATGGCGCTTCCCATCTCCCGGATCGCCCTCTGGAGAGGGCTCCTGCATGTGCGTTTCAAAATCCGTTGTAGGATGGCTCTCCCGAGCCCGACGGTGAACGGGTTGCCCTGCTATGGGCGCCTCCGAGATCGCCCTCTGGAGAGGGCTCCTGCAACCGCTGATACGCTTCGCGAATGGCGCTTCCCATCTCCGAGATCGCCCTCTGGAGAGGGCTCCTACAACCGCTGATACGCTTCGCGAATGGCGCTTCCCATCTCCGAGATCGCCCTCTGGAGAGGGCTCCTACATGTGCGTTTCAAAATCCGTTGTAGGAGGGCTCTCCCGAGCCCGACGGTGAACGGGTTGCCCTGCTATGGGCGCCTCCGAGATCGCCCTCTGGAGAGGGCTCCTACAACCGCTGATACGCTTCGCGAATGACGCTTCCCATCTCCCGGATCGCCCTCTGGAGAGGGCTCCTACAACCGCTGATACGCTTCGCGAATGGCGCTTCCCATCTCCGCCGTGCCTATCGCCGATTCTCCCGGCGCGGCGATATCGCGCGTGCGCGCGCCTTCCGTCAGCACCCGGCCGATGGCGGCATCGAGCCGCGCCGCTTCCTGCGGCCTGTTCAGGCTGTGGCGCAGCATCANNCCGGCGATGTCCGGCGCCGATCCATGCACCGGCTCATAGAGGGCCGTGCCCGTGCCAAGACTGGCCGACGGCAGCATGCCCAGCGACCCGGTCAGCATCGCGGCCTCGTCGCTGAGGATATCGCCGAACATGTTTTCCGTGAGAATGACATCAAATTGTTTTGGATTGCGCAGCAGTTGCATGGCGCAATTGTCGACATACATGTGATCCAGGGCGATCTCGGGATACGCCCTGGCGACTTCCAGGACGACCTGGCGCCAGAACTGCGACACCTCCAGGACATTCGCCTTGTCCACCGAGGTCACTTTTTTGCCGCGGCGGCGCGCGGCATCGAAGGCGACACGGGCGATGCGTTCGACTTCGTGGCGGTGGTAGAGCATGGTGTTAAAGGCGCGATCCTTTTCAATCGCCCGCGGCACTCCAAAGTAGAGTCCGCCGGTCAATTCGCGCACGATCAGGATATCGATGTCCCGGACCAGCTCCGCCTTGAGGCTGGAGGCATCCACCAGGCCGGGATAGATGCGCGCCGGCCGCAGATTGGCATAGAGACCGAGTCCCTCGCGCAAGCCCAGCAGGCCCCGTTCCGGCCGCTGCGCCGGGGGCAGGCTGTCATATTTGGGATGGCCGATGGCGCCGAGCAGCACCACGTCGCTGTTTTTGCACAGCGCCAGGGTCTGGGGCGGCAAGGGTTCGCCCGTTTTTTCCAGGGCGGCGCCGCCGACCAGCGCGGCCGCAAATTCAAATTCGATTCCGCTCTCACGGCCGATCAGCGTCAGCACTTCGACCGCTTCCTGAACCACCTCCGGACCGATGCCGTCTCCGGGGAGCACTGCGACGCGAATTTGCATGTGAACCTCATGTTTTTGAATTGACGAAAGTGATGCCACAAATGGCAGCAACAGTTAGTCCTGGCAACGATCAGATGGCCGGCCGGCGCGGCGTACAGTTCGAAACCGGGGCCTCCCGGCCGTAGCGGCCGGCGCGGCAAACAGTTCGAAGCCGGGATCTCCCGGCCGTAGCGGCCGGCGCGGTGTACAGTTCGACGCCGGGGCCTCCCGGCCGTAGCTTCCAGCTCGGCGTACAGTTCGAAACCGGGGTCTCACGGCCGTAGCGGCCGGCGCGGCGGAGCGGAGGCACCATCCCGTTTTACCATGCGCCCGCTGCGGCGGTGCTCAGCTCCCGGGCGCCGAAGCCGTCTGCGCCGCCAGAATCCGGTTCAGCGCATGCAGATAGGCGCGAATGGAAGCCTCGATGATATCGGTGGAGGCGCCGCGGCCGAGCCAGGTCACGCCTTCATGGCGGACGCGGACAAAGACCTCCCCGATTGCATCCTTGCCGCCGGTCACGCCGCGCAGGCTGTAATCCTGCAGCGTCACCGGCAGATTCACCATGCGGTCCAGGGCGCGATAGGCGGCATCGACCGGACCGTCGCCGACCGCCGCTTCCTGCACGACCTGCTCTCCGCGGCTCAATCCCACCGTGGCCGTGGGCACGGTTTTGTTGCCCGAGAGAATATGAAAATAGGCGAGACTCCAGGTCTCTTTGGTCTCCTGCGTCTCGTTGCTCATCAGGGCGAACAGATCCTCGTCAAAGACCTCTTTTTTGCGATCCGCAATTTCAAGGAAACGCTGATAGATGTGATCCAGTTCGGCCGGCTGCGGTTGATAACCCAGTTCCATCAGGCGCATTTTCAGGCCGTGGCGGCCGGAGTGACGGCCCAGCACGATGGCATTCGACTGCAGGCCGATGTCCTGGGGCGACATGATTTCATAGGTGGTGGCATCCTTGATCACCGCATCCTGATGGATGCCCGATTCGTGCGCGAAGGCGTTGCTGCCGACGATCGCCTTGTTGGGCTGGACGGGAATGCCCATCAGGGAGGAGACCATCCTGCTGGTGCGGAGAATTTCACGCGTTTCGATGTTGGTGGTTTTGCCGAAAAAGTCCGCCCGCGTCTTCAGCGCCATCACCACCTCCTCGAGCGAGGCATTGCCGGCGCGTTCGCCGACGCCGTTGACCGTCACCTCGACCTGCTGGGCGCCGTTGTGCACCGCGGCGAGGGTATTGGCCACCGCCAGGCCGAGATCATTGTGACAATGGACGCTGAGAATGGCCTTGTGGATGTTGGGAACCCGTTCGCGCACGGTCCGGATCAGAGCGCCGAACTGCTCCGGCATGGCAAATCCCACGGTATCGGGGATATTGATGACCGTGGCCCCCGCGCTGATCGCCGCTTCGACGATGCGCAGCAGGAATTCCAGGCCGGTGCGCGCCGAATCCTCCGGCGAGAACTCGACCTCTTCGCAAAGGGATTTGGCGCGTTTGACGCCGGCCACGGCCATTTCGAGAATTTCATCCTCGCCCTTGCGGAATTTCTTCTCCATATGAATTTTGGAGGTGGCGACAAAGGTATGGATGCGCGGCCGCTGCGCTTTTTTCAGGGCCTCCCAGGCCACATCGATATCCTTGTCGATGCAGCGCGCCAGGGCGACGATGGCCGGTCCCTTGATGTGCGCGGCCACCAACTGCACCCCCTCAAACTGCGCCTGCGAGGAGACCGGAAAACCGGCTTCGATGGCGTCCACGCGCAAACGCGCCAGTTGCTCGGCGATGGTCAATTTCTCATTGACGCCGAGACTGGCGCCCGGCGATTGCTCGCCATCGCGCAGCGTCGTGTCAAATACAAGAATGCGTTCCCGGGACATAACCCCTTCCTTTCCTCATTTTTTCAGCCAGCTCATCATGCCGCGCAGATGCGCGCCGATCTGTTCAATCTGCGCGGTCTGCGTGAGGCGGCGCAGCGCCTTGAAACGCGGCGCATGAGCCTGATTCTCGAGCACCCATTCCGTGGCAAACGCACCGCTCTGAATTTCGCGGAGAATTTCCACCATGGCCTTGCGGCTCTCGGCGCCGATCACCCGCGGCCCGCGCGTATAGCCGCCGAACTCGGCCGTGTCGCTGACCGATTCGTACATCTGCGTCATGCCGCCTTCATAAATCAAATCGACAATCAGTTTCAGTTCATGCATGCACTCGAAATAGGCCACTTCGGGCTGATAGCCGGCGGCGACCAGCGTCTCGAATCCCGCGCGCATCAACTCGGTGACACCGCCGCAGAGCACCGCCTGCTCGCCGAAGAGATCGGTTTCGGTCTCTTCCTGGAA